>CANFQO010000035.1 GCA_947449135.1 Planctomycetaceae bacterium | reverse complement strand
CTGTCACCCATCCGGCGAACCTCACCGTCGTGAAGACCGTGCGGGATCTCAATGGCGGCGTGCTCGTGAGTGGCGACACGCTGCGGTACACGATCGTCGTCTCGAATCTGGCGACGCCGCTGCCGGCCGAGGCGGCGACGAACGTGATCCTCAGCGACGTGATCCCGGCCAACACCACCTACAAGCGCGGCACGCTGCGGATCACGGCCGGGGCCAATGCTGGCGCGAAGACCGACGCCGTGGATCGCGATCAGGCTGAGTACAGCAGCTTCTTCAACACGGTGTACTTCCAGTTAGGCGCCGGAGCCGGAGCCGGCACCGGCGTGCCAGTGGGGGGCACGCTCGCTGCCGGTCAGTCGACGACCGTGACCTTCGACGTGACGGTGAATGCCGGCACGCCGCTCGGCTCGGCCATCATCAACACGGCCCTCGTCACGGCCACCGCCTCGGTCACGGGCGTGCCGCTTCAGGCTACGGACACGGTCGGGATTTCGATGGCGGGCGGTGCCGATCTCGCGATCGTGAAGACAGCCCCTGCCACCTACACGCCGGGCCAACCGCTCACCTACACGCTCGTGGTGACCAACGCAGGTCCGAGTACGTCGACGAACGCCCTCGTGGAAGACGTTCTGCCCGCCGGGCTGACTGGTGCCACTTGGACGGCTGTGTTTACCGGCGGCGCGAGCGGCACGGCATCGGGCTCGGGCAACGTGAATACGAACGTCACCGTGCCGAAGGGCGGTCGGGCTACCTACACGGTGCGAGCCACGGCCGACGCAACGCTCAACGGCGTGCTGACGAACATCGCCACGGTCCAGCCGACCGACGGCGACCCCGACCCCAACCCCGACAACAACACCTCGACCGGCAGGAGCAGCGTGGCCCCGGTGGCCGACCTGCAGATCGTGAAGACCGATTCGAGCGCGACCTACACGCCGGGTCTGCCGGTCACCTACACGATCACGGTCACCAACGCCGGCCCGAGCTTCGTCCGCGGGGCAAGGGTGGCCGACGCCTTCCCGGCCACGATCACCGCGGCGGCCTGGAGTGCTGTGTTCACCGGCACGGGCTCGGTCGGCGATCCCGCAGGCACCGGTTCGATCAACGAGGTGATCGACCTGGCCGTGGGTGGTACGGCCGTCTACACGGTCATCGCCGAGACGAGCCCGACCGCCACGACGTCGCTCGTGAACACGGCCACGGTCACGGCCCCGGTCGGTACTACCGATCCGACGCCGGCGAACAACACATCAACCGATACCGACACGGTTTTGCTGGCCGCAAAACTGGCCCTCACGAAGACGGTCGTCGATGTGAACGGCGGGTTCGTGCAGGATGGCGACACGCTCCGCTACACGATCGTCGTCACAAACAATAGTGGGGCAACGCTGCCGACCGACATCGCCGCGGACGTGTTCTTCAACGACCAGATTCCGGCCAACACGACCTACGCAGGCAACCTCTCGTCCAGCCAGGGCTCCCTGACAGGCAGTCAGGGAGGCGGTGTGACGGGCTTTCTCGGCAATATTGCTGGCGGCGGGTCGGTGACGATCTCGTTTGATGTCACGGTCAACGCCCTCACGCCCGATTCGACCGTGATCAGCAATTCCGCGTCGGCCTCGGGCACGGGGGCGACGACCCGCCTGCCGCTTGCGGCCGCGGACAGCGTCGGTGTCGTTACGCCACCGGGCGCCGACCTCACGATCGTGAAGGCCGGTCCGGCGACATTCACGCCCGGCGGTCCGCTCACGTATACGCTCGTCGTCACGAACCTCGGTCCAAGCAACGTCACGAACACCACTGTGGCCGACACGCTGCCGGCGGAGCTTTCCGGGGTGACGTGGACGGTGTCGTATGCCGGAGGAGCCGCGGGTCCGGCGAGCGGTTCGGGCGATATCAATGCGGTGCTGACGGACCTGCCGGTCGGCGGCACGGCGGCATTCACGATCACGGCCGCTGTGGCGGCCAACGCCCTCTCGCCGCTGACGAACACCGCGACGGTGACGGCCCCCGCTGGTTTCCCAGACCCGAACCCTGATGACAACACGTCGACGGTGATCAGCACGCCGCTGCCCGTGACGGCGATGACGATCACGAAGACCGACGGCACGGCGATCTACAAGCCTGGGCAGTCGGTGACCTACACGATTGTGGTCACGAACTCAGGAGTGAGTTTTGCACAGTCAGCGAAAGTGATCGACGTCCTCGATCCCACGGTGATCGACGTGGCCGCCTCCACCTGGACGGCGGTCTTCACTGGCTCCAACTCCTCAGCGCAGACGATCGGCACCGGCTCGATCAACGAGACGATCGACCTCGCCGTGGGTGGCACGGTCACCTACACGGTCATCGCTCAGACGCTCTCCACGGCTACGACGACGCTGGTCAATACCGCCACCGTGAACGCTCCCGACGGTACGACTGACTCGGCCACCGACACCGACACGCCGAACTTCTCGCCGGCGTTGATTCTCGGCACCGATCTTGGCTGCACGAGCACGCCGCTGGTGCAGGTCATCAATCCCGTGACGGGCCTGCCGTTGACGCAGTTCTTCGCCTACGAGCCTGGATTCCGCGGTGGTGTGCATGTCTACGGCTACGACATGACCGGCGACGGGATCGACGAGATCATCACCGCGCCGGGGCCGGGCCGTCCCGGTGAAGTCCGGGTCTTCACGCAGAATGGCGTTGAACTGCCTCAGTACCGCATGTCCCCGTTCGGATCGGGATATACCGGCGGTGTCGAGGTGGCGGTCGGGGCCGTGACGGGCGTCGGCACAACGCAGCTGGTCGCTGGCCAGCAGCGAGGGACGAGTCTCGTCCGCGTGTTCGACGTGATGCCGGGCAGTGGCATCTCCAGCACGCCGATCCGGCAGATGCAGCCCTTCGGTCCGGCATTCCGCGGCGGCGTGACGGTGGCTACCGCCGACATCGGCACCTTCTCGGGCAGCACGCGGACGTCGCCGGACCCGGATGGGATCACGGAGGTGATCGTCGGCAGTGGTCCGGGGATCCCCGCCACCGTGAAGAGCTACAACGCCGTGTCGGCACCCCCTGTGGTGGTCAACACCGTCAAGCCGATCGGCAAGGGATACTCAGGTGGCGTCTCGGTGGCGGCACTACCGGGTGTCAACGGGGCCGCTGCGGGTGTCCTCGTGTCGGCGGGCGTGAACGGCGGTTCGAAGGTCGAGACCTACCGCGGTATCAGCAAGATCCCGACAGCGTCCTTCGCGGCCTTCGGTGGCGCAAGCGGCCAGCGGGCCGACGTCTGGACCGCGGCGATCAGCGAGACGGAGATCTACAGCGTGCAGGGACAGTTTGGCAAGACAGGGGGTGTGAAGAAGAACACCGACCCGTCGGGCGGCACGTCGTCGACGCTGCCCGGTTCGACGGGCATCCTGCCGCCGCTGCGGATCGGTGTGCTGCGGAAGTAGTCGTCGCCTACCAGCGGGCCTCGACGCCCAGGTTGGCACCCTGCAAGAAGATGCCGCCGTTGTCGTTGATGCCGGTGCCGCTCGACGCCACATTGCTGAAGTCGTATTGCGTGGGGGCGAGGGTGGAATTGGTCAGCCAGATGAGGTTGTAGCCGGCCCGCAGGCCCCAGACCTCGGTGAGACGGTAGATCAATGTGCCGTTTAAGTTGCCGATGAAGCCGACCCCGGTCTCGCTCGCGGAGACGGGGCCGCGTGCCTGACCGGAGATCGTGCCCACGATCGGATCGGCAGCCTGGTAGCCGCTCGTGCCGCAGACGGCCGTCTTCCACCAGCCCTCCACGGCCCAGCGTTGCCACTCACGGCGGCCGCGCATACCGATCTGCGGACCGAAGTAGTTGGTGGACGACCGCACGTTGTAGCTGGCGGCCTCAGGCGGATTGCAGCAGGCCATGGAGAGATTGGCCTGCTCGTCGAGCCCTGCCCAGACGAAGCCGGCCAGGTAATTGATGCAATGACAGTTGGGCTGGCAGTTCGTGAGCCGGCAGCGGGTCGGCCCGCATTCCTGACAGCAGTCGTAGCGGAAGATGTTGATCTCCGCCATGTTCAGGGTGGAGAAGTAGGTGGCCCGCGCCGAGTCGGCATCGTTGAAGTTGTTCACCGCGGTGTCGAGTTGTGGCGGAGTGTTGAGGGTACCCGGTCCGGTGACTGTCGTGCTGCCAAACATGCCATAGACGCCGAGATAGCCCACCTCCCAGCCGAGAGTGTCGGTGAACAGTTCCCCATAGAAGACCCGCACGCCCATGGCCGTGGATGGCTGCAGATCCTGGACACTCATGAGCGGCGCTCCTCCGGCGGTCACCACGAGTGGCTGGTTACCGGCCTGATTGTTCCGTTGCAGGAAGAGCAGGTCGAAAATAGCATAGTGTGTCCAGCCAGGACAGCAGCAACTCCGCCGCAGTTCCTGCATGCAGGCGTCGTCGGCGGCAGGCAGTTGGTCGAACGGGTCGGCCGGAAGTGGTTCGTTGATCGCGACAGCCGAGGCCTCTGCTGCCTCGTCGAGCAACGGACTCCCGGTGCCATCGGCGTGGGACATCCCTGCCAGCCCGTACATCGCCAAGACTGCCAGGCTGGCGACGCTCCAGACCTGCCGATGCGCTAAACCCATAGTCATGCAGCCCCCCGCCAAGAACGCTCCTCCGGTGCGACCGGGCTACGCCCGGGCCCGGCCCCCAGAGGACAATCGTCTTCCGGAGCAGGGCAGGCATAGCCGGCACGACCGTAGTTCGGCTCGCATAATCTGGGAGGTTTGTTTCGACGGATTGACCGCCTTCAGGGGGTAGAATCCTCGGTTTTCGCGAGGATTTGAGGACGAGAGATCGGCCGCCGCTGGCACCTCATCACCCGACCGGTTAGGCTGAGGGGATGGTCGCGGCTCGTTCCGCATCCGGCTCGCTCCGCCTCGATAGTTTCCTCTGGGAATCAACCACGCATGGACCAGTACCGTCGTATCCAGACCGGCAAGAAGGACAACATCCACATCGTGCTGTTCAAGGACAAGAAGATCCTCGACGACACGGTGCTCGATGAGATCAAGACCGAGATCAACCGGCTGATCGGCAACGCAGCCGGGCCGGACATGCTCCTCGATTTCGCCAACGTCGAGTTCATGTCGAGCGCCATGCTCGGCCTGCTTGGACAGCTGCATCGCAAAATCAGCCAAGGCCAAGGGCGGCTGAAGATGTGCGGCATCCGGCCCGAGATCTTCCAGGTCTTCAAGCTCACGAACCTCGACAAGCTCTTCAAGATCTTCCCCGATGCGCCTGCCGGCCTGGCAGCGTTTGAAGCCTGAGCATCGCACGCACTCGGGAAAGACCGCGATGAACTCAGACGCCTCGGCTCAGCCGACAGCATCAGCCGGCAGTGCCGCTGCCGGTGGCGGTGTCGACGTGGTGATCGCCGAGGACAGCCGCATCCAGGCGAAGATGCTCCAGCGTCGGCTCACCGAGGCCGGGCATACGGTTCGCTGGGGTGAGACCGGTGCTGAGGCGCTGGCGCTTGTCCGTGAGCGGCGGCCCGACATCATCGTCTCTGACATCGAGATGCCGGTGATGACGGGGTATGAGTTCTGCAAGGCGGTCAAGACCGATCCCGCGCTCAAGACCTTACCGTTCATTCTTCTGTCGACGCTGGCCGACCCGATCGACATCATCCGCGGTCTCGATGCGGGCGCCGACAATTACGTCACCAAGCCCTACGAGGCAG
Organism: Planctomycetaceae bacterium; assembly: GCA_947449135.1. Classification (GTDB taxonomy): domain Bacteria; phylum Planctomycetota; class Planctomycetia; order Pirellulales; family UBA1268; genus CAMCQY01. The sequence goes on along the minus strand of CANFQO010000035.1, from coordinate 27,393 downwards.
ACTTCCTGCTCGGCCGCATTCAGTCGCTCCTCGCTTCGCCGCTCGAAGAAGACAGCGCCGGGGCCGAGGCGGCCATGCTGGAGGTGACGCTCGCGGGGCAGCAGTTTCGCGTCAAAGCCGGCCGTCAGCAGGTGCTCAACCTGCTCGTCTCGACCTTCGAAAACGCCGTTGCCAAGAACCAGGAACTGGTCGTCGCCAACCAGGATCTCTCCGTGGCCCGCGACAACCTGCAGCGGACCAACAGCGAACTGACCGATCTCAACGAGCAGATCTCCCGCAACAATGCGCAGATGGTTCGCGATCTGGAGGCCGCGGCCAAGGTGCAGCAGTCGCTCCTGCCCGCTCAAGACGTGACGATTCCAGCCACGCAAGTGGCCTGGAGGTATGTGCCGTGCCACAGCCTCGCCGGCGACTTCCTCAATATTTTTATGCTCGACGAAGAGCATGTGGGGCTGTTCGTCGTCGACGTCAGCGGCCATGGAGTGCCCTCGTCGCTGATGGCGGTAACCGTGGGCCGGTTCCTGACGCCGAAAGTGTCCGACCAGTCGCTGCTCGTGCGGCAGGGGGCCGATGGCCGGATCGCGGTCGCGCGGCCTGCGGAAGTGGCCACGCAGCTCAATCGGCTCTTTCAGGCGGACGAATTCTCGGGCCTCTATTTCACGATCCTCTACGGCGTGCTGCACATGCCGACTGGCAGGCTCGATTACGTGTCGGGCGGCCATCCGGCGCTCGTGCGGGTGCCGGCCGGCGGAACGCCAGAGTTTCATCCTGTGGAGGGCTTTCCGATCGCCTTCGTGCCGGACGTGGACTACGAGCAGCACTCGCTGCAATTGTCTCCCGGCGATCGGATCTACCTCTATTCAGACGGCGTGCCGGAGGCGATGGACAAGGATCGCCAGCAGCTCGGCGACGAGGCGCTGGCCGGCGTGCTGGCGGCCACTCGGTCGCAGTCGCTCGATGAGAGCGTGAAGGCGTTGCTGCAACGGGTCGAGGACTGGTGTCAGCCCATCGGCCCGCTCGATGACGTCTCGATCCTCGGCGTTGAGTGGCGGCCGTAACGCTGCGATCGACAGCGCAAACGTCATACGTCTAGCGGCCCAAGCCGCCGGGAATCGGCAGAAGTCTCGTCGCGGAGGTTTTTTCTCCTTCCACGACCTGCGGCAGTGCATTGCCTATCAGGTCGAAAAACCCTAACGCTCCTCGAGCTTCCGCCGACTCCCGTCTCCCGCGACAGTGAAAGAAGGCCGTGGTTGTCGGCGTCATTCGCTTTAGTGCGGCTTCGGGCGGTAGTAGCTGCATCCCACTCCGGCGAGTCGGTCGTAGCCCGTGTCGGTGCCGATCAGTGACTCCGCACCACCCAGGAAGAGTGCTCCGTCGGGCCGCAGGACGGTTCGCATCTTCTTGATCAGTGCCGCACGGGTGGCGACGTCGAAATAGATCATCACGTTGCGAAGAAAAATGATGTCGCAGGGGGGCATCATCGGCCAGGTGGCGTTGAGATTAAGCGAGCGGAATTCCACCAGCCTTCGGCAGTCCTGCGAGATGCTCCACTTTCCCTGCAGCGGCCGAAAATACCTCTGGAGCAACTCGGGAGGCATGCCCCGAGCTGTCTCGAGATTGTTGAAGACCCCCTCGCGGGCCTGAGTCAGCACGGTCTCGGAGAAGTCGGTGGCGAGAATCCGCACCTGCCACGATCCGAGCAGGTCGCGGAAGTGCTCGTTTAGCAGGATGGCAATGCTGTAGGGCTCCTGGCCGGTGGAGCAGGCGGCCGACCAGATCGTGAGCTGCCGCTGGACGGCTCGCCGCTCAATCAGTTCGGGAAGCAGCTTTTGACGGAGCGTTTCAAACGGGCTCTTATCGCGGAAGAACGACGTCTCGTGGGTCATCATCGCGCTGAGAACGTCACGTTCGAGCGTCGGGTCGACTCCCTTGCGAATCCGATCGATGAGCGTGTCGAGGCTGGGGATTGCCCGCTGCCGGACGATCGGCATCAGCCGTGCCACAACGAGGTATTCCTTCGAGATGTCGATGACGACACCGGTTTTCTTGCGAAGCAGCTCGCAGAGAAAGGTGAACTGTGGCGTGCCGACCTTCATGCGTGTGTTCCTCGCGGCTTAGCCGCCACGCCGCTTCAGTCGCAGGGCCACCTCGACGCCGATCTGTTGCAGCGGCAGGACGGCATCGGCCAGGCCGGCGCGGGCGATCTCCCCCGGCATCCCCCAGACGACGCTCGTGAATTCATCCTGTGCGATCACCGTTCCGCCGGCCTCGACGATCATCCGCGAGCCCTGCAGGCCGTCGCGGCCCATCCCGGTGAGCACCACGCCGAGCGTACCGGCGCCCCAGAGCCGTGCCGCGGATCGAAACAGCACATCCGCCGCTGGTCGGCAGGAGTTTTCCGGCGGATCGTCGGTGAGCCGCGCACGCGTCGTCCCCGCGTCGCCGACGATTTCGAGATGGCGGCCGCCCGGCGCGAGGAGAATGTCGCCTGGACGGATCTCCTGACCGGCCTGAGCCTCTCGCACGCTGGCGTTACAGAGCTTGGAAAGCCGCTCGGCCAGCTGGGCCGTGAAGAACGCCGGCATGTGCTGCACGATCAGCACCGGCACGCCGACCGAGGCAGCGAATGCCGGAAGCACCTCGGCAAGCGCCGTCGGTCCACCGGTCGACACCCCAATAACGACGCCCCGGATCGGTTCTCGTCGGGCCGTCGCTGGATGACGGGCCACGACCGCGGCCGCCGACCGCACGGCCGGCCCACCCCGGGGCACCAGTTGCTTGATCTTCACGATCACTTCTTCGCGGATGCGGGCAGCTACCTCTTCGGGCGTCTGGGCAGCGGGCTTGGCGGCATAGTCGTTGGCCCCCGCCAGCAACGCGTCGAGCGTAGCCCGCGATCCTCGCTCGGTGAGGCTCGAAAACATCAGCACCGGCAGTTTTGGGTGTGTACGGCGAATCGCCCGCAGGGTCGAGATCCCGTCGAGCACCGGCATTTCGACGTCGAGCAGCACGATATCGGGCGGACTGGCGGCGATGCTCGTCAGCGCTACCTGTCCGTTGATGGCCGTACCAACGACCTTCAGATCGGGATCGGCTCCCAGGGTGGCTGAGAGCACGTTGCGGATCGTGGCCGAATCATCGACGACGAGCACGCGGATCGGGCCGCGTGTGCCGGCTGCCGCCGCCTCGGCCGATGTGCAGACGCCGAGACTCACGAGCTTGCGAGCGAGCGCCTCGGGGGTGAACGGCTTGGCCAGAAAATCATCGGCACCCGCGGCGATCGCGGTGGCGATCTGGTCCTTGTCGTTTTCGGTGGAGACCATCAGCAGCTTGAGGGTGCGGTGGGCCGGGTTTGCTCGCAGTTTGCGAAGCAGTTCGATGCCGTCCATCACCGGCATGTGCCAGTTGATGGTCACCAGGTCGGGCCGCCCCTGAGTCGCGAGTGCCGCGATCGCCTCGAGGCCATTGGTTGCCTCAGTACAGTCAAACCTGAGATCGCGGAGCACCCGCGCAAGGATGCTGCGGCTCGGCTTCGAGTCATCGACGACCAGCGCACGCACGTCCGCAACCTCCCAGTGTGACCGTCAGTATGACGGCCAGTGTGACCGTCAGCCCGTCAGGACCGCCGGTATTCGTCGACCAGCCGCTGCAACGCCTGCGCCATCCGGGAGAGTTCCTGTGAGGAAACCTGTGTATTGGAGGCTCCCTCGGCAGTGCTCTGAGCGGCCTGTGCCACCTGCATGATGTTTTCGGCGATTTCGGACGAGCCCGTGGTCGCCTCGCCGATGTTACGGCTGATCTCGCTGGTGGTCACCGACTGTTCCTCGACGGCCGCCGCGATCCGCGTCTGCAGCGCGTCGATCGACTCGATGACGTCGCGGATGCCGCCAATGTCCGACACGGCCCGCTGCGTATCGCTCTGCATGGCCTCGATCTTGGCACCGATGTCCTCCGTGGCACGGGCGGTTTCACGGGCAAGATCCTTCACCTCGTTGGCGACCACGGCGAACCCACGACCGGCTTCCCCAGCCCGCGCGGCCTCGATCGTGGCGTTGAGGGCGAGGAGGTTCGTCTGCTCGGCGATCGACGTGATCACCTTCACGACCTTGCCGATCTCGGCGCTGGAACGGCCAAGGGCGTCCATCGTTGTCGATGCGGTGCCCGCCAGATCGACCGCCTGCTTCGCAACCGAGGCGGCATCCTGAGCGCTCTTGGCGATTTCGTGGATGCTCGACACGAGATTCTCGATCGATCCCGACACCGTGCTGGCGTTGCTGCTGACCTGCTCCGCCGCGGCCGAGACGAGGTTTGCCTGTGCCGTGGTCTCCTCCGCTGCCGCGCTCATCTGCTGGCTCACGCTCGTCAGTTCTTCGGAGGAACTGGCCAACGCATGCGTGTTGTCGACGATGCCGCTGACGAGGGCCGCCTGACGGTTTGATTCCCGCGTGAGACGGCGGGCGATGCCGGATGACACGAGCAGCACGCCCGCTGTCGTCAGGCCGAAGATGGTGAGGGCGAAATTCCGTAGCCGATGGATCGGGGCCATCACCTCAGACTCGTCGATTTCAGAGATCAGTGCCCAGCGAACAGTGCCCCGTTCGGAACCTTCGTCCCGGTGAATCGTCACCGGACACCACGAGGAGAGCACGGCCTTGTTACGGTAGTCGATATTGAGGGCTGTTCCCGACCCGCCCTCGTCGAGGGCGTTTTTGACCGGCGCGGTATTCACCTTGAGTTTTGGATCGATGATGGTGGTGGCGACACCCAGCTCACTGGCAAACCGTGAGTTGCTGCGAAACATCCGGTCGGGACCGATGGCGTAGGTTTCACCGGTCGTTCCCATGCCTGTTGTTTCGCCGATGATCTCGTTGGCCCGATCGATCGGGATTTGGAAGGCGACAACACCGACCAATTGTCGGCCGTCGAACAGCGGCACTGCGAGGAAGCTGGCCGGCTGCATGCAGGAGGGGAAGTAGCGGGCGAATGGCCCGTAGGCCACCGCATCCCGGCGACCACTGCCGACTGCCTCGAGGAAGGCAGCCGACAGGCTGGTGCCCACGAGTGGACCTGTCCGGAGCGAGTTGGCGAAGTCGGGCTCCTTGTGCACCGTATACAGGATGCGGCCCGTTTCGGCGTCGATCAGAAACACGTCGGCGAGGCCATATTTCTGGAGAATGCTACGAAACAGCGGGTGGAAGGTCGCATGCACCTTCGAGTAGGCCGACTGGTCGTCAGCCGCGTCGAGCAGAAGCTTGGAGCCGATGGGGTGTTCGTTGTTGCGGATATAGAGGTTCTGGAGGTATGCGGCTGTATCGTCGAGAGCCTCGGCGTATGGCTGGGTCACCGGATCGCTTCCAGATCGCTGCCGGTAGTCCGTGGCAAATTCGCCGACGTAATACGAGTCGAGTTCCCGACGGGCTCGGGCTACCGCCTTGTCGTCGGCGGTGTTGTCGGCAAGAACGGTGGTGAAGGCGGCCTGGAATTGCTTGCAGGCATCGATCGTCATGCGGTCCTCGGAAAGCACCCGAATTTCATTGTGCAGCGTCAGGAAATAGCGTTCGACAGACTTGGCGGTAATCGTGCGGACGGTCTCCAGCTTTGCGAACGCCTCGGCAGTCAACGCGTTCGCCGCCGATCGATAGGTGGCAATCCCCATCAATGCCAGCGGGATCAACGAGACGGCCAGCAGCGCCAGCAGCAGCCTGTTGCTGAGCAGCGCACGCCAGCCTCCAACGGCCGCGCGCCGTGTGCCGTCAAGGGTCGTGGAGTCAATGTCATACGGTGCCATGCGGGGCTCCCTGTCGTTGGAGAAACTGCTCACGCTGTCGGGCTAGTGGCTGTACGATCCGCTGCGGATCGAGAAAATAGACGAGCCTGCCGTCATCGGCGAATACGCCGGTGACGGCATCGTTTGCTGTGTCGGCGGATGGCTTGGATGGGTGTTCGATCTGATGTTCCGCCACCTCGATCACATCGAGCATTTCGTCGACGAGCAGGCTGTACCAGTCGTCGTGGAGGCGGATCACGAGGTGCGTGCGGCTGGCAGTCGACGCCGTGCCGATCACACCGAGCCGTCGCCGCATGTCAATCACCGGCACGATCCGGCCCCGGAGATGGAGGAGGCCGATCACGGCCTCCGCCGCGTGCGGCACGCGGGTGATTCTCCCGTCACGCAACACCTCCGTCACGCCCGTCGACGAGACGGCGAAGCAGTCTCCACCGACGAGAAAACAGCAGTGGCGGGTATCGCGTTGGATGTCGGCCATGACGTGGGCGATCACGAGAGGGAGTCGGCGGAGGGATACCAGGCGTGGGACCCACCGACGGCAGGGAGCGTTTTGGGCGCTGCCGCCAGTGCAGTCAGATCAAGCACTTCCGTGGCGAGGCCGCCGACGGCCAGCGTGCCTGCCACGCCAGCGGCAGCCAGTGTCGATTGCAGCATCGATTCCGCCGCTGCGACATCGAGAATCTGCCGCACCGCGACACCGATCCCGCCGCAGCGGTCGTCGAGCACGACCAGATTGATCGTGCCGTCGTCCGCATCTCCGGCCGACCCTACGGGGGCTGACGGCGCGCCGAGCAGGCTGTCGGCATCGACCACGGGAGTGTAGCCGTCGCCCCGACGCACCAGGCGTTTTCCAGCCGCTGTCTGCAGGTCCGCTGAGGCAAATTTTTCGAGACGTACCACAAGTTCGATGGGCACGGCGATCCGGCGACCGGCGACGGTGCGGCAGACGAGATAGCTGTCCGTGGCGTCCATCGTCTGTTCCGCGACTGATTCGACGCGGCGTTCAATGGCCGGCAGATCGGCGGCCCGCAGGATCCCGCGGAGGTCAAGGATCAGCACCACGCCGCCATCGCCGAGCACGGTGGCGCCTGAATAGATGCCGAGTTGTGCCAGCAGGCTGCCGATCGGCTTGACGACAATCGTCGAGAGGCTGGCAGCCTCCGTGATCATGACGGAAGTGCCTGGCTGCCGCGAGGCGTCGTCTGTGGGAAGGCTGCCGGTCTGTGTGCCATCGACGACCAGCCCAAGCTCATGGTCATCGACCCGCACGAGAACGACGGTCCCGTTCTCCCGGGCCGCAGTGGTGGATCTCAAGCCCAGGAATTCGTCCAGAAAGATCACCGGCACGAGGCGACCACGCACCCGGATCACAGCCGATCCGGCGAGGCCTTCAATTCGTGGCCCGCCGTCAGTCCGCAGGGAGACCAGTTCGCCAACAGCAGCCTGCGGGAGAGCGAACCGTTCTGATCCGCACCGCACGACAAGCGCCGGGATGATGGCCAGCGTCAGCGGCACGCGGACCCGCACTGTCGTGCCAAGGCCCGGTTGGCTGGCGATGTCGACGGTGCCGCCGATCGCCTCGATATTCGTCTTCACGACGTCCATGCCGACGCCACGGCCCGAAACGCTCGTCACCTGGGCGGCCGTGGAGAAGCCGGGCTCAAAGATGAACTGGAGCACGCGGTCGGCGGGGAGCAGGGCGGCGGTATCGGCATCGACGAGCCCACGGGCAACGGCCTTGGCACGCACCGCCTCCACGGGAATGCCAGCCCCGTCGTCCTTCACCTCGATCGTCACCTGTCCACTCTCGTGAAAGGCTCGCAGCAGGAGCCGCCCGGCACGCGGCTTGCCCTTCGACTCGCGTTCAGCCGGCGGCTCAATGCCGTGGTCAACGGCGTTTCGCACGAGATGGGTGAGTGGATCGCGAATGCTTTCGATCAGGGTGCGGTCGAGTTCGGTATCGGCACCGTCGATGACGAGCTGAACTTCCCGGCCGCAGGAGACGGCCAGATCCCGTACGGTCCGGGGAAACTTGCTGAAGACATGCTCGATCGGCTGCATCCGTGTCTTGACCGCCGCTTCCTGCAGCGAGTTGGTGACGGTGTTGATCCGGTGGATCACGCCTTCAAGGGCGGGGTTGGTGGATTCGATGGTGCGGAGTTCGTTGCGGGCGAGGACGAGTTCGCCTACCAGATCGAGGATGGAGGCGAGCAGTCCGACGTCGACTCGGATGGACGTCTCCGATGACGGCATCAGGGCGGCAGGCTTCGGCGATTCCACGGCCGGAATGGAGGCCTTCGGCACGGTTGCGATCGGCAGCGTGGGAACGGGCGTTGGTGCGACCGCCGGCGCGATACTGCTCGCGGGGGCGACGGCAGTTGGGGCGGATGGCTGCGGGGCGGGTGGCGTGGCCGCTGGCGGAAGCGGATCTGTCACGGCAGACGCTTCTGGAACTACCACTGGCTCCGACTCCGACTCCACCTCCGCGGCGTCTTGGGCAGCCACGGCGGTGAGGGTCTGCGAGAGTTCCCGGAAATCCTGCTCCCCCTCGACACCGGTCTGCTCGATCGCCTGGAGAATCGACCGCACGGCATCGATCATGGAATAAAGCGACCCGGAAACCCGATCGTCGAGACGGATCTTGCCGTCCCGGAGTTTGCCGAGCAGGTGCTCACCACTATGCGTCAGCGCACCGAGTTTGGAGAAGCCAAAGAACCCGCTGTTGCCCTTGATCGTGTGGACCGTGCGAAAAATGCTCGCCAGCCGCTGTGGATCGTCTGGGTGTTCCTCCAGCGCGATCAGGTCGCGGTCGAGCTGATCGAGGCACTCGCCCGATTCGACGAGAAATTCCTCGACAAATTCGCGGTTGTCGCTCATCCCCAGCCATCCTCGCCGTGGCGTATCTCATGCCGGGCCCGGCAACGGGACGGCAACGGCCGCCGGACAGGCGGCCCTCACCCTGAAGCATACACCCCAAAATAGGCCCCTGACGGTCCGGGCCGGCGTCGATTCCTCTCGTGCCACCGGGGGGCCAGAGGGGCTGGAAATCGACAGAAAGAGCCTACGATTGGCAGCTTGATTGGCAGAGAGATGCCATAATTCGGTTTATGCTCCTGCCATTCTGCCGCCGTTGTCTGCCATGGGGCATCGCCCTGTCGGCCTTGGTGTTTACCGTGTCCTCCGCCGCTGAAAGCGGTGTGACAGGTCCGACCGATTGGCCGCGGTGGCGCGGAGAGGCGTGTGCCGGTGCCGGAGGCACGCAGCGGTTTCCGCACCAGTGGACCGATGAGGACTGGGCATGGACGGTGGCCCTTCCCGGACACGGGCATGCCTCTCCGGTGGTGTGGCGCCAGGGGATCTATACGGCCAGCGCCGACGAGTCGGCGGCGAAGCGATTTGTCTCCTGCCATGCGACGAACGATGGCCGGCTGCTCTGGCAACGGGAGATTCCCGGCCAGATCGATCCGCACCACGTCCAGAATAGTTCAGCTTCCGGCTCGGTGACCGTCGACGAGACGGGCGTCTACTGGCTCTGGAGCAGCCGTGAGCAACTTCGGGCCGAGGCATTTTCCCACGACGGTGAGCCGCTCTGGCATGTCGATCTCGGTCCCTTCGAGAGTGAGCACGGCTTCGGGGGCTCTGCCTCCGTGTGGCGCGATCGCCTGATCATCCCGATCGACCACGACGGCATGAGCCTCGTCGTGGCGCTCGATACGAAGACCGGCCGCGAGCTCTGGCGGCTGCCGCGGCTCACCGCGCGAACGGCTTATTCGACTCCGCTGGTGATCGAGCCATCCGATCCGGTGCAGGGAGGCAATGCGGTCGTCGTACTGGCGAGCAATGCCCACGGTCTGACGGGCGTCGATCCAGTCACGGGCCTGGTGCTGTGGGAGCGGAAATGTTTTCCCATGCGGACCGTGTCGTCGCCGGTGATGGCAGGACCGAATGTGGTCGGCACCTGCGGCGAGGGTGGTGGTGACAACACGCTCGTGGCGGTGAAACTCCCCGCCGGAGCTCCTGGCGGCCCGGCTGATGGCCGTGCAGCTCGACCTCCCTTTGAACCCGAGATCGTCTACCAGCTCGACCGGAGCGTCGCCCCCTACGTCCCCACGCCGGTCTGTTCGGGAGAACGGCTCTATCTCTGGGGCGATCGCGGCGTGGTGACCTGCGTCAACGCGACGGACGGGACGGTGCTCTGGCGGGGCCGCGTGGGGGGCGTTTTTTCGGCGTCGCCAATCGTGGTGGGCGGCACCGTGATCAACGTGTCGGCCGAGGGGGAAGTGGTGGTGATCGCCGACGGCGATGCCTTCGAGGTGCTGGGGCGAACGCCACTGGGTGAGCCGTGTCGTGCCACGCCAGCCGTCGCTGGCGGCCGGATGTTTTTCCGCAGCGTCGGCCGGCTCCTTGCCTTGGATGCAAGTCCCACGGACTCATCGACACCGCGCTAACGATAGCGGCGGCGGTCGATTCGCTGTTCGAGCAGCCGGGCCAGCGGCCAGCCGGCCAGTGTCATCACGATTACGTCGTCCACCGCACCCACCAGTGGGATGGCATCAGGGACGAAGTCGAAGGGCAGCAAAACCCAGCACGTCGCCAGCAGAAACACGATCACCATCCGCGGCAGTCGGGCGATCTGCTCAAGCACGTCGGCCTCGAATTCGAGGGCCGGCGGTGGCACGAGAAAGATCCCCTCCGAGTCATGGCGCACCTGCAAGAGACCGTGGGTGGTGACGAGATCGTGCGTGATCGCCCGGGTGATCTCGCGGACGGCAGCAGCGTCGACGCCGGGGACGTGTTCATAGGTCTGCCGCACGAGTCCTTCTGCCGTCTGTTCGCCGAGGCGGCCATCGGCCCAGGTGCGGGTTACGAGCCGCAGGCAACTGCGTCGCTCCAGTTCGTCGGTGACGTGACGTAGCCGGCGAAGGATTTCCTTGTCGCGGTGGTATTTGTCGACGTCGCGGTATTGCAACGCCATGCCGAACAGCATCGTGGCCAGCCCACCAAGGAAGGGCAGGCTCGGCACCGGCGTCTGGCTGAACGCGACGGCCAGCGGCAGGAAGAAGAGGCCGGCCGTGAGCCCCATGCGCGTGGCCGCGGTGCCGCCGACCGACGTGACCACACAGAGTGCCAAGAGCACGATGGCCGTGCCTGGGCTCGAAAGTGCGTCGGCAATCCAGGTGGGAATGAAGCTGTTCACCCCCAGAAAGCCACTCGCCGCCCGCACCGCCGCGAAGAGTGCACCGATCACACCGCCGGTGTCGGCCTGATGCCACGGACGCCCCAGCAATCGGGCGGTGAACAGCGTGAAGGGATAGGCCAGCACGATCTGCCCCACGAGGTTGAGCCCCTTCGACACTCCCAGCAGATGCCACTCGAAGGCGATGGCCGACACCATCAGCAGGCCCAGCAGCGTGATCACGCTCGACTGCCGCCAGGTGAAGGTGTCACTGGTGAACCAGGGATCGAGCATCATCAGCCGGGCGGCGGCCACGTAGAGCACGATCACGAGCAGTTGCCTCGCGAGCGCCGAGGGCTGATAGCCGGCGCCGGCGGGCATCCCGAGCAATTCGGGGAGTGTCTGCGACCAGTTCGCGAGCTGCGACATGGGCGGCCACGGCCCCGGCGGTGTGGGGCCCACTGGCGTGGGCTCGGTGGGACGCAGGGATGTGTCGCTCATCGGCGGCCCGTGGGTGGAAGTCGTTCGAGCGATATGCGATCAGCGTCGATGGCCCTCTGCAGGTCATCTTTCGACCAATCAAAACCGTTCACGAGCTGCTTCTGCGGTCCAAAGCCGAGACGCGTGGGCCAGCCATCGCGCACACCACGGTAGATTTCCAGCCGCAGGCTCAGGGCATCGGCACTGGTGGTCGACGACATCTGCCGCAGCGCCTCGAGCGCCTGCTCCCGGTGCGGATCGGAGAATGCCAAGCCACCGCACTTCCAGGCGTGTTGGTGGAGACGGGCGCGATCAAGATGAAGCAGGTCGGCCCAGGCGGTACGGCTGGCTGACGACCAGTCGCTGTCGTGCTGCTGGAGCAGGTTGAGGGCGTCGCTGATCGTGTTTTGGCACCGCTCGATTTCAGCGACGTAGGCCGGAGCGATCCGCGGCGAGCCGACGGAATTCAAGACTGTGTTCCAGGCTCCGTCACGCTCTCGGTGGGTCTCGATGTCATCGCGGCAGATCGCGTGTGCCTGAAAGTGGGGGGCTTCGAGCCGGTCTGGATGACGACTCAGAAACTGCCGGGCACGCTCGCGGAGTTCGGCCCGTTCATCAAGATCGACCAGCGTCTGCAGGTAGTATCGCCAGAGGTTCACGCTCGTCTGATCGTTTGAGTCGACGCACTGCCGAAATGCAGCCAGCGCCTTGGTGGGAGCGGCCTGTTTTAAAAGCTCAGTTGCGGCAGTCTCTGCGTCTCGTTGGGCAACAGGAATCGCGACCACCTCAGCCTGCAGGGGCTCCGGCAGTTCCAGTGGCGGACGAGCTGAGATCCCCTTGGGCAGGAGCCACCAGATGGCGGCTGCCGCGATGCCGATCACGACGAGTTGTCCGATCACACGAGCGATGGAGCGGGTGGTGTCGGCCATGGACTCCGCGACGGCCAGCGGATCCATCTGCTCCTCCAGATCCACGGCGTGGATCCGATCGCTCGTGAGCATCGTCGATTTCGGCAGCATGGGCCGGGCCAACGAGCCTGCCGGGGTGGGGGAATGCCCGATGGAGCGAGTTGGTGCGGCGGGATAGCCGCCCTCACCCGTCATGGCTGGGACGAGGCCGGAGGAAATCGGGGTCAGATCCGAATTCGGCTTCATAACAGTCAAGTGTGCATCAGCCGTGTCTGGGCAGCAAGGATGCTTTCGCGAGCGAGCCTCGCCGTTTCCAGACGCTGCATGACGGTATCCAGAAGTTGCTACACCAGGAGTCGGGCGGCAGAAGCGATCTGCCACAGTCCTGCCGGGCCTGTCTCATCGAGGGTACGAACGGTGTTGATGCCGAATGCTGCGAGGGCCATGCGGTAGCGGTCGCAGAGCCCGGCATCGCCGAGCAGCACGATGGGCGGACAGGGACTGACGTGCAGCCCCGCTGTCACACTTCGGATTTCCTCGCCGACGAGCAGGCCGGAAAGATAGTCGAGCGTCTGCGGTGCCGACAGCTCTCCGTTGAGAAACAGGCTCCTGGTGGTGAACAGCCTGCCGGCCATGCCTTCAGCGCCGCTGTCGAGGGCGGTCTTCAGTCCACGGTGAAAGCTGGCGTCCGCCACCGCAGAGGCTTTGTCGACGGGCTGGACGACAGCCTCTTTCGCCGGTCGGCCCAAGATCGAATGGTCGCGGAGGACGGCATAGAGTTCACCGGTGATGTAGGTCGTGAATCGGACGACGCGGCCAGCGCGGATGTTGGCCCACTTGCAGTGCGTGCCCGGGAGTACGAAGAGCGATGCCGTGGCGAGTTCAGGTTCGATGGCGAGTGCGCCGATGATCTGCGTCTCCTCTCCGCGCATCACATCTGGCAGCCCGCCTCCCTGGATGAGACCGGGGACGATGTGCACCGTGCCGCAGCCACCATCGAAGGCCACGATTCCGGCAGCGATCGCCGCCGGGTCGGCCGGGCACTCGACATACGGCACTTCCTGCCAGCCATGGCGACTGCCGATCATGCCTGCGGCCAAGACAGGCAGTGTTGGCAGCCTGTCCCGCCAATCACCGGCAATGCCACGGAACGCAGCCACGAAGCCGCCCTCCGGCAGGTGCTGAATGCCCCAGGGCTGGGTGCGACGCTCGAGCAGAGCACCTTCTCGTCCCATCAGGTAGGCACGCAGCGACGACGTTCCCCAGTCGAGAGCGATGAGTGCAGGAGGCGAGGCATGGTGCATAGATTGTCTTCGTCGCGTACGCGGATCACAGCCCGAGTCTCAAGGCAACGGATGGCTGAGTCTGAGCAGACGTTATTCCGGCCGGCGCGGCCGTGCCGGCCTGTCGCCCTCTTCGGAGGATCCCGGGGGACCACCTCCTGGCCCTCCGGCCCCACCTGCCCCGCCAGGCCCGCCTGGCCCACGTCCGCTTCGTCCACTGGCGCCGCCTCGGTTACCGCCCGGCCCCCCGCCCGGACCACCCCGCATCCGCTGGATCTCCTCGGCGAACTTCGTGAGCTCGCTGCGGTCGAGCTTCCCATCCCCATCGGCGTCGAAGCTCATGGCGTGTTCGATAAACCGCTCGGCTGATGGCGGCCCGCCGGGCCCACCACCACCGGGACCGCCACGACCCTCACGGGAGCCACCCGGTCCTCCCGGGCCGCCACGACCTTCCCGGGCACCGCCAGCATCTTCACCCGGACCGCCGACACTCGGCCCGCCACGATCGGGAGGACCATCCGGCCGCTCAGGCGGCTGGGCAACGGAAACCGTCGTCAGCACCAGCATGATCACCGCGGCGGCCGCCATCCATCCGATTTCCGGCGTATGTCTCATCACAGGCTCCTTTGGTCAAAAAGAATGAACCCAGCGCCACCACTATCAGTGCCACGACTATTTCTGCTGGTCTGCTGTCCCTACGCAGTAGAGAAACTGTCCCGACCGCAAGAAGATTTCACCATCGCTGATGGCAGGCGTGCCGCTAAAGTCACTGTCGTCCGACTCGAATCGATTCTGGGCCAGAATCTCATACCGCGGGGCCGCCGGCAACACGAAGGTGCCGCTCCACCGGCTCACGACATACAGCCGGCCGGCGGAGAGCACCGGTGACGCATAGACTGGTCGCCCGCCCTGAGCCATCCCGTCCACCCGCTCGCGGTAGACGAGTTCTCCCGTTGCGGCATTCGCGCAGAATGCCTGCCCACGGTCGTCGATCCAATAGAGATGGCCCTCGTGCAAGAGCGGCGTGGCCACGTAGGAACTGTTGCGACTCGTCCAGAGCACGTGCGACCGGGTGACGTCACCCCTCCCGCCGGCCCGGATCGCCAACGAACCAGAGGATCGAAAGCCGCCGAACACATAGATCGTGGTGCCGTTCACCACCACGCTCGGCGACACATTGCCAGCCAGCGCCGTTTCGGCATGCCAGAGCAGTTTGCCGCTGGCTGGGTCCATGCCCCACACCTCGTCCGGCACGGCGATCACGAGTTCTTGTGAACCGTCTTCGAGCGACACAAGTCCTGGGGTGCCGTAGGCCAGCTCCAAAGATGCCGCCTCAGACTTCCAGACTTGGCGGCCTGTTTTTCGGTCGAGCGCACGAATCGACTGGCTCTCCTCGGCAGCGTTGACGATCACGTTGTCGCCCTGCAGCACCAAGCTGGCGGCGGAGCCCCAGCGGCGATTGCTCGACTCCTTGCCGACGTCCGTCTGCCAGAGCTTTTCCCCGCTGGTGTCAAACGCGACGACGCCGCTCTTGCCAAAAAATGCGAAGACCGTGCCACCGGCGTCGGTCACCGGCGTGCTGCTCGCATAGCCATGCTCGGTGAGAAATCCCTCGTAGGCATCCTCCGGGAGTTCCGCGGTCAGATCCCGCTGCCAGAGCACGACACCGTCGGCCTTCTGCACGCAGAGGAGGTGTCGCACGAGTTTCGCAGGTCCCGCTGTCCGCTCCCCAGCGCCGCCAACTCCTGAGTAGCAGGTCACGAAGACATGGTCGCCCTGGACGATCGGGCTCGATGAACCCGGGCCCGGCAGCGGGGTTTTCCAGCGGAGTTGTTGCGTGTCGCTCCAGGTGACAGGCACCGAGGATTCTCCGACGCCGGCTCCGCCAGGGCCTCGAAACTGCGGCCACTCGGCGGCCGAGGCATCGCTCCACCAGCCGGCGATGATGGCGGCCGACAGCAGGGCCACTTTCCACCGGTGAGTCCCCACCGCATGCCCCTGCAGTGCGTTCTTCATGCCACCCCCTCGCGCTACGTCGTGTCTCTTAATACCGGCAGAGGGTGACGTCGCCGCCACCGGCCTGATCTCGATGCGAACTCAAACCTGGCGAACTTAAAACAAGCGAACTTCAAGCCGCACGGTGTGCCCCGCTTCACTCCAGATATTCGTTCGACCAGGTGCTGAAGAGATCGCCGCGTTTCACACGGGCTGCATCTTCCCGCATCACCTCGGGTGTGCGACGGATGATCCGAGTGGTGCCGTGACGGCCACGGCGATACCGGGAATGTGCCCGCGCGGCAGGCCCGCTGTTGCGGGGCGGGACCGTCGTCCGCTGCGGTGCGGCTTCGGCCGCTGGCATCGGCACTGCCGGGACATCAGCCCGCGGTGCCGGCGGCTGGGCGGCCGCAGTCGCGGCCGACAGCATTCCCGCGACGAGGGCGGCAGCAATCGTTCCCCGCACGCTGTGCATCATTTCCCTGCCTTCTCAGGCAAGGGCTCCAGCGTCAGCGGATCGCGAAGCGGCAGGTGTTTTACTGTGCCGCCGAAGAAATCTTTCATGCTGGCCCGCTTCTCGAGGTCTCCAGGGGCGATGTTCTCCCAGTCGCCCACCACGAGAATCGCCATCTTCTCGGGATCGAGGTGTTTCACCGCTACCCGCTTGAGGTCCTCCCGGGTCACCGCCCGAACCTTGTCGCGGAATGTCTTCCAATAGTCCTTTGGCCGCTTCGTCCACTCGTCGTTGACGAAGACCCGCAGCATCTGCGGTCGGCTTTCGAACTGTCGAGGAAACGTCTCGATCAGGCTCGCCTTGGCCGTCTCCAACTCATCGTCGGTGACCAGTTCCTCACGCATCCTGGCGATCTGCTCCATCACGATCTTGGCGGCCAGTGCCACGGTCGCATTCTTGCTCTCGAACCCGGCGCGGAAGTCGCCGGGATAGGCCACCCGCGGGGTGAGCGTCGACCGCACCGAGTAGGCGAGCCCTTCGTTGCTCCGAACCTGCCGCATCAGACGGCTGGTGAAGCCGCCCGCACCGAGAATCTCGTTGAGGAGCAGAAATGGGATCGTGTCGGGGTCGTCGCGAGTGATCGCCCGGCTCCCCATCACCACCTTCCCCTGCGGAATATCCTTTGGCACATGGTAGAGGCCCGGCTGCAGGACGGCCGTTGGCGCCACGGGATCGGCCACGGCCTTACCGCGCTCCCAGCCAGAAAATGCCTTCTGGAGGTCCGCCAGCATCTCCTTCTCGTCGAAGTCTCCGGAGACCGACACGATCATGTTCCCTGGATGAAAGATGCGGCGGTGCATCTCGGCGAGGCGCGCCCGGGAGACGGCGGCCACGGTGCGGTCGGTCGGCTCCGTGGCCTCGAAGTGATCGGTGCCATAGACGAGCCGCTTCCACTCCCGGCCGAGGATCGAAGAGGCGTCGTCGTTTCGCTGCTTGAGAGATTCGAGGATGCGAGCCCGTGAGGTCTCGAGCCGCTTTTCGTCGAACGCTGGCGTGCGGAGCATGGCGACAAAGAGCTTCAGACTCTCGTCAAAGTTGCTTGCGAGACAGTTCATCGTGGCGGCTGTGAACGTGTCGGTGGCTGCAACGCCGATGTCGGTGGCGAGAAAGTCGAGTGACTCGTCCAGCTCAGTCGGCCCCATCGTCGTCGTGCCGCCTTCCCGCACCATCCTGGCCGTCATCGCGGCCAGGCCGGGCATGTCGGTCGGATCGAGCGACACGCCTCCCTTGAAGGTGACGACGAGATTGACCAGCGGAAATTCATGCGAGGGCGCCAGATAGACCACCGTGCCGTCAGGGAGCACGCGGCGAAACCCGGCTGCATCGGGCGGCTCAAAGGCGAGCGGTGCGAACACGATCTGCTCGGGTCGCGCGGGGATGCCTGCCGCTGGCGGCTCCGCATGGGAGAGCCGGCACGGCGAGAAGAGCATCAGCCCGACCGCACCGGATGCCACAAGGGCCCGCAGCAGATGTTGAGAGATCCACATGTTCATGACGATGCCGCCTGTTCCTTACTTCGCTTCCGCCCCAGCCACCGTGCGACGGTAGACCGCCACGCTGCGGTTGGCTGGTGAGAAATAGGTGTTGGCCACGCGTTTGATGTCGGCGGCCGTGACCGCCTCATACTTCTTCGGTCCGTTGTTGATCTCCTGCCAG
Organism: Planctomycetaceae bacterium; assembly: GCA_947449135.1. GTDB lineage: Bacteria > Planctomycetota > Planctomycetia > Pirellulales > UBA1268 > CAMCQY01. The sequence continues at coordinate 9,593 of CANFQO010000035.1, read as the reverse complement.
TCGAGCAGCGTCTCGAAGAAGGCCAGCTGGATCAGGAGCGACATGTTGTTTTCCAGCCGACGGTAGTTGCCCGCAGCCACCCGGTTTTTCACTTTCCGCAGCTCCCGTTCCGGCACCTCCGCCGACTGCAGCTTCGCCAGTTCCTCATACCAGGCCTGTTCGAGCTGCTCAGGTGTGGCATCACCGCGGGTCTCTGCCTCGAAGGAAAAGAGGCCGGCATACTTGCGGGTGTCGGAGGCGGTTCGCGCCGACCCGGCGATGGCACGTCCTTCCACGAGGCCCGTATAGAGCCGGCCGGTGCGCTCGTTGAGCAGTTCGGAAAGCATGTCGAGCGGATAGCTGTCGACATGGCCAGCCGGCACCGTGTGGTAGCGAACCTCGACAGCCGGCGGCACATCCCCCTCGGCGTTCATCCGTTGCTCGGCGATCTGGTCGACCTCAAGCGTGACCACCGGCGGTGGCGGCTTCGTGCCCGGATCGAGCCGCGAAAAATATCGGGTGATGTAGGCCTTCGCTGCCACGGGATCGAAGTCGCCGACCACGATGCCGAAGAGATTGCCCGGGCGGTAGTAAACGTTCCAGTAGTCCATGGCCTGCTCGAACGTGTAGCTGTTCAAGTCGCTGGGCCAGCCGATGACAGGCCACGAATAGCCGCACGACTCCCAGAACATGGCGTCGAACTGCTCCTGAAAACGTCCCGTGGGCGTGCTATCGGTGCGGAGCCGGCGCTCTTCATGCACCACATCCCGCTCGGAATAAAACTCGCGAAACACGCTGTTGTGCAGCCGGTCGCTCTCCATCCAGGCCCAGAGCTCCAGCTTGTTGGCCGGCACGGTGATGAAGTAGCAGGTGAGGTCCTGGCTCGTGAAGGCGTTCATGCCGCTGCCACCGGCACGCGTGTAGACCTGATCAAACTCATCCTTGACGATCGTGGCCGCCTCCGGGCCCCCCTCGCCGCGGCCCTGCTGGGCGCGGATCAACGCGTCGAGCTTGCCCCGCAGCACCCGCAACTCCTGCGTGTCATTGGCCGGATCCCAGGCATCGGCGATCTCGCCGCGTTTGAGCCGGTCATACTGCTTCGTCCAGACGATCCTGTTGATCTCGTCACGGATGGCCTTCTGTTCGGCACGATACTTCGCGTCACGATCGGCATCGCGGGTGCCGATCGTGTCGGTCCCCTTGAACATCATGTGTTCGAAGAAGTGGCTGATGCCGGTGATGCCGGGCCGCTCGTTGACGCTCCCCACGCGGGCCACCCAGCCGGCGCTGACGACGTTGGGCTGATCCCGCCGCGGCACGAGCAGAAACCGCATGCCGTTGTCGAGCGCAAACTCCTCGACGGCGACCTGCTGCGCCTGTGCCTGCGGAGCCGCCAGGAACCCACCTGCCAACACCAGGGAAATGATCGCGAAGACGACAGGGCGGCATGCGGACATGGAGTGACTCCGTGCGGAGGATCGAACACGACACGTTATACCGTCCACTGGCTGGGACTGACCATTCCGGTTCGCCCGGCGGAGCAACCTACCGACCCACACCCAGCGCCCACTGCACGAGCGTCAGGACGATCTCGAACACGATCAGTCCCACGATCGCCCACTCCACCCGCAGGGCGCGGCGATTCTGCAGCAGCTCAAGCGCCGTCTCCGCGGTCCGGGAGATGAGGTTGAGCTTGCTGTGCAATGCCGCGAACCGCTCGCGAATCTCAAACTCGTCGCGGAGCCGCGCCCAGAGTCGTTCGAGCTCGGGATGGTCCCAGAGCAGTTCTGGAGAGTCGTCCACGCGGGTGCCGGCCACGACCCGGTGCTCGGCCAGCAGTGCCCCGCCAAGATTGTGGAGCAGTTCGCGGGCAGCCCGGCCTCCCCGGCCCCACTCGTCGAGATTCACGGCAAAGGGCTCGATTCGTTCGAACTGCCGCTCGATGCCCTTCTCGTGGTGCGCCAGCGACACACTCTTGGCCATGATGTCAGCGACGAGCTGCAGCTTCTCGAGCGAACCATCGGCGAGCACGAGCGTGTTGTGTTCGATCGTCTCCCGGCCCGAGGGGTCGACGCGGATGTCGAGCACCTCGGTTTCCCGGTCCCCTTGCGGGAACGGCTGCCGGATGTGTGGGCCGATCTGCCGGAGATACTCGGTGATGCCGGCGGGAGCGGCGTCGAAGAAGACGGCGGCGCCGTAGCGAAACAGAAAAGCCACGCCGCCGCCGGCCGGTGAACTTGCCGCCATTGATCCACCGGTCAGCGAACCGATGAGTTCGACCACCAGCGGCGCTGCGCCAGTCCGGTCGGTCGATCCGAGCGAGGCCAGATCGATGCCCGTGCCTGCGAGCACAGCCTGTGCCCGAAAGCTCGATGGCCAACGGCCCGGCAAGCGCGCGGCGGTCGTGCCCGAGAGGGTATTGGCATCTGTCATCCCGGTCTCGTCCCCTTTCCACCCAAGTGTCGCCGTGATGTGGCGGGCTGGCGTGTGCCGCGGAAGCCTTGTGGACGTCCCGCGAGACCTTCCGAGCATATCCTTTTTTAGTTGCCGGAGGGGCGAATAACTCCACGGAAAAAGCGTGACCCGCTCGTGATCACGCGTCGCAGGGGTGCGGCCCACGGCTCGTCTTCAAGGAGTACCCTGCCATGGCATCGATCGACCGTTCCGACCCGGTGATCCTCGGGCACGTGCTCGCCGAACATCGCGATCTCTTTCACCTTATGCTTGCCGTCCGATCATCGCTTGCCGCAGCCGGCCCACTGCCGTTGGAACGCCGCGAGGATGTGCTCGCAGCCATGCACGAACTGCGGGATCATCTCCGCGATCACTTCACCCAGGAGGAGCAGGGCGGTTTTCTCGAGGAGTCGGTCACACGAATCCCGAGGCTCTCGGCTGCCGTGCAGTCGATTCTCGGCCAGCATCCGGGACTCTTGGCGGAATTGGATCGCGTGATTGGCGATCTCGAGTCGTCTCCCGCCGACCCCGGGGTGTGGGCCCGGGTCGATCGCAACTTCGCGTCTTTTTCTGCCCACATGACGGCCCACGAGCGAAGCGAAAACGCGGTCGTTCAGGCGGGCTACAACGAGGATCTCGGGCTCATGGAATGAGCGCGAGAGACATTGAGGCGAAGGAGCGGCCTGGGGCGATGCGGGGTGGATCGCCGGAACTTAAAGATGGTCCAGATCGAGCGGTCGGGGCACGAAGGTCACGTCAAGCGGTGTCACCTTCTCTATGTGCGCGATGTCGAGCAGCACCGGTTTCTCATCACCAGGCGTGTCGGAAGGAAAGCCAACGAGCTGCACCAGTGGCGGTCGGATCACCAGCCGCTGGGGCTGGAGGCGACGCTGTACGGTCTGGCCATCCTTGTCCGTCCGTACTTCGATCTCCAACTCTCGACATTTGGAGATGGCGTCTGTCAGCGTCGAGATGAGCCGCGGCCTGGCGGCATAGCGGGACGGATCGCCCCCCTCGACGTGAAACACCTGCCTGGCTTCCTTGAGTTGGTCGAGCATGGCGGGCGGCACATCCCGCTCGATCTTATTCCGCAACGACTCGATCCCCGTCCAGAGCACCGTGCCCTCGAAGGCCCGCAACAGGTCACGGCCCATGGAGAAGGCGACCAGTTCGAGCAACGTCAGCGGCTCAGCCGGGATCTGCTTCTCGGAGGCTACGAGCTTCGAGAGCTGCCAGCCGTATTTGCGGTCTCCCGGCAACGGGGTGTGGTCGACGGGATAGCCGCAGGAGAGCAGGAAGTCGCAGTCTCGATGCAGTGTTCGGACCGAGAGCCGAGTGAGACCAAGCCGCTCCTTGAGCGCAGCGATCAAGGCCTGGTCATCGAGCGGTTGACGGGTCGTGGAGAGGATTTCGAGCAGAGCAAAGATGCGGAGAAATTGCTCGTGTCGGGAGAAGTTCGGTGTCATGTCAGTGGTGCGAGTCTTTGGCAGAATGTTTGGTGGCATGTCCTCCGCCGCGAGACGCATCGAACCACGCGCACACGACCAAACCGAAAGGCACAACAGCGAGAAGGCGAGGCCGACGACGGATTCGTCGATTGGCGCACGGCTGCCCACGGAAAGGGATTGCTCAGGAATATCCCCTCCAGTTCGGCACCCTTGGTCGCCCATCGACGAAGTCGCCCATCGACGAAGTCGCCCATCGACGAAGTCGCCCATCGACGGGGGGTAGAATACACCGCCGCAGCCAATCACTTGGGAATTATTCCGTAGTGAGACTGCAAAAAGCCGCGAGCCCCTCATGAGAGCGGGGCCTCTTGGGCTGGCAGACTCCCCAAAAAAACAGCAATCAGGCTGCCATGTGACTTGGTTGTGCCCCTGACTGGCCCACAGGCGTTGCCGTGGCGGTGTCGATTGCATCGACGATCGCCTGCCAGGCCTCGGCAGCTTCAACAAGCGAGTCGACCATCGACAGGAGTTGACGACCGGTCAGGCCACCATCCTCGACCACGGTTTCAACTACGAGGCGAAGATTTTCGCAATCCGCGTCGAATTCCACGCCGACGAGCGGCGTATTGGCCGCCGCCTTGCAGAGTGCCAGGCAGGTTGCGGCCGCATTGGGACCGGGGGCGAACGCCCGTTCGATCGTGACCCGACATCGCCGCCCGTCGTCAAGCGTCGCGATCTGGGCGATCGCCAGTTTTTCGCCCCGCAGGTTGCGGTAGTGCTGCGTGACGAACACCATACGAATCAGCGACTGTTCAACGTCGAGATGATGACGCACACGTGTCTGTGACAAAAGCTGCGCGCAGCAACTCAGATTGGCTGCCATATCGCACTCCATTGCGAAGAGAATCGGCCACCCGCCCTCGACGTTAATACGCCACAGTCGGCGAACTCTTGCGCTGCAAGTCCTCGATTTCACATTCTTGGTTTTAAAAACCGCCTTGACACCTCACCCATAAAAAAGAAAAACACCACCCGAGAGGGGTTGAGTCGGCCAACGGTGCCGCCTTTGTTTTTATGATCCGTGCGTTTTCGAAACGATACGCGTCGTGCGACGAACGGCACTTCACGGGGTTCGGTGGGGTGGGTGACAGGGGCGAGGTCGTTGATGGGGCGTTCCCAAAACTCATTGGAATCGCGGGTGGCTGCGGTTGAGTCGAACCTCGCCATGCCGATCGAATCGCTGCTGCTTCGCTGGCAAGCAACGGGAGAACGTGACCATTTCGAACGGCTGATCATCGCCATCGAGCTGCTGGCCAGCCGCATGGCCAAAGACACTCTGCGAAGACTTGGCGTCCGCGATCCGTCCGCTGTCGACGATACGCTCTCGCTCGTGTTCGACCATCTTCGCCGTTTGGCCGGTTCGGCGAATGGAGAACGATCAGTGGCACCGTTCTCATCACGAACATACGCCGCTTGCAACCACAGCCGTATCGATTCGGGTCGAACCTACGTGCTCTGGCTCACGCGGGAGCGGGCGGCCGACGTGGCCCGAGCCAATCGCCGGCGGAGCCGACGCGTCATCATGTTTTCACAGCTCGACACATCGACGTCGAGCCTTGTGGAGGGATGCGTTGACCCACGCCCGTCCAATGGCCCACCAGGGACGGTGCCGGCCGATTTCCTGTGCCATCTGCATGACGCGATTCTTCAACTGCCATCTCGCGAGCGACTGGTGGTCGAGTTATTGCTCGAGGGCAAGACGCAGGCGATCATCTCCCACGCCCTGGACTGCTGTGAAGGCACCGTATCCCGTCTTCGCACGCGGGCTGTCGCACTGCTCCGTGATCTGTTGGCGGAGTGCGCAGACTGTCCGCAGGCGAAAAGCCCTAGCGAGCCGGAGCCCGCCACCACATCCGGCGGCTTGGGCGATAGAGAGCGTCTCTGATAGGTGTAGCGACGGCTTGGCAAACCAGAGGACGTAGGCGAGGGGGTCGGCGGAAGCTCGAGGAGCGTTGGGCCTTGATGGCACGCGTCACTCGAACACCACCGTGCGGCGGCCGTGCAGAAAGACCCGCTCCTCCAACACGAGCCGCACCGCCTTGGCGAGCACGAGCTTCTCCACGTCGCGGCCAGCCTGGGCCATTCGTTCCGGCGTGAACGTATGGTCGACGTGGATCACGTCCTGCGCAATGATCGGCCCGTCGTCGAGTTCCGCTGTGACGACATGCGCCGTGGCGCCGATCACCTTCACGCCCCGCGCGAACGCCTGCCGGTAGGGACTCGCCCCCGCAAACGCCGGCAGGAAGGAGTGATGAATGTTGACGATGCGGTCGGGATACCGGCCTACGAAGTCCTCTGAGAGCACCCGCATGTAGCGGGCCAGAACGATCGAGTGCGGCGCATAGCCGTCGATCACACTGGCCAGTGCCGCCTCGTGCGTCGCACGCGGCAGGTCGTCACCAGCCGGGGCCTGGTGGGGGACATGGTGAAATGGCAGGCCGAACCGTTCGACGAGTCCGCGGAGCGTGTCGTGGTTGCTGACCACCGCCACGATCTGGCCCGGCAGGTCACCCACGGCGTCGAGCAGCAGTAGTTCACCGAGACAGTGCGGCTCGCGGGTGGCACAGACCACGATTGGCCGTCGCTCCGCCCGTGTCACCCGTACTCGGGCCGCCGGCGGAAGCACGCGGGCCAGCTCAGCCGCGAGAGCACCGCTCGCGGGCGTCGATGCGCCAGCTGCCGGCATTAGCTCAGCCCGAAAGAAAAAATGTCGGGCTTCCGTGTCGACGAACTCGTGGTTGCTCTCGATGTTGAGCCGGTGGGTACCGAGGACGCCCGTGATTCGGTGGATCAGCCCCACCTCGTCGGGGCAGTCGACCAGTACGATCTCTTTGGTCGCTGTAGATCCCGCCATCACCAGATCCCGCTTTCTGCTTTTCGCTTTTCGCTTGCCAGCGGTTCCTGTGGCACCCACGCGAGCACGACATCGTCGACCGCGATGTCGGTCTTCCGGGCCGGGATCTCGATCTGCTCCAGTTGGAGTCGTTCCGGGCCCGACTCGAGCCGGATCCGCTCCAATTCCGCCGCCACCTCGTCCTCGATCGCTTGCCGGCGCTCTTCGAGCGTTGTCAGACTCTCCTCCGCATGCACGACGTCGGCCTGCTGCCGCGCGGAACGGCTCGCGGACCGCATTGATGTGGCCGCGCGTCCGATGTTGGTCGACGTCGCCGTCTTCCGTCCCAGGAGTGCCCCAAGCACCGCCGAACCGATCGAGACATAGGTCTGCATCGACTTGTTTTTGGCCTCGGCCCGCTCCCGTTCCACCTTCTGCCGGGCCCGGTCGATGCGGTCTGTGAGCGTGGCGAGCTTGGCGGCATTACGGTCGCGGACCCGGTCGATTTCGGCGTCGCGCCATTCACGAACCTTCTGCGCGATCCGCACGCGGAAGTCGGCCTCGGTCTCGTCCGGCCGCGACACCGCATCGACCTCGTGTGCAGCCCAGAGCATCAGCCGCGACGTGCGGCCGAGATGGCTTTTGAGCGCCGTGGCAAGCGATGCATAGCCCTTCGGGCCGGCGAGCGCCGACGGAAGTGACGCGAAGGTGCCTGTCCGCGGCGCCGGCTCGATCTCCGGCGCTTCCGCGAACTGATCGGCCTGTTCCCAGGCGGACTCGCCGACCGAATCGCCTGCCGGCGCCAGGCAGATCACTTCCCGGTTGATGTCGATGCGGGCCGCCGGCTTCGCGAACCGCACCCGCCCCCGACCAAGGATCGCGGGCCGGTAGTGCACCACTCCATCCAGCGGAACGGCGTGTCGCGGCGCCAGAAACACCTCGCGGATGCCGGGCGGCAGGAGCGGTCGGGCACCGCCGGCCGCGGCCTCACGGCTGGCAGTCGCCGAGCTCGCGGCGCAGCCAGCCGTCTGTGCAGGCGATGCTCCAGGCATCGCTGTCGTTCCCTGCGTGAGCCGCCGGATTTCCTCGCGGAGGAGTGGCCCACGGAGATAGGCCATTGTCCATCGTGACTGAAAGACCGTCTCCTCTTCGTCGTGCACGCTGTGCAGCAGAAACATCCGCTGCTCCAGACCCGATAGGAGCCGATCGACCCGGCCCCGGTCGAACGACCGCCCCGCCGTCGACGCCGCGCCCTCGAGGCCATCGAGCACACGGGCCTTGTCGCGGGCCGTCTGCAGCCGGCCGAGGAACCAGATGCCGGCGTTGGAAAGTCCCTTGTAGTCGAGGTCGACAGGGTTCTGCGTGGCGAGCACGACGCCGAGGCCGTAGGCACGCGCCTGCTTCATGAGCGTGAGGATCGGTGTCTTGCTCGGCGGGTTGGCCGTCGGCGGCACGTAACCAAAAACCTCATCCATCAGAAACAGTGCCTTGAGCGACGATGTGCCGCCCTGCGATCGCATCCAGGCCACCGTCTGCCCCGCGAGCAGCGTCACGAACGCCATCCGCTGGCTGTCGCTCAGGTGGGCGATCGAGACGACGGCCACCCGCGGCTTGCCGGCCGGCGTCCAGAGGAGGCGGCCCACATCGAGCGGCTCCCCTTCGAGCCAGGCCTCGAAACCGGGAGCGGCCGCTACGGTGTTGAGCCGGCTGGCCAGTTGAAAGCGGTCGCCGGCGGGATAGAAGTTCTCGAGGTCGAGAAAGCCGATCCGCTCGATCGGCGGCGCCGGGATCGCGCGGACGAGCGCCCCAAAGTCGAGCTTCTGCCCGCTCCGCCACATCGAATCGATGATCGTCGAGAGCAGCACGTGTTCGCGGCTCTTGCCAGGCTCCGTGTCGATGCCAACCAGGGCCAGAATGCCCGACACCAGCGACTCGATCCGCTCACGGCGGGCCTCGGCATCGTCGAGTAGATGCTCCGCCGGCGGATCGAGGCTCTCGAGCATCGCGAGTGGCCGGCCCGTGCGGCTGCCAGGCGTGTAGACCGCCATCTCGGCGGCCTCGTGCAGGCGGCGGATCCGGTCGCCCGACTGCCCGCTTGCGGCCAGCCCCTCGGACCACTTCTTCGCCGTTCGCTCAGCCAGTGCTTCGAGCGTGATGCCGTCTCGTTTGGCGGCGTCGGCCTCGACCCACGGCAGAAAGTCGGCCGGCGCGAGGTTGGGAAACGACAGCAGCACGTTGGCGAGGTCGCCCTTGGGGTCGATGACGAGCGTGGGGATGCCATCGATCGCCGCCTCTTCGATGAGATCGATGAGCAGGCCCGTCTTGCCGCTGCCGGTCATGCCGACACAGACGGCGTGGGTCGTGAACCGCCGGGCGTCGATCAGGAGCGGCAGTGATGCGGTGGAGCCCTGATCCGGGTCGACCTTGCGACCGAGATAGAAGACCCCGAGTCCTTCGACGTCCTCCGCCGTTTCGAAGGTGCTGCCTGCCGACTTTTTGGCTGCCATGATGCTGTCCGCTGCGAAACGGAACTCCGCTGGGAAGGGTGACGCTGCCGAACCGCCGGCCACCATTCAACGTTCCGGCGACAAAAGCTGCAAATCCTCGGACGAATCCGCCCCATCGGCGGTGTGTTCGCCGGTTGATTCCGCGGGCACACCGAGCAGTCGGCCGGTGGCCCGGTCGAGCGCCCGCACGAGCGGGCCCGGCCAGAGCCCCAGCAGAAAGAGCGTCGCCAGCAGCACCGTGAGTGCCACCCGCTCCCGTGGCAGGATTGCGTGCCGCGCGCCGTTGGGATCGACCGGGCCACCGAACACGTG
>CANFQO010000034.1 GCA_947449135.1 Planctomycetaceae bacterium | reverse complement strand
GGAATCTCGGTCGGAGCGTTGATGCCCAGCCGGACTTTGTCTCCCCGGATGTCCACGATCGTGACGACGATGTTGTCGCCGATCATGATGCTTTCGTCACGTTGTCTGGAGAGCACGAGCATCGCTGGTTCCTTCCTGATCCTTTCGTAGAGCCGACGATCCTGTGTCGGCTGTTACAGAGATTATGCACTCTTTTTGAGTGGCGGTTGTTGAGGGGTGAGTTCGTATTGCATGGAAAGCTCGCCGCTGGCAACGACCTGACGGCCCGTGCGGGCTTCAAGGTTGATGACGATTGGCGCTTTCAAATTGAGTGTGAGGCCCGTGGCGGTTTTGCCGACGACAACCACCACCTGCGCCTGCCGCATGTCGGCCAGCGCCAGCGGAGTGAGTTCGCTACGGGGAATCCGCACCTGATAGTCGGGCACAAAGCGGCGGGGGCTGACCACCGCCAGCGCGACATCACCGCGCGTGGTGCTTTGCAGCCATCCCAGTGCATCGTTGTCGGCATCGGCGAGCAACGCCCAGTCGCGGCAGTCCTCGAGTCCCGGCAGGCCGCTCGGGAAGTGGAGGACATCTGCCGGGTCGACATCGATCCTTCCAAATCTGATGGTGTTGATCCGCATGGGGGCACTCCTTCGCCGAAAAATTCTTGCCTTGAGAGCCGGGAGCCACGTGGCCCTCCGACTTTCATTCGCACAGTAGAGATCGGCAGTCGGGGCGGTTGGGGTTGAAGAAATGGGCCTGGATAAAAAAGATGGATGCGGAAGATGTTGCCGGACAAGGGCTTGGGGACGGCTGGGGTGCCCGGGTGGTCTGGGGTGGGCCTGATTGCGACTTCAGTACATCCGTCACAGGCCGCACAGCCGCTCGATAGCAGTCCGCGCAATGGCCCTACGGGCAATGACTGGTTATTGCCACATCGGCTGAGCCGCCCATGACGCCAGCGGTGCCAGGATGAGCAGCGGCGCCCAGGCGCCGATCGACGGGCTCACCACGTAGGCCGCGGCCAGGGCATGCCACGCGAAAATCACGATGAAAAAAGTCACCGCAGCCAGCACGCAGAGGCCGACCGCAACAAAGATGCCGCGGCGATTGGGTCCCACGACCAAGGGAATGCCGAGCAATGCCAGTGACATGTCAAGCAGCGGGGAGACGAGCCGGGCGTGAACACGCAAGGGAATTTCCGCCCCCACGCCCAGGCTGGGATTGGCGATGGATCGGACGAGTTCGACGGTTGATGAATACTGGCTCCAGTTGGCTGAGCCGATCAACTGTTCGAAGGTCACGGCGCTTACCACGAAGCATTGTCCGGGGGCGAGCCATTCTGCCGCTGCCCGTGTGAGCACCACGGTCTTGCCGCCGCTTTCCAGCGGTTCGAGGTGGTCGATGTCGGCAGGTTCGCGGACCTCTGACAGCAGATATCCCGCCGGGTGCGTGGCGTCGGCCGGTTTCCAGATCGCGTCGGCCGCGTCGATCTGCGGTCCATACTCGGAGAGTGCCGGTGGCATCAGCAGGCTGGGCTTGTCGATGCGGTGGTTCGCAAACTGGGCGGTTCGGCCCCGAAACAGGATCTCCGTTTCGTGGTCATAGCGGGCTTCAAAGGGATGGGCGGCGTCTCCGCGGAGATCCTGAGCATTCCGGGTGAGATTGTGCCGGATTCGCGGCAGCACGACCTCCCGATTGGCCATCGCCAGCAGGCTCACCACGGCAGCGAAAATAAGGGCCGGGCGGGCGATCCTCCAGCGAGTCACTCCAGCGGCGAGGAGGGCTGTCAGTTCGTTGTGACGCTCCAGCCAGGAGAGGGCGAACATGGCGCTTGCCAGCGAAATCACCGGACTTGTAGCGTCAAAAAAAGAGATCAGCCGATAGCCGTAATAGGCCCCCAGCACCCGTGCCAGTCCACCGGCTTCCGGGGCATGGGCGATGAATTCTTCGATGTTCGTGAACGCATCGACCACGAATGTCAGCCCGGCCAGGCTCACGAATACGATCATGAACGCATGCAACTGGGCCCGGGTGATGTAGCGGTCGATGAGCATGAACGCTTGACGGATGACGGCTGAGGAAGAGGATGAATGTGGTGAAAAACCGCCTGAGGAACCGGCCTGCAGTGGCCGGGGCCGAGGTGTGCGGCGGAGGGTACGCCGGACGGCTAGGAGCGTCAATCTGAGGCCTGGCTGAGGTCCGGCCCATAGATGCGGCGGGCGGCAATCGGCCAGAAAACACCGGTAGGAACCCAAGGCTGGGACAACACCGCAGGATGGCGGACCTCGAGATGTGCAGCGGGGGAGGCTGGGCGATGGAATGGGGGCGATTTCTGCGAGGCCAGGCCGGTCGCTGGGCGGCCTGCGGCATTGACCTGGTCTACCCCCCGCGGTGCCCAATCTGCCAGAGCGAGCCCCGCAGCCAACTCGGTGGTCCAGGGCAGGCGGCGGAACTAGCGCCCGACGTGTCACCATGGGCCGCCGCCGTCTGCGGGACGTGTGCACGGGAGTTATCTGCGGACGCGGGCAGATGCCTGCGGTGTGGCGAGGTGGGCGGGGCTGCCGATGGCTGCCGCCTCTGTCCGCAACGGCCCCACGCCTGGCGTCATATCGCAGTCTTGTCGTCCTATGCCGGCGGGCTCCGCGATGCAGTGCTCCGGGCCAAGCGGCCAGCGGGAGAGGACGTGGCGGCTGCCCTGGCGTCTCTGATCGTCCAAAAACACGCCGCGGTGATCGGTTCCTGGGGGATCGGTCGGGTTGCGCCCGTGCCGATGCACTGGTGGCGGAGATCGACCCGAGGCACGTCCGCCGCTGGTGAGCTTTCAAGGCGGATCGCCACGCTCCTGGGGCTGCCCTGGAGCCAGCCGATCGTCAGGCACAGAGCCACGCGGATGCAAAACGAACTGCCGATCAAAGATCGGCCCCGCAACGTGCACGGGGCTTTTCGCGTCCGTCGTCGGCTCGACGGCGAGAGCATCCTGCTGGTGGATGACGTGGTGACGACGGGGGCGACCCTGTCTGAATGCTGCCGAGCGCTGCTGAACGCCGGGGCGGCGACCGTGGACGTGGCAGTCGTGGCACGGGCGGACAGGAGCAGTGCTGATGCCTAGGTTTCTCCGGGTAGACTCACGGACTCGTTGGAATTGGAACGTCGATCGCGGCAGGCAGGAGAAACAGTTTGGGCATGGACACGCATTCACAATCCTCTGGGCACGAGCGGCCGATTCGCGTCGGCACGCGGGCCAGCCTGCTGGCCCGCACGCAGACGGGCTGGGTGGTCGATCAGCTCCGTGGCCATGGGCATGCCGTCGAGACCGTGACCATCTCCACACAGGGGGATAGTCGTGCGGATGTGCCGATCGCCGCCATCGGCGGGGACGGTGTGTTCGTCCGCGAACTGGAACGGGCCCTTCTGGACGGACGGATCGATGCGGCGGTGCACAGCCTGAAAGACCTGCCCACCGAGGAAACGCCCGGCCTGACCGTGGCCTGTGTGCCCGTGCGGGCCATGCCGTTCGACGTGCTTGTCGCCCGGGAACTCTGCACGCTCGAATCGCTGCGGTCCGGGGCGGTGGTGGGGACGTCCAGCGTACGGCGGGTCGCTCAAGTGAAGGCGAGCCGCGGTGATCTGGTCGTTCGCGGCATCCGCGGCAACGTCGACTCGCGGCTCCGCCGGCTCGACGCCGGCGAGTACGACTGTCTGATCCTCGCGGGAGCGGGGCTCGAGCGGCTTGGGCTGGCCAATCGCATTACGCAGGTGCTGCGGCCCGACGGCTTCTGGCCAGCGGTATCTCAGGGGGCCCTTGGCATTCAGATCCGCTGCGATGACGTCCGGATGGTGCGGGCCCTCGAGCCGCTCGACGACGCTCTCACGCATCGGGCCGTGCGGGCCGAGCGAAGCTGCCTCGCGGCGCTTGCGGGCGGCTGCTTGGCCCCGATCGGAGCCTGGGGCCACCATGACGCCGACGGCCGACTCGAACTGGGCGGCTGTGTTCTCGAGGAGGTGGAGGACCGCGTGATCAGGATTGCGGCTACGGTCCGGGCCGATGTGACTGCCGGCGGTTCACGGGCAATGTCCGACGGGCCGGAATCGCTCGGAAAAGAATTGGCAGACCGGCTTCTCTCTCAGGGGGCAGACGCTATGCTGTCCCGCATGCGGACGCGTGGCCATTGAGGGCGATTCCGCCGGAAAGTAGGGCTCATCACCAATCTGGGTGGTTGGCTGATCGAAGCTCTTTCGCAAGAGTATCGCGTTGCGATGTCCGCCTCAGCCCCCCTGCATGAACGATTCGTTAGCTTGTTTCAAAAAACTTGATTTGATACGATTGGCGAAGAAGCGAGGGGCTCGTTCAATCGCTTTTGAGCAAAGTACATCAGCGGTCTATCGGGCTGGAATCGCTCGAATAGATGCCGCGGAAAGGCATGAAATCCAGATGTCGATCAAATTAGTCATTGCGGACGATCACGAGGTGGTACGTCGCGGCCTTGTCAGCCTGCTGGCCGGGTCTGAGGTGAAAATTGTCGGCGAAGCCGCCACCGGCGAAGAGGCTGTCCGGCTGACGAAGAAGCTCAAGCCTGACGTGGTGCTGCTCGACATTCGGATGTCCGGCAAGGACGGTCTGGAGGCGCTCGAGAAAATCCGGGCCGAAATGCCCGCCGTCCGGGTCGTGATGCTCTCAACGTTCGACAATCCGACCTATGTCGCCCGTGCCGTGGCCGCTGGTGCCCACGATTACATGCTCAAGGGCTGTACTCGCGCCGAACTCATCCATTCCATCGCGGGAGCGGCCGCCGGCCAGCTGCCGATGAAAGCCGGGGAACTCCGTCGGGTGGCCACCACCATGGCCAATCGCGTGGCGACGGCTGATCCCGATATCCCGCTCACCCAGCGGGAAACGCAGGTGCTCCGGCACATGGCCCTAGGCCTCTCCAACAAGGAGATCGCCCAGTCGTTGACGATCAGCGTGGAGACGGTGAAGGAGCATGTGCAAAACATCCTCCGCAAGATCGCCGTCGGCGACCGGACGCAGGCCGCCGTCTGGGCGGTTCGCCGCGGCCTCGTCTGACGTTTTCCGGAAGCCCACGACACACGGTCGGCTTGCGCGTGAAGACGGCCAGTCTGGTCACCGGGCCCGTGGATGCGCCTTGTCGAAGGCGTCAAGAAGACGGGTGGTGGACACGTGGGTGTAGATCTGCGTGGTGACGAGGCTTTTGTGGCCGAGGAGTTCCTGCACGCTGCGGATGTCCGCGCCGGCGTCGAGCAGGTGAGTGGCAAAGCTATGTCGCAGCGTGTGTGGGCTCGCCCTCCGAGACAGCCCTGCCACTGCCAAGTGTTTTTCCAGCAGCCTGGCCACCCCGCGAACTGACAGCCGGGCCCCGAACTTGTTGGTGAACAACGGCTGTGCCGCACTTCGTGAGGATGCGGCCGCCCTTCGAGGACGGGAAGCGATCCAGGCCTGCACCGCCCGTTGGGCATGGGAACCGACGATTCCCAACCGCTCGCGACGTCCTTTGCCGCGGACCCGGATCGTGCCTCCCCGTAGGTCGAGGTCGGCATCATTGAGGTTGGCCAGTTCCTGCACACGCACTCCCGACGAGTACATCACTTCGAGGATCGCGCGATCGCGGAGTCCCCCCGCCCGTGCCGGCTGAGGGGCGGCCAGAAGTCTGCCAATCTCCTCCCCGGTCAGGAACTTCGGCAGCTTTCGGGACCTCTTGGGGCTTCGCAGCGGCTTGGCGGGGTTGGCGGGCACCCAGCCCTCCCGTTGGCCGAACGCATAGAAACTGCGTGTGCTCGCCAGTTTTCGGGCCACGCTCGACGCAGCGTAGCCGGCGGCGTGCAGGCCGGCGGCAAACCGGCGCAGGATCACGCTCGAAGCCTCCCCCGGCGTACGACAGCCGGCCGACCGGAGAAACTCCTCCAGTTGTCGGAGATCCTCGCGATAGCTTTTCAGGGTCAGGGGGGATGCGCCCCGCTCCGCGGCCAGAAACCGCAGAAATCGCTCGATCGCCGCCGAAAAACCATCCCCTGCCGTCGATGAGTGCAATCCCATCGGGAGCCGCCTAAGCCGGACGGTCAGCGCGGGGCACGAAACGGTGGCGGCGGCTGTGGGAGGTGCTTCCGCGGACCTTCTGTCCCAGCATGGCGGCGTCGTACCAGGAAAAACTCAGTTCCGGGTTCGCCGCATACTTGGCCAGCGTTCGCAGCGTCTCCTCGCGACTGTCGTCATCAAAGAGGAAAACGTAGCGTTCTCCGCCCTTGACGAGTGCGATGACGTTGATGTCTCGGGAAGCCATCCGTCGCATCCAGTAGACCGAGCGGCCGTACCCACAGCCCGCTGACGTCTTCATCGGTCGCTGACGAACGGTAGGTGCAGCCTTCCCCGAGGCCCCCGCCCGGTCGCCGCGATCGTGCCATCTCGCTCAAACCCCCGGCCGCCATCTCTGACCTCGAACGCATTCGGCATGCGTTGAGCGGCCCAAGCCGCCGGGGGCGCTGAAAGCCTCCGACTCGGGGGCAGGATAGCCCAACTCGCTTCGGCTTCCACCGACCCCCGGCTCCTGAAACAGTCCGGGAAACCCATCGGCAAATGTTGATGCGCTCTAAACCAGAGCGTCAAAGCCCCGGAGGCCGAGAGGTTCCCGCGACGAGAACGGCTCGCCATAGAGCGTGCCGATGGACGCGCCCCACCACTTGGAAGCCGCCTCGACCCGGTCGAGCACTGTGGGCTTCGGGGCGGTCTGGTCAAACTGGCTGGCATAGCAATCAAGGCTGGCCCGCTTGGTCTCCCAGGTGGTGGAGATGT
Source organism: Planctomycetaceae bacterium (assembly GCA_947449135.1). Taxonomy (GTDB): domain Bacteria; phylum Planctomycetota; class Planctomycetia; order Pirellulales; family UBA1268; genus CAMCQY01. Next base: position 26,400 of record CANFQO010000034.1, on the reverse strand, counting down.
CCACCACGAAGGCTGGCTGGCGGACGAGCTTCAGATGCACGCTCCAGTAGTAGTAGATCCGTTCGGGGTGCCACGGCTCGCCTGGCAGATCGCACTTGGTGAGCTTGGACCAGAATCGCGCGGCCTCGACCAGTTTCGTGGCGGCGACATGATCGGGGTGGGCATCGACCCAATACGGCGCGAAGAGCCAGCGGGGCCTCACGCGGCGGATCACGCCGGCGAGCGCCGCCCGGGCGGCGAGCGTCGCCCGAAGTCGCCGGTTGGGAAGACCGAGATTTTCACGCCATGGGAGTCCCAGCACCGCGGTCGCGGCCGCGGTCTCCCGGGCACGTGTTTCGAGTGAACCTCGTGGCGTCGGCTCGCCGTCGGTGAGGTCAAGCACACCGATCCGCAACCCTTGCGATCGCATCAGCGCGATGGTGCCCCCCATGCCGATTTCGGCGTCGTCAGGGTGCGGAGCGATCACGAGTACGTCGAGCATGGCTGCAGCCTTTGCAAGAGAGCTTCACACGCGACCGCGGGTTGTCCGAGCGGTCGCCCGACAGCATACTTCGCGGCATGCCACAACACCGCCCCGTCTCCCCCGTTCCGCTCGAACACTCCTCCCCGCAGCAGCTTTTCGACCATGTCTGCGGGCATGCCCGACAGGCCGCGGTGCTGGCGTCGGTGGAAGCACTGCTGGGCTGGGATGAGCAGACGATGATGCCGCCACAGGCCGCGGCGTATCGGGGGGCGCAGGCCGAGGCTGTCGCAACCCTCGCCCATCGACAGCGCACCGATCCTGCCTACGGAGAACAGCTGGCCATGCTGGCGGCTGGTCCGCTGGCACGAGAAGGGTCTGCGCAGGTCCGCACCGCGATCCGGCTGCTGCGCAAAGACTTTGAAAAGCATGCCCGCGTGCCGGAGCGGTTGGTGGGAGCACTTGCCAAAACCTGCGTGGAAGCCCAGCAGGCCTGGGTCACGGCCCGCGCGGAGTCGTCTTGGACCACCTTGGAGCCGTGGTTGCGGCAGGTGTTCGATCTCAAACGTGAACTCGCCAGCTGTCAGATGCCCGGTTCCGATCCCTACGACGCCCTGCTTGACGACTACGAGCCAGGCGGCCGTTGGACGACGATCGCGGCGCAGTTCAGCCGGCTGCGGGCCGAGATCGTTCCCCTCGTGGAGGCGTGCGCAGGATCGACGCGGCGGCCTGACGATGCGATCGTGCATCGACACTATCCGGTGGCCGATCAGCAGCGTTTCGTCCGGGAGGTCGCCACCCGGATCGGTTTCGATTTCCAACGTGGCAGGCTTGATACCACCGAGCACCCGTTCTGCTCCGGGGTGGGGCCGAACGATTGCCGGATCACCACCCGCTGGGATGCCGGATCGCTTTCCACCGCCCTCTACGGCGTGCTGCACGAAGCCGGACATGGTCTCTATGAACAGGGGCTGCCGACTGAGTGGTATGGTCTGCCGCCCGGTGAGGCGGCGTCGCTGGGCATCCACGAGTCGCAGTCGCGGCTCTGGGAGAATCTCGTTGGCCGATCGCCAGCGTTTTGGGACTGGTGCTTCCCGTTCGCGAAGGCGGCATTTCCGCAGAGCCTGGCCGATGCCAGTGCGGAAAGCGTTCAGCAGTCGCTGATGGTCGTGCAGCCGTCGCTAATCCGGGTGGAGGCTGACGAGGTGACCTACAACCTGCACGTCATGATGCGGTTTGATCTGGAACGCGCCGTGGTGCATGGCGATCTGGAAGTTGCCGATCTGCCCGATGCGTGGAACGAGCGATTCAGCCATGATTTTGGTTTCCGTCCGCGAACCGATGCCGAGGGCGTGCTGCAGGACATCCACTGGAGCGCCGGCCTCATCGGCTACTTCCCGACGTACACGCTGGGCAATATCTTTGCCGCCCAACTCATGGCTGCGGCCGGTCGGCATCTACCCGATCTCGACCGCGATCTCGCCGCCGGTCGTTTCGATGGGCTGCTCGCGTGGCTACGGCGGCACGTGCACGCCTACGGGCGGCAGTTCGAGTCTGCCGCGCTTGTCGAGCAGGCCACCGGAGAGCCGGTGTCGGAGCGTTGGCTCGTGGAGAGCCTCTGGAAGCGGTATGGCTCGGCCTATGGGCTTGCGTAGGGGCAGCCGACCGATTGTGGCAGGGCTTTTGGCAGTGCTGTAGCGGTTTTAGAATTCCGTTCTCACCGCCGATTCGGACCGCGGTCAGGGTGACGCTAGACTTTCGCCCGACCCCTGACGACACTGCTGGCGTCGGGAGGCCTGGCGGTCTCCCGAGGGGCTGTTGGGAAACGAACACAGGGAAACACGATGGCGGCTGCGCGGGGTGGTGAGCCCCCGAGTCGGTATCGAGCGGGGAGCAATCAATGACAACCGACGACGACCAGAAGTTGCCGGAACAGGATTCGTGGGCGGAATTGGGGCACGGCGGTGCCAACGAGGAGTCAGAGGAGAACTTTGCGTTCGCCTTCGATGCTCTCGACGAGGAGCCTTCTCCGCCTGCCGACCCAGAGGCAGCCCCCGACATCCCTCTGGTCGTGTTTCCGCGTCCGGACGACGAAGTGGCGTCGGCCGACGTGCTCGGTGACGGCGAACGGTCTGATGTCATTTCGATGGCCGCCATGACCGCGGGGCCATCCGCCGACGGCTTTTCGGAGGAAGTGTTCACGGATGAAGCAGTTGCCAGCCACGATCGAGCCGAAGGACACACGATCGATGACTCTCACGACAATGTCATCGATCGCGAACAGGGGCTGGCCGATCTGGGGCTTTTGGATGAGGAAGACGATCTGGTCGCCGCGGATGCGGTCGCTGCCAACGGCAGCATTGATGACAGTGCCGATTTCGGTGAGCCGTCCCACGATGCGGTCTCAGACGACGTCTCGTTCGATGCCGGCATAGTGAGCAATGAGACTCCGTTTGCAGATGGCAATCAGGTCGACGCTTGGGCCGATGCGGGGGAGTTGGGGCAGGGCGACCCCGCCTCGATTCCGCTCACTGCTGCCGTGGCAGCGGTAGCCGCGGCCGACGCACAGCCGGTGCCTGCGCGGAAAAAAAGAAGCGGTCTTGGCAAGATGATCGGAGTGGGGTTGGGAGGCCTGATGGCCCTGCCGATCACGTATGCGGTGATGGTCTGGGGATTCCACCAGGATCCGCTCAAGTTCGGGAAACAACTGCCTGGGCAGTTGGCCGTTCTGCTGCCCCAGAAGCTGCAGCCTGGAGCGAAGCCTCCCGCAAACCCGGCCGTGACTCCAGCAACGGCACCCGGCGCGAGTGCCGTTCCAGCGACGGAAGATCTCTCGACCACTGGCGAGGAAGCCACGCCGGCCGTCGATCAGCCGGTCGCGACAGCTGCCGCAGCATCGACGGAAGTTGAGCCGGTCGAACCCAGCGAGCCTGCTACCGAAACGGGAGAGACCGGAGAGACGGTCGCCGTGTCCGATCCGGCAGTGGCTCCAGCGGATACGCTCGAGGCCACCGTCTCGCCCGCGCCTGCGGTCGCGGAACCTGTGATGCTGGAGCCGGAGCCTGTGTCGCCGCCCGTTCTCGAGCCCGAACGACTGGCCGTTGTCGATACCATCACGGGAGAGGACCCGCTCGCTGCCGCCACCAGTGCCGCGACGTTGCCGCCAACAGATCCGTTGGCTGGACTCGATGCTCTCGTTGCCGATGTTGCAGTAGCCGATGTTGCAGCAACGGCCCCACCCGTTCCCGCCGTGGCCGCTCCCGTCGTGCCGCCCCTGGATCAGACAGGCGTGGAACTCGCGGCAGAGCGAGCCACGCACGCGTTCGAGGCGTTGGAAATGATCTCTGATCCAGCCGACCCCGAACGGAATCGGCTGTCGGTGGAGTGGTACAAGAGTCTGGCGCAGCTAGGCGAGCAGCTGGTCACGCTCGAGACAAAGGCCGCCGAGTCGGGTCACTCAACCTGGGGAGCCCCCGCTGCAGCCGCCGATCTGCTTGGCGAAATCTCCATCAGCGAGAAGGCCGTGGCGGATCTCGACCGACTCGGTCGGATGTGGCTCACCAGCGAGAAGCGGCGGGCTGACGGCATCTCATTGGTCGCCACCTTGGCCGGTGCTCGGCAGGTTGGCCCCTACTGGAGCACGCGGGGTGTCGTCGCCGGTGGAAATACGGATGGTACCGACCGTAGCATCTCGATCATCTCGCGATTGGCCCCACCGGCCGATTCCGGAGATCGCGTCGTTGTTTCGGGAGTCTTGTTCGACGGCAACGCCGTCTGGGCCGCCGATATGAGGCCCATTCCCCCAACGTTCGAAGTCTCTGAGAACACTGGGTTTCCGGTGGGCGATGCTCCAACTCCCTGAGCCGGCGTTGCATCGAGAACAGACATGCGGCAGCCGGTTCGCTGGCCGCGCAATGGAGAGAAAACGCAGTGGCATCATCGGCGGTAAGCATCGCGGATGACGTGGCTGCAGGCCGGGCCAAGCCGGGAGAGGTGTTGGCCGAACACGTCACCCGGCATCGTGACTCTCACGGCGTCCTCAATGCACTGGTGCAGCCGCGGCATACCGCGGCTTGCGCGGAGGCTGTGCGGCTCGAGTCGCTGATGCGTGAGAACGTGGTGCATCTGCCGCTCGCCGGCGTGCCGGTGAGCGTGAAGGAATGCTTTGGAGTGGCCGGGCTGGTGACGAGCCTCGGCATTCCCTCGCGACGGCACGAGATCGATGGAGCGGATGCGTCGATCGTCACCCGGCTGCGAGAGGTTGGAGCGATCATCGTCGGCAAGGGAAACGTTCCCCAGGCGATGTATCTCCATGAGACCGACAATCCAGTCTGGGGCCGCACCAACCATCCCTTCGATGCCGCCCGGGGCCCCGGTGGGTCTAGCGGTGGCGACGCGGCGCTGGTCGCCGCCGGCGTTGTGCCGTTGGCCGTGGGCACCGATCTGGCGGGGAGCATTCGGCAGCCGGCGCACGCCTGCGGCATCGCCGGATTCCTGCCGCGGTCGACGGTGCTCGGGGACGGCGGTGCGTTCGATACCGTGCCTCATCTGACGGTCGTGCGTCCTCGGGCGGGGTTTCTCGCCAGGGAGGTCGACGATCTGACGCGGTGCCTGGAGGCGGTGGCGGGCGGTCCAGACGTCGTGGCAGAGCCTCGCCCCGGCGGCGCGATGTCCAGCGGCAGCCCTGCCAACGACTCAGCCAGTGGTCTGCGGGTCGCCTGGTGGGACGATGCCGGGCCGCTCGAACCCTCGCCCGCCGTGCAACGGGCGGTGCGCGAGGCGGTAGATGGACTGACGCGGGCGGGTGTGGAAACCGTCCGCCTCGATGGCCGCCTGGCCACGGAAGCAGCGTGGCTGCATCTGGCCCTGCTCTCGGCCGATGGTGGCGACGACATCCGCCGGCTGTTCGCCGGCACGCGTCCGATGCCGTCGGTGGCACTGTTGATGCGGTTGGCAGGACTGCCGAAGTGGCTCCGGCCGCTGCTGGCGGCCGCCTCGCAGGCAGTGGGTGGCGGCATCGAGGCGATTGCCCTCCGGGCCACCGGTCCCCACCGTGGAGCGGCGTTTGCCGAACTCTGCGACCGGCGGCTGGACTTCGCAACGCGGTTCGCGGTGGCCGTGTCAGGCTATGACGCCATTGTCTGCCCCGTATCGGCGCTGCCGGCGCTGCGGCATGGCACCGCGGCCCGGCTGGTGCTGGCGGCGGCTCCCTGCCTGCTGGCCAATCTGCTCGATCTTCCGGCGGGAACAGTGCCGGTCACGCGGGTGCGACCCGAAGAAGAAGTGGGCCGCGGCCACAGCCGGGATCGGGTTGTGCAGTCGGCGGCAGCCACCGATCGCGACAGCCGGGGCCTGCCGGTTGGCGTTCAGGTGGTGGGCGTGCCGGACCGACTGTTGGCGACCGATACCCTCCGGCCCGAGTGGAGGGTGCTGGAGGTGATGCGATTGATCGAGCGTGGTTTGAACCGGCACCAAGAATCTGGAGTAGAATGAAGGAGAGGAAGTTGCGGCCGCTGACCGCCCGACGATGCTGGCCATCAGCGTGATCCGCGAGGGGCAAAAGGAGGAGGTTCATGGCCAAGAAGACTGGTTCAGCATTCGACGACGATGAGAAAGAAGAAGAACCGCCTCATGAATTGCCACCGGTCATTGAGGAATTCCCGTCCCCACGCCGGATCGTGAAATGGGTGTCGGAGCCGGATGCCTTCGGCCGTGGTAGCGAGCCGAAGTATGCCCCGGAAGACATTCAGGATTTTCGTCCGAGCCTGAGGCCACCGGTGCCGGTCTTGACCGTGCTGGACGACGGCTCGATGGAGCAGGGAGAGGACGTGCGGCTGCGGCGGGAGAGGCTCGCGATCGGCCGAACCTCCGGCGATGTCCAGATCCCCAACGACTCCGCGATCTCAGGTGCGCACGCGGAAATATGCCGCACCCCATGGCGGGGAGGCTTTCAGTGGCATCTGCACGACCTCGACAGCGTGAACGGCACGTTCGTGAGATGCATCCGAGCAGTGCTGCACGCCAACGCCATCCTCATCTTGGGCGCGCGGAGGTTCCGGCTCAGGAATCCGCTGAAGCCCAATGCGGCGCCCTTCCCCGGAGGGGACACAAACCAGATGGACGGCATGCACCTCCCACAGACGGTCTGGCCTGTTTTGGCGGAGGCGTCGGCCAAACCCGGGGCCCTCGAGTGTGCGTTGCGTTCTGACCGGCTTTCGATCGGTCGGACGGGCGGTGGTGCCGACATCGAACTCGACGATCCCCTGCTGGCCAACCACCATGCCGAGCTCAATCGGATGCGGGACGGCACGTGGATGATCACGTCGGCCGCGACCCGGAACGGCATGTGGGTGTCGATCTCTGCCGTTGGGCTGACCCCCACCTGCTACTTTCGGTGCGGGGAGCAGCGATTCCGGTTCGTGATTCCGTGAGAACCGTATCAGCCACCCGTCAGGTGTGACAGGATCGCACGCGGCATCTGCTCGATGGGGAGCACCTGGCAGGCGCCGCCCAACTCGATGGCAGCCTTCGGCATGCCCCAGACCACGCTGGTGGCTTCGTCCTGGGCGATCGTATGCCAGCCGGCGTTGCGCAGCCGGAGCATGCCCTTTCCGCCGTCCCTGCCCATGCCGGTGAGCAGGAGAGCGATGCCGGCCTGTGTCCAATGGTCGGCCACGCTCTCGAAGAACACGTCGACGCTGGGCCGGAAGAAGATCTCCCGCGGCTCCTCGCGGTATTCGAGCGTGCCGTGCTTCGACAGCACGAGATGATCGTTGGTGCCGGCCAGTAGTACGGTGTCGGCCTGCGGTCGTTCGCCCTGCTCAGCGACGCGGACGGTTCGGCCGGTGCGTTCCCCCAGCCACGTGGCCAGCCCCTGCGAGAAAGCGACATCGACATGCTGCACGACGACGACTGCCACATGACAGTCACGCGGGAGGGGGAGCAGGAGATCGGCGAACGCCTTGGGGCCACCCGTCGACGCGCCGACCACGAGCAGTCTTGGCGCGGCCGAAACGTCATTGGAAAGCGTGGGCCGGCGGGCATCGGTCGACGCCCCCAGGAGCTTGGCAACAGTCGAGATCTTTTCCACGAGCGCTGCGGCGCCCGTGAGTTCGCCTGTCGGGCCCAGCACGGGGGTGTCAACCGCGTCCAACGCGCCGAACCCCATCGCGTCGTACACGAGCGAGATGTTGCCGCTCACCGTGGCCGTCACCACGAGGATCGCGCAGGGGCTCGTCGCCATGATCTGCCGCGTGGCCTGCACCCCGTCCACGTGCGGCATGATCAGATCCATCAGGATCAGGTCGGGCCGGTCGCGTTTCGCCATGGCGATCGCCTCGACGCCGTCGGCCGCGATCCAGGCCACCGTGTGGCCCGCGAGACTGCTCACCACGCGGCGCAGGGCCTCGCAGGCGGCACGCACGTCGTTGACGATTGCAATTCTCATGGTCGATCGGCTCCCAAGCACCAGACGGGTGGTACTGTCGGTTCAGTCGTTCGGTTCACCAATCAGGTCGACGATCGTCTGGAGAAACGTCTCGTCGTGGAAGCTCGTCTTGGTCAGGTAGCGGTTCGCGCCGGCCTCGAGCCCGCGGAGCCGATCCTCCTCGCGATCCTTGTACGACACGATCACCACGGGGATATCCTTGCGGATCGGATCTGCCTTGATCAGCGAGACGAGCCCGATGCCATCCAGCCGGGGCATGTCGACGTCACTCACCACCAGATCGTACTGCCCGCCGCGGAGCGCGTTCCAGCCGTCCATCCCATCGACCGCCACGTCGACGGCGAAACCATGCGACACGAGCAACTGCCGCTCGAGTTCACGCACGGTGATGGAGTCATCGACCACGAGGATGCGTTTGCAACGGCTGGACCGTTCAGCGATGCGGGCCTGCTCCACCCGATGCAGCCGTCGTCCTGTCAGGAGGGCGTCGATTGAACGGCCAAGATCTTCGACGTCAACGATGAGCACGGGGTCGCCATTCTCCAGCAACGAGGCGCTGTTGATATCCGGCACCTTGCCGAGACGCGGATCCAGCGGACGCACCTCCAGGTCGCGTTCACCGAGAAAGGCATCGACGATCACGCCAAACTGCTGGCCACGATCGCTGATGATCACCACCGGAAGGGGATCGGCTGCCGGTCGGGAGTTGGATCGTTCGAGTTCGAGGATTTGCGGGGCGAGAACGAGGCCGATCGAGATCCCGTCGTGATCGACATACTGCCGCCCCTCGACGGTGCGAATGTCGGCGTGCCGGCAGTACAGGATCTGATCGATGTGAGTGAGTGGGAAGGCGTAGGGCTCGCCGCAGATGTCGACTAGCAGAGCGCGAATCACCGACATCGTGATCGGCACTTGCAGCGTGAAGACCGTTTGCAGGCCGGGCTGGGTCGCCACCCGCACGCTTCCGCCGACCGTCTTCACCATGCGTTGCACGACGTCGAGCCCCACGCCCCGGCCGGAGATCTCCGTGACCACGTCCTTGGTGGAGAACCCCGGGAGAAACAGAAACTCGAGCAATTCACCCTCCGACAACTGGTCGGCGACCGGGGCGGTGACAAGACCGCTGGTTACGGTCCGCGCCCGCAGGTGCTCGATGTCGATGCCCTCGCCATCATCGGTGATCGTGATCGTCAAGCTGCCGGCCCGGTGCCGCGCCTCGAGCACGATCGTGCCGATTGGCGGCTTGCCGGCGGCTGCGCGGAAGTTCGGAAGTTCGATACCATGGTCGAGGGCATTCCGGATCAGGTGGGAAAGGGGCGACTCCAGCTTTTCGAGGATGTCGCGATCGACCCCGGTCTGCTCGCCGCGCACCTCCAACCGCACCTGCTTGCCGAGCGACCGGGCGACATCCCGAACCAGCCTGGGAAAGCCTCGAATGCCTTCGGCGAGCGGCCGCATTCGGCTGCTGATGACCTCGTGGTGCAGTCGGCCGGAGAGGTCTTCGTTGCGACGGGCGAAGCTTGCGAATTCCTCGCACCGCTGCGAGAGTCCCGTCAGCACGGCGCCGGCTTGGTCGCGAAGGATGTTCAGCAGGGCAGCCTGCCGAGTGGGATCCTGGAGGCTGCCGCCAGCGTGCGATTCGTCGAGTGCCGCGATTGTGTCGCAGAGTTTGCCCTGCACGCTGCGGAGCGAGTGCAGCCCGGCCACGAGGGAGGGGAGTTGCCTTGCTTCAACCAGCGATTCGCCGGCGAGTCCGACTAGCCTCGACAGGCTGTCGGCGGCCACCCGCACCACCCGGTCGGTCTGGTCGAAGACCGACGGCGTGGCTGGTGTCGGGCCAGCAGAGGCGGCCGGCTCAGCCGGCGGTTGTGCGGAGACGTGTGAGGGCTGAGCCGAGGCGGCGGCCACCGGGCTGGGTGGCGGTGCCGATAGGGTGGGCGGCTCCCGGCCTATCTGGCCGGTGCGGACCGCGGCCAGTTGTGCCACCAGCTGGTCAGCCCGCGCGCTCCATGGCCCGTCGGGAACGAGGGCCTCGTCATCCCGGGCGATTGAGGCCAGAAAGTCGCTGCCGGCCAGCAGGATGTCGGCGTGTTCTGGGCGCACCGCCAAGAGTCCCTTGCCGGCCGCGACGAAGACTTCCTCCATTGCGTGGGCGACCCGCACGGCCGGCTCAAGACCGATGATGCGGGCGGCGCCCTTGAGTGAATGCGCCGCCCGCATCATCGACTCGATGGCAGCGGGGGAATGCTCCAGTTCCTCGATTGCGAGTACGGCCGCTGAAAGGACGGCCGTCTGGGTGTCCGCCTCCAGGCGGAACAGTTCCAGCATCGAGAATCCACTCAGGTCTTCCACCACACGCACTCCTCACCTCGGCCTGCCATCACCTCGAGATCATGCTGCTCAGGCCATCGAGTAATCTGGCCTCATCGAGCAGCCCGACGGTCCGATCCCGCCAGGAGAAGAGCGCCACCGTCGCCCGCATGGCCGTACCGCGAATCGTCGCGGGTGCGCTGCGCAGGCTTGCTCCTGGAACCAGGTGGATGCCTGCCACCTCGTCGACTCCAAACGCCCACCGTTCGGGGCCGCGTGTGGTCTTCCGCTCGACGACGAGCATCCGGGCTGTCGGAGCGGAGCCTGGCGTTTCTGCAGCCGCTTCTGCGAGATCCAGGAGCCCACCGAGCCGGACGCACAGCTGCAATTGCCCTCGGATGTTCGTGATGCCCGCGAGCACGTTGCCTGAACGATGCGGCAGACGGTGGACGTGTCGGAGCGGGGTGACCTCAACGAGCACGGGCGTGGGAATCGCGAGCCATTCATCACCGAGCCTGAAGACGAGGAGGCTCTTGGAATCGGTAGCGAATGAAGCTGCGGGTTGTTCGTGGATCTCCTGCCATGATTCGAGGTAGCCCTCAGGCGCGGGGCGGTCGAAGAAGCGGCGGGCTGCAGCGGCGAGAACCGGGCAGTTGCGACAATGGATGAACGTGGTCAACTCCGGGCAGCTTCGATCACCGTTGACGCCGACGAAACGCCAGCAATCCTCCATGGGAGCCACCACGGGGCGTCTATGGTCTGCGTCGCCGTGGCTCATGACGATCCTTTCCGGGCAAGCACCCGGGCAGCGGATTGGCGATAGTTTTCGGCCATGCAGCTGTCGCCGCGTTCTGCGGCCACGATCGCCAGCGAAAGCAATGCCTCATCGTGGTTGGGATCGAGGTAGAGCGTCTTGTGCAGGCAGGCCTCAGCGAGTTCGAGATCGCCAGCGGAATGGTGCAGCATGCCCATCAGGAAAAAGACCCTCGAGTCTGGGCCGACTTCCAGCTGATGTCGTTGGCAGAGTGCCAAGGCTTCGACGCGGCGGCCAGCGTTGGCCAGATTGCCTGCTTCAAGAAGCAGGTCGGCGACCGTCGACGGTCCGGCTTCGATGGCCTTGTTCGATGATTGCGGGAGGACGCCGCTCGCTGCCGGAGCGGCAGGAATCGCTGTGCTCGAAACGCCGCGGGCCGGTGACGCCGTTCGGTACGGTCGTCCCGCCACCTGGCCGGCAGCAAAACCTTCCTGCGACCTGCTGCCGCGGCGCAGCGTGAACACCGAGTCGCTGGCGGCCGGTATCCACGCCCCCTTCAGGATCGGCGGTTCGGCGGCCCCCAGCACGAGCAGTCCCTCCGGCTTCAGGAGCCGGTCGATCGCCTGTTCCACTCGAAGGCGGGCGTCCGTGGTCAGGTAGATGAGCAGGTTGCGGCAGAAGACGAGATCGTACGGTTCGCGGTCGGCGGAGAACGATTCATCGAGGAGATTGCCCCAGAAGAACGTGACTTGAGCCCGCACCGCCGGGGCGAGTTCGGCGGCAGCCCCTCGGGTCTGGAACCACCGCGTCCGAAAGGCGAGATCAGCGCCGCGAAACGAGTTGGCTGAGTATGTCGCCGCCGTCGCCAGCGCCAGTGCGGTACGGCTCACGTCAGCCGCATCGATAGTGAACTGCGGCGCAGACAGCCCGGCTTCGAAGAGCGCCATGGCCACGCTGTAGGGTTCCTGGCCGGCGGAGCAGGGCACGCAGAGGATGCGGATCGGAGGCCGTTCCGTGGCTGTGGCGAACGTGGTGACAAACCGCTGGAGAAACTCGAAGACCTGCGGGTCGCGGAAGAACCAGCTTTCCGGTACGACCACCTCGTCGATCAGCCGTTCTTGCTGCTCGGTATCCCGGGTGAGGCGGGCGAGAAATGTCGCTTCGTTGGTTTCACCGCAGGCCTCCATCCGCACCCGTAAGGCGCGGGCGATGGCGGCACTGCCGAGCGTGTGGACATCCAGCCCAATCCACTGCTCCAGCAATGTCGCCAAGGCCTCGATGGTGCGCGGGGCGACGCGATCGTGAGCGGTGGTGTTCATGACAGTGTCGTCAGGTTGAATCGCGTGGAATGCCCGTTGACGCCGACGCGGACGTGACCAGATCGGACATGAGCGCCGATGGCAGCAAGTGTTCGACGTCGAGGATCTGGATGGTCCGCTGTCCGAACCGCAGCACCCTTCCCAGATAGGGGGCTGCCGCCGGATGCATCGCGGGCAAGGACGCCTCGGCATCGGATGTGGAGCAGAGCGACAGCACCGTCTCTGCCATCACTCCCAGCCGGATGGTCTGCTGCTGGACCGGATCGCCAGCCGAGGAGAATTCCACCACGATCACCCGCGTGCTCAGCCGTTCCCGCAGGGGGTGGTTGGCCAACAGCCATCCCAGGTCGACCAGGGGAACCAACTGGCCGCGATGAATGAAGATACCACGCACGAACGCCGGCATGTGGGGGATTGGCCGCGGAGTCACGAGCGGCAGCACCTCGATCACCCGGCATGACTCGATCGCATACTCTTCGTCCCCGACGGTGAAGGAGAGCAGTTGCATGGCCGGGGGCCGCGGGCAACGGGCGGAAACCACGGCAGGACCGTAGCCTCAGATCGTGAACCGCGACACCTCCTCCTTGAGGTCGCCGACCGCTCCGCGCAGGTGGGTGGTCGCCTTGTTGAAGTCGTCGAGTGACGACGCGGTGCGGGACGCTCCTTCGGCGAGACGAATCATGGCCTCGCGAATCTGCGCCGCCCCTTGCGACTGGGACCGCATGCCCTCGGTGACCTGACCGAACCGGTCGTTGATGCCGTGCACGGCCGAGATGATCTCCCCGAGTTTTGCGGAGACATCACCGATTTCACTGACACTCGAACGTACCTGGCCGGCGAACTTGTCCATCTCCATCACCCCCGCCGAGACGCTGCGCTGCATCTCCCGGACCATCTGCTCAATGTCAAGTGAGGCTACCGCCGTCTGGTCTGCCAGTCGGCGAATCTCGCGGGCCACCACCAGGAACCCCGCACCATACTCGCCCGCCTTCTCAGCTTCGATCGCGGCGTTGATGGAGAGCAGGTTCGTCTGGTCGGCCACCTTCGTGATGGTGGTGACCGCCAGGTTGATGGTGGATGCCCGCTCGCTGATCAGTGCCAGTTTGGAACTGAACGACAGCGTGCTGTCAGCCAGTTGTCGCATCGTGGTATCCATGCCGGCCAGATTCTTGCGGCCATCGGTTGCCATGAGTCCTGTACCGGCGGCCATCTCGTTGACCTCGGTCATTGTCCGCAGCAGTTCCTGGCTTGTGACTGAAATCTGCTTGACGGCCGCGACCGCCTGGCTCGTCGAGGCACCGTAGTCGGCGATCACCTGCTGCTGCTCATTGGAGGTGGCCTGGATCGCGGTGGCGGTGGAGATCAGAGCCACGGAGGATTTCTGAATTCGCCCGATGAGTCCCCGGAGGTTGTCTGTCATCGTCTGGATGGCGGTCAGCAGGGCGCCGGTCTCGGCGTCCCCGATCATGCTGCCTTCGGCAGGAGCGACAGTGGCCCGCAGGTCACCCCCGGCCACTCTCCGGGCGACATCCACGGCCGCGCGAATAGGATTGGAAAAACTTTTCGCCAGTGCGAGGGCCGCCAGCGTGACACCGAGGATGGTCGCCAGTGCCAGGCCGATGATCGCGGCCCGTTGCAGCCAGAGAAGGGCATAGGCTTCGCTGACGTCCTGCTTGACGCACAAGCCCCAGTGGTAGCTGGGGAGAAACTGCCAGGCCGCCACGACCTTTTGGCCGCGGTAGTCGATCACAGGACCGTAGCCAGTCTCTCCGCTGGCGGCGCGTTGGGTTGCCGTTCCTCGTGTTGAGCCGATGGGAATGACTCTCCGGAATGCCGCGTCGCCCTCGTGCCGCAGCGGCGCGGTGACCAGCACGTTGTCGCCCTGACGCTCACCCGTGACGATCTCGCCCGTGGTACCCAGCCCGCTGAGGTCGGAGAGAATCTGCCAGACACGCTGGGGGCCCAACCCTAGTGCCAGCACGCCGACGACCGCCCCCTCATCGATGATCGGGCTGGTCACGAAGGCCACTCGGTGCCCCGCCGTGCCGTGGGCCTGAAAGCCACCGAATTCGGTCTGGAGCGTGGTGCGGGAGCGTTCGAAGCCGCTGGCGAGCGGTGATGACGCTGGTCCGGCGGCGAGTACGGAGGAGCCAAGCGGGATGGCGTCATCGAGCGCGAAGACGACACGGCCGGTGCTGTCGATCACGAGCAGATGTGAGTAACCGAACGCTTCCGCGGCATGGCTGAGAAATGCCGCAAGTCCCGAGGTGGATTCGTTGATGGCCGTACGCAGGCCGGCGGCTCCTCCGCCTGGAACGCTGCCCGATCCCGTCTCGCGGGCGGCGATCACACTGAGATCGCGGGCGGCGCGGATCAGGCTGGGGTCGCGCGAGAGTGCCCTGCCATCGCGGATGCGTTCGAGCGCAAAGGTCTCCAATTCGTTTGCCTTGGAGGCGGCGGTTCTGACGAGGTTGTCGCGAACCGATTGTTCCAGCGTGCTGGAGGCGATGCGGGCAGTGATCGCCGTGAGCAGCGCACAGGGAATGATGGCGATCACAAGGAACCAGAACAGGAGCCGACGGGCGATCGAACGCCTGACCGCACCGGCGGGCGACACCGGCCCTGAATCGGGAAGCAGCGGGCCGCTGGACGGAGCATCGGCCGGAGGGAGCGACGCCGTTTCAGCGTTCCTCATCGACATTGGCGAAACAGACTGCATGGCAGAGTCACACGTCTCGAGGGGGGCGACGGCCCGGCGTCGTGCCGGCCGCCCCCTGCAATCTTTGCCCATCTTTCGTGCCCGGGCGATGTTCCGGCATCGGAAAATCTCCGCTCCGCGTCAGGACTGGAATATCCGCTGCCATCGGACTCGGGATATCCGAGCGCGGATCGGGTGGACACGGCACGGCAGGACACGCCGGCGTTTCGGCTGGGCTGGCCGATGGACCTCGATCAAGCGGCCGTGTTCAGCCTGCCTTGATCCGGATCGGTGCGGCGGCGTCCTCGTCGGGCACCCGCAGTCGCAGCGTTGCGGCCGGTGGAGCCCTACGCTCCTGCACAAATCCACGTGTGCCGGCGGACAGAAATTCGAGGAGTTGGGTCACCGGCCCGGACTGGAACTCGACACGGAGTGCTTCCAGGACTTCCTTCCAAGGCAGGCCACGGCGATAGACGAGCCGGTAGGCTGACTTGAGCGAGGCGATTTCTTCAGCGGTATGACCGCTCCGTCGCAGGCCGACGATGTTGAGGCCCACAATGCTGCCGCTCTGCCCGTCGAGCAGCATGAACGGGGGCACGTCCTGAACAACGCGGGCGTGCCCGCCCACCATGGCCAGACGACCCACGCGACAGAATTGGTGTACGGCGACGGCTCCCGAGACGAAGGCGCGATCGGACACGGATACGTGTCCACCAAGAAGCGCACCGTTGGCGAAGATCGCATGGTTTCCGACCACGCTGTCGTGGCCGAAGTGGGCGCTCGCCATCACGTAATTTCCGGTGCCCACCGTCGTGGCGGCCTCCGGCTTGAGGGCCCGATGGATCGTGACATATTCGCGAAAGACGTTGTTGTCGCCGATCACGACCCGGCCGATGTGCTGAGGACGTCCAGCATGCTGGGGGGCACCACCGATGACGGAGTGCTCGCAGAATTCGTTATGACTGCCGGCTTTCACGCCGGACTTCACGACCGCTCCCGATGCCACGATGCAGTGGTCGCCGAGTTCGACGTCGGCCTCCACGCTGGCAAACGCCCCAATGCTTACGCCGACGCCCAATCGGGCCTCGGGACTGACGTTGGCCAACGGATGAATGCTCACGGAGTGTTCCACGCCGAAAGGGGGCCGCCGTTACCGCGGTCGGGTCAGCGATCATCGCCGCCCGCAGCGGTTTATCGGCTTCTTGAGAGGAGCGATTCAATGTCAATTTTGCACCGTCGGCAGAATCCCCCCCGTCTTTTCCGGCTCGCTAGACTACGGAAAGTCGCTACACTGCGTCCTCCGATGATGCCCTGAAGAGGAGATACCGGCCATGATGACCCGCGAAGATCGCTATGCAGCCGCCGAAACCCTGAAAAACGAGGGAAAAATCGCGGAGGCGGTGTCTGCGTTGGAGACGCTGGTCGCGGAGCAGCCCGATTTTACGCTGGCTCATTCAGCGCTCGCGGCCTGGTGCACCCGGTTGGAGCGGCACGAGGAGGCCATTGGCCACGCCCGCCGGGCCTGTGAATTGGAGCCGAACGATCCCTTCAGTTACACGGCGTTGAGCGTGGCCTGCATGCGAGGCGGTCGCATCACGGAAGCCGAAGATGCCCTGGCACGGTCACGGATGCTGCAGGGCGGCGGACGCTAGAACATATCCGCGGTTGTTGGAGCGCCAGCTTCGGGGGCGGCAAAAGTCTCGTCGCGGGAACCGCGGCGGCCCAACGCTCCTCGAGCTTCCGCCGATCCCCTCGCCTACGTCCTCTGGTTCGCCAAGGCGTCGCTACCCTTATGAGAGACGCGATCGACCGTCACTTGCCGAGGGTGGCTTCTAGGGCTTTCAGTCGCTGGCGATCGCCGGGCGACAATCGCTCCGCTGTGAAGCCGAGTTTCTTCGCCTCTGCGAATGCCTCGCGGGCGGCTTCGACTTGCTGCTCCGAGGCCAGTGCCGAGGCGAGATGGAGGTATTTCGTAGCCGATGGCACGAGGACGGCTTCCCTGAGATCCGCAATCGATTCCGGGCCTTTCCCTGCAGCCAGCAGCACGATCCCCCGCGTGTCGAGGACGTCGGGGTGGGGGCCCAGTTCGGCGATGGCCGTGGCGACCAGTTTCTCGGCCTCTGCAGCCGTTTTCGGCTCTGCAAGATGAAACGCGAGATTATTGGCAACCACTGCGGTCTGCTTCGGGGAGAGATCGGTGCGGGCGAGAAGTTCGCGGTAGATCGCGATCGCATCCTCGTGGTTGGATGTGAGGCCGATAAAGTCGGCATGGACCATTGCCAGACTTGGCGATGCAGGATCCAAGCGGCGGGCTTTCTCAAACCAGCCCTCGACCCGCTCTTTCTGGGAGGCCGTGGCGCTGCCGCTCTGCGATCCCAGCACCGACACTGCCGTGCGGAGTAGATTTTCCAGCGGGATCTTGTCCCACGAGGCGTCGAGAAGATCGAGCGCCTCATCGGTTCTCTGCTCGCGTCCGAGGAAGCCAACTCGGGCGATGACGCCGTCGCTGGATGCGGCTGCGAATTGGGAAAAGACCTTGTCAGCCGCCGCGCTGAACCCGAGTTCTTCCAGCAGCCCAGACAGCGGGATGAAAAACTCGGGCCTCGGGTTGTCGTCCGGCATGAGCTTGCGGGTGGCTGCCACGGCGGCCGCGCGGTCGTTGTCGGCCAGAGACAGTTTGGCCTGCAGCATTGAAACCACCGGGGCATCAGGTATGCGATCGGCAAGCGTGCTCAGCCAGATTCTCGCCGCCCCCAAATCCTTGTGACGAAGAAGACTCTCGATGAGCAACGCCTGCAATGCCGGAGGCGTGTTTGGAGCCGAGGCAATCGAGAGGAGTTCGTCACGGGATTCGTTCCAGCGTCCCAGTTTTTCGAGCAACTGCGCCTTCTGCGTCCGCTGCGTGGTGGAGAGCGGCTGCAGCGACGCGATCGTGTCGAGGATGCCGAGCGCCCGTCGCCAACTATCGGGCTCCGGTCGGGCGGCGAGGATCGCTTCCTGTATGGCGAGGTCCTCGACTGCCAGACGGCCTTTTTCGTCGGTGTTTTCGTTGAGAATGGCCACCGCGAGTTCGGCATCGCGGTAGTTCCCAGACTGCGCCCTGATTTCTGCGAGCGTCCGTCTGGCCCACTGCCGCGTCTGCTTGCGGGCAGGATCGCTTCCGGTGGCAGCGATGATCGATTCGAGTGTCTCACAGGCGGCCGCCAGACGGCCGCGCCGGACCAGAAAGCCCGCCAGACTGCGTGCGGCGGCGGCGCTGTCTGGGGCGGCGGCTACGGCCGCGCGGAAGCTCTGCTCCGCATCTTCGATGCGACCCATGAGCTCATATCCCTGTGCCTGGAACATCTGCCCTTGGGGCGGGGCGATAGCCTCGCCGCCCTTGGCGAGTGTCTGTTCGGCGGAACGTTTCTGGCCGGCCGCGAGTTGGCTCGAGAGCAACGCCATCCAAACTGATGGCTGGCTGGGATCCGCCTCCACCGCTTGCTCCAGCACCTCCGCCGCCCGATCGGTCTTGCCGGCGCGGGCCAGCAATTGCCCAAACCAGAGCAGGTCGCCGGCACTGTGTTGCTTCTTGGCTGCCAGACTGCGCTCTGCGAGCGCCACCGCATCGTCGAACTGGCCTGACCTCATGTCGAGTTCGGCGGAGAGTCGTTCCATCCCGCCAAGTCCATC
This sequence comes from Planctomycetaceae bacterium, assembly GCA_947449135.1. Taxonomy (GTDB): domain Bacteria; phylum Planctomycetota; class Planctomycetia; order Pirellulales; family UBA1268; genus CAMCQY01. The sequence continues at coordinate 7,740 of CANFQO010000034.1, read as the reverse complement.
AGGTCCAACGAGGTCGAGGGCCTGTTGCGCTTCTTCGAGGCGATTGGAAAGGTAGAGGAGCGAGACGAGTTGCCGGATCACTGACGGATTCGCCGGGCCCAGCCGCATCGCCTGTTGCAGCCGTTCGATCGCTGTTGGCGCATCCCCTTGCAGGCCGGCGACCTCGGCGAAGAGTTGCTGGATCTGGGCCCAGCCAGGCCGGTCGTTTTCCGCTTCGATCAGCAGATTTTTCGCGGCAACAAGTTGCTCATTATCCGCGTCCGATAGCGTTGTTCCCTCAGAACCATTCTGCCGCGGTTCGGTCGCTGCGGCTTTCTTCGCCTGCTGAACCCGCACGTTCAGCACCAGGGCAGCAGCGGCGGCCACCCGTCCTTGTGGGCTGGTTGGGCCAGCCAACCGGCGTATCTCGCTGGCTGCCGTCTGCGCTTTCTCGACATTCCCCTCTTCGCATGCCATCTCAAACAACGCAGCACGGACACTCAGGTCGTCGGGACGTCTTTTGAGGGCTGCCTGCCAGGCTCTCTCGGCCTCTGCAGATTCCCCCATACCGCGATAGATGGAGGCGATCGCCGACAGGAGTCGCACCGACTGCTCTGCGGGAAGCGAGCCCGCTTTCTCCTCGAGTTTTTGGAGTGCTATGGCGGCTTCTTCCGGAGGTGCTCGCGACGCTATTTGGGCTCGCACGAGGAGGATCAATGGATCGTCCGCAATGGCGGCAGGGGCTCTGTCCAACCACGCGTTAGCCGCGGCCTGCCCCTGCGTTCGCAGCGTCAAAAACGTGAGTGCCGCCAGCAGTTGGGGATTCGAGGGATCGGATTCCACCTGCTTCTCCAGGATGTCGAAGGCCGCCTGCGACTCGCCCTTTCGGACCTGCACGTCTGCGCGGAGCAGTGCCAGTTGTGAGTCGGCGATCGACGGAGACTGCTCGAGGACCGCGATGAGTTGATCGACGTTTGTCCAGTCTCGCTCGGCCGGAGGACGCTTCATTTGCGCGGCGATGCGTAGCTGCAGAAGCGGGTTCCAGACCTGCGGCACTTTCGGGAGTTGATCACCAGTGAACGAGGCGGCAACCTCTTCGAGTTCCTTGAGCGCGGCGTCGGGCTTTCCTGATGCCGCCAGTGCATTGGCGACCCCGACCCTCGCGGCCAGAGATCCTTGATCCTCGCTGAGCACCCGCTGGTTGGCCGCGAGTTGTTCGTCGAACTGCCCCAGCATTTCATGGCACTGCCCGAGGCTGAGGTCGACCTGTCGTGTCAGTTGTTCGGATTCCGCAACGAGCGGGCGAACGCTGTCGAGCTTTTGTTTGGCTTGCAACCATCGCCTCTGCGCGATCAACAGCCTCGCTTCCAGGAGGCCAACCGCCGGGCTCGTCGCCCCCTGTCGTTCAACGAACGTGTTGATAGTCTCCCCTGCCTCCTCAAGCCGGTTGGCTTGCAGCAGCACATCGGCCAGCATCAAGAGGAGAGATGGTTGCCCCGGCGTCTCCGCCAGCCCCTCGCGGAGCGCAGCAACGGCCCGGTCGGTGTCTTGTTGTCGCATGGCGACGGCAGCGATGCCGCGGAACCCGCGTTCATCACTGGGAAACAGCTGCCGGGCCTTGGTGGCAAGCTGTTCCGCAGCGGTGTACCGCTGTTCGGCAATGGAGAGTTCAAGATCGGCGAAGAGCACGTCGGGATCATCGGGGGCAAGTTCAGAGGCCTTTCGGATGGCCGCGGCGGAGTCGGATAGTTGTCCGCCCGACTGATGCCATCGTGCCATCGCGAGCCAGGCCTGGGCGTCTTTCGGGTTGGTTACCACAAGATGCTTGAGTACGGTGGCCGCGGCTGCCGGGTCCTTGAGTTTGTCATTGAGGATCGTTGCCAGCACAAGCGATGCATCGAGCACGACGGCGGCTGATGCCTGTCGCTCCAGCGACGGTTCGAACGACTTCGTGTCGAGACTGAATCCGAGGATGGCAGCGGCCGTGGCGGCCGCCTTCGGGTAATCGCCGTTCCCGGCGAGTGCTCGGGCCTGCAGCAGTTCGATGCTGTCGGGGTCGACAGAGTCTGCGTCGCTGTCACCGGGCGGTGCTGCCGCCGTCTGTTCGCGGAGAATGGCGAGTTCGGTACTGGCGTCGCCAAACCGGCGGTATCGCAGCATCCATTCCGCCAGCTGCTTGCGGAGAGGGCGGTTGTCGGGATTCTTGCGAACGGCAGCCTCGACGACGTTGTAGGCGTAGCCGCGCTGTTCCTTCGTCGCGTTGGGACGCTCGGCCATTTCAATGACGAGTCGGGCCAACTCCGCCTGCGCCGTCGCGTCGTTCGGCTGGTAGGCGAGATACCGCGCAAAAAGTCCCATCGCCTCAGCGTTCTTGCCGGCTTCCAGCTTCGCCCGCGCAAGCTTTGCCAAGCCACCCGCATTTCGGGAAACCTGCACCCAATGGACGATTCCGATCGAGACGGCGGTGGCGATGCCAACGGCCAGCATTCCGATCAGCAGGCGAACGTTGACGCGTTTTGCCGAGCGGTTCAAGGTGGGTTGGGGGGTCAGGGAGGAGCGGGTTGGCTGCGGGGAAAAGCTGCGAATGCATGTCGTTTTGAGACACGAAACCCGCTGTCAAGAGTCTATACGCACAACGCCAGTCCCGCTCGCCTCGATTTTCGCGGCAGTCTTTCCGGAGGCCGTCGCGGGAATAGGCAGAACCCCCAAAGATTCCGGGCTGCTCTGGACGATGATTCCGTTCACGCAGACTTTGCCGACTAGAGCGAGATTGACGGCGCCTGTTGAGGCGTGCCGTTCATAGCAAGGGACGACGGGAATGGTTGGAAACGTGATCCCAGACCTTCCGCTGGCGGTGGCACGACAGTCATCCCGATGGCTGTGGCCAGGGATCCTGACCGCGCTGGCTTTGGCATGTTCGCTCGCCTCTGCAGCGGAGTCGGCCGCAGTGCGGCCGCAGCAGAAGGCCACGGCACGCAGTCCGAAGGTCGACCATGCCGTGATGCCCGCGGGCGGTGGCGAGGGCCAGGCTGCGTGCAGTCAGTGCCGGCGATCGGCGTGTCCGCAGTGCCGGATCCCCGAAGGCAAACATCATGGACATCAGTCCTGTCCACATGGTTTGTGCCCGGCGCACTGTCCCGTTCGGCCGGACGTCTTTGGGTTTTACGGCACGCGTTGGCGACGGTGGCCAGGATCGGGGGTGATCCAGGCCTCGAACGACGATGCGGTCACACCGGCGAAGCCGCCGAAAGAGGAAGTGCCCGGCCCGCGCGAAGAATCACTCGAACCGGATCCCGCCGCCGCAGAACTGCCGGTGCCAGCCGCCTTATCGACCGAGGATGACCAGGTCGAAGAGGTGGCCGCGAGCACCGCATGGCGGTCCTTCACCGCCGCCGAGCGCAGGAAGCAGACTGATCAGCCGTGACGGCTGAGACTTCCTGCGGTTGAAGGTGATGCGAGAGGCGGGAGTCGAACCCGCACGCCTTGCGGCACTGGAACCTAAATCCAGCGCGTCTGCCAGTTTCGCCACTCTCGCCCGCTTAGGTGCCGTCTGAGTCTACCGCCGATCCGACCGTTGTTGCAGCACCCGGCTGCTGACCGGCAGCGGTCGGCCGCTCGTCGTGGAGGCGATCGAGGCCTCCGCGGCCGTTGGCATCCCGGGGCGGCCACGTCGCCAGTAAGAGTTCGTGGAGGGTATCGTCGGCCGTGGAGCGGCCCAGTCGCGCGAACCGGAGTTCTAAAAAAAGCACGTCTTCATCAGGGCTGTGGCAGGCATTCCATTGGCGGGCCAGGGCCCCCGCGATTGCCGGGGCGAAGATTCGCTGCCGGGGTTGGGAAAGGGCCCAGAAGAGCTTGTGCCAGCGGTGGTGTGGCAGGGAGGAGAAGCCTCCCGTGGGCCGCTCCGCTTCGAGCGGTCGTCCGTTGCGTAGAAGGTCGACGACGCTGCCATCCGCCAGTTCGGCTCGCGCGTAGACCCACTGCTCCTGTGGCCGCACATCGCCGAACATGTTCCATTCCTGGTGCATGCAGAGAATGTTGATCAGTGACGGCAATGGCCAGGGAAGGGGCAGGCGCCGCCAGATGGTCACGTCATGCACGAGGCTCACCAGCGCGAGCGTTCCCGCGGCCATGCAGGCCCATCGGCCGGCCTGCGATTGCCGGCCGAACGCCGCGGCGGGGTTCTGGTGATCCACCACGCCGCGGGACGTCAGCCAGTCCCAGGCTTCCGTCGGCACGAGTGCCAGCCAGGCTGCCATGCCCACGTAGCCGAAGAGCCCCACCGTCATCGTGACGCAGATCGCGAGATGGAAGAGCATGAACATGATGACAAGCCCCGTGCGGGGCCGTGGCGTGGGCCACGCGATCAGGAGGAGAGGGCCGAGGAGTTCGAGCGCGAGCACTCCCCATGAGAACGGTCGGGTGAGCCAGCTCTGCCCGAGCAGCCATTCTCCCAGAGGCGTGCCGTGGTGGTGGACTGATATGGCAAAGTGGAGGGCATCGCCCGAAAGCCAGGATTCGTTCCACTTGGAGAGCCCGGCCGCGAGGTAGACGACCGCAATCTGCAGCATCAGGGCGGCTGTCGCAGCAGAACAGATCTGGCCGCGGCGGCTGCCGCGACGACCATCCCAGGACCATGCGGATGCCAGCGGCAGAAACATCGACCAGAAAAGCAGGCAGGCGAGCCACTCGTCGCCGGCGTTGGTTGCCGGTGCTGTTCGTCGCACGATGCTCACGACCGCCACCCACGACACGATCGTCGCGCAGCGGGTGGCGCACCCCATCGCCAGCAGGAGCCCGGCTGCCGCCTCCAGGCAGAGCATGAACGGCCCGACCCAGGGAGCATCCGCGAGCATGGCCAGCGACCAGGCGCAGGGGTCAGCCAGATAATGCCGCACCAACGCGGGAGGAAATATCCCATCCGGGGCGAGCATCAGTGAGGCATCGCGGCTTCGCAGCAGGGCGTCGCTGGTCACGACCGTGCCGATGGCCATGCGGAAAGCGGCGAGACTCCGGAAATCGAGCGTGAATGTCCGCTGCAGCAGCGATGCAAGCCGTGATGCCAACGCAGTCCTCACGATTGGCTTGGGGCACGTGTCACGGGCGGAAGCTCCACCTGGGGTGGTGTTTCTTGAACAACTGGCGGCTCGAAACTACAACATCGACCGGTCCAGGATCGATCCCAGCTGCGTCGCAGCGGTTCTGTTCCGGCTGTCTTGCCCTCTTCCGGCTGTCTAAGGAGAACCCCGAGCGATGCATGTTCCACTGGTAGTGCTGGGCGGCGGTCCGGGCGGCTATGCCGCGGCCTTCATGGCGGCCGACCTCGGCATGGCGGTCACGCTGGTGGAGCGTGATGAACGACTGGGCGGCACCTGCCTGCTTCGGGGCTGCATTCCCTCGAAGGCTCTGCTCCACGTGGGCCGCGTCCTGGCGGAGTCGCGGGAGATGGAGGAGTGGGGCGTCCATTTCGAGCGCCCAACGGTGAACGTCGACGCGCTGCGGGCCCGCAAGGAGAAGGTGATCTCCACGCTCACCGGCGGCCTGGGGCAACTGGCTCGCCGTCGCAACGTGACGATCGTGAGGGGCAATGCCCGGTTCACGAGTCCCAACACTCTTGAAATTGCGGCAGTGACACCGGGCGAGGCCAGCCAGACGCTCACGTTCGATCACTGCATCCTCGCCAGCGGCTCCCGGCCGACCAAGATCCCGGCCTTCGACATCGGTAGTTCGCGGGTGATGGATTCGACCGGCGCGCTGGAGTTGGCCGACATCCCGGAGTCGCTGCTGGTCGTCGGCGGTGGCTACATCGGCCTGGAAATGGGAACGGTCTACGCAGAACTCGGCACGCGGGTGTCGGTTGTCGAACTCACCGACACACTGCTGCCCGGGGCCGATCGCGACCTGGTCAAACCGCTGCAGCAGCGATTGGAAAAACTGTTCGAGAAGATCCACCTCCGCACGAAGGTGGTGAAACTGGAAGATGCAGGCCAGTCGGTCCGCGTGCACTTCGAGGGGCCCGACGGTCCGAGCGTGCGGGAATTTTCGCGTGTGCTGGTTGCCGTCGGCCGCCGTCCGAATTCCGATGGCATCGGCCTGGAGAACACCGGCGTGAAGATCAGCGTTAAGGGCTTCGTGGAGGTTGACGACCAGCAGCGGACGGCCGATCCCCACATTCTCGCCATCGGCGATGTCTGCGGCGAGCCGATGCTCGCCCATCGCGCCAGTCATCAGGGCAAGGTCGCGGTTGAGTCGCTGCATGGCGAGCCGGCGGTGTTTGCGCCGCGTGCCATTCCTGCGGTGGTCTTCACCGATCCCGAGATCGCCTGGGCCGGGCTCACCGAGAGCGAGGTGGCCGCGACGGGCCGCGTTGTCGAGATCAGCCGGTATCCCTGGGCTGCCAGCGGACGGGCGCACGCGTTAGGCCGGACCGATGGCATGACGAAGATGCTCGTGGATCCCGAAACCGACACGGTGCTGGGGGTGGGGATCGTTGGTCCGGGCGCGGGCGAACTGATCGCCGAGGGCGTTCTGGCGATCGAGATGGGCTGTTCGGCCCGCGACCTGATGGAGTCGATCCATCCGCATCCGACGCTCAGCGAGACGGTGGCCTTCGCGGCCGAAAACTATTTTGGCCTCGCCACGGAGATCTACCGTCCACGCGCGGAAACGGCCAAGTAAGGGAGTCTATGTAATGGGCTTTACGCCCCCCGGAACCATCGGAATAATGGGCAAAGTTCGCCCACCTTTCCGGAGTACACCATGGCCAGCCCCAACATCGATCAGACCGGCAGCGACGTTGTTGAGGGGGTAGATACCGCAAACGGACTCTCTGGTGGTGGCAGCGGAGAATTGCCCCGTGGCGGCCATGCACCGATGGCGATCGGCCAGATGAGCGACAGCACGAGCGGGCAACCGGTCCCCGCCGACGGCGTCGCGGCGGTCGATGCCGATCCCACCGAAACGACCGAGTGGCTGGATTCGCTGCGGTACGTCATCAACAGCCGCGGGTCCGACCGGGCCGCCTACCTGCTGCACGCCATCGAGCAGGAGGCCTACAGGCTCGGCGTGCCGATCCCGTTCTCCACGACCACGCCCTACATCAACACGATTCCGGCCGAGAAGCAGCCGCCGTTTCCAGGCAATCGGGAGCTCGAGCGGCGGATCAAGAGCATCATCCGCTGGAATGCGATGGCGATGGTCGTGCGGGCCAATCGCGAAGACAAGAGCATCGGCGGCCACATCTCCACCTTTGCCTCGTCGGCCACGCTGGTGGAAGTGGCGATGAATCACTTCATCCGTGGACGCGGCACCGACAATTCGGGTGACCAGGTTTATTTCCAGGGCCACGCCTCGCCCGGCATCTACTCCCGCGCGTTTCTCGAGGGCCGGCTCAGCGAGAAGAAGCTAGAGAATTTCCGCCGTGAACTGGCCGATGGCGGTGGGCTCTCCAGCTATCCCCATCCGTGGCTGATGCCGGAGTTCTGGGAGTTTCCCACGGTGTCGATGGGTCTCGGGCCGCTGATGGCCATCTATCAGGCCAGATTCAACAAGTATCTGCAGGATCGCGGCATCAAGGACACGAGCAAGCAGCACGTCTGGTCCTTCATCGGCGACGGCGAGTGCGACGAGCCGGAAACGCTCGGCGCGATTTCGCTGGCGGCCCGCGAGAAGCTCGACAACCTCGTGTTCGTGATCAACTGCAATCTGCAGCGTCTCGACGGCCCGGTGCGGGGCAACGGCAAGATCATCCAGGAACTTGAAGGG
>CANFQO010000033.1 GCA_947449135.1 Planctomycetaceae bacterium | reverse complement strand
CTGGCCTCATGCCTGCCCAAGCCCCCCGCGGCACGGTAGATCGCATCTGAGTTTCGTGCAGCATCGGCTTCGGGGGCGGCAAAAGTCTCGTCGCGGGGGCCGCGGCGGCCCAACGCTCCTCGAGCTTCCGCCGACCCCCTCGCCTACGTCCCCTGTTGTGCCAAGCCATTGCGGCAACGACCAAAGATACGCTCTTACCAGTTGAGGAGCCGGGGGTCGGGGTAAGCCGGAGCGAGTTAGCGTATCCTCGCTCCGAGTCGGAGCCCCCCGCCGCCGGGGCGGCGGATGCAGTCGTGTCACCGCCCCCGGCGGTTTGGGCCGCGAGACGTGATTTGAATACCCTCTACCGGCGGCTGGTCGCGATTCGGCGCAGGTCGGCCTCGGCCTGGGGGAAGTCCGCGATGATCCGACCGAAATCGTCGGCGTCGAGCACGAGCAGATCGCAGGGAGAGACCGCGCGGACGGTGGCACTGCGGGGCTGATTCAACAACAGCGCCATCTCGCCAAAGCATTCCCCCGCCTTGACGACTCCCAGCCGATTGCCAGCCGGCCCCACTGCCTCCAACTCACCGCGACAGACGACGTAGAGATCCCACTTCCGTTCTCCGTGTTCGACGATCGTCGCCCCCGCCTCTACTGCGAGCGGTCGGAAGGCCAGCATGAGCGTGTTGAGCAGCACGGCGGGCGCGGCGGCGAAGAACTCGCTGCGGGCGAGCACATCCCGGCTCAGACACTCGTGCCAGCCGCGACCATCCCGTTCGAGCAGGCTGGTGGCGGAACGTGGCCCCCATGTGCCCGCTGGGTAGTTGGGGAAGTCGGCGGCCGGCGTTCCAGCCCAGGTGTCGAGGACCGGCTGCATGATTCGCCAGGAGGCCTCCACGAAATCGGTCCGCGAGAAGAGCGTCGGGTCGCCGTTGAGCGCGCCATACAGCAGCACTTCGTAGCCCGTGCCCCTGGAGGCCTCGAATGTTTCGGCGTAGTCGAACCGCATCCCAGCCCGCTGGAACTGGAACGCTGGTCCGGGTCGCTTGGCCTGCATGCGGATCTCGACTGCCTGGAAGGGCTGGATGTGGAAGATCAGCAGATTTGGTTCGCCCGCGGTCTTGAACTGCACGACGATCTCGGTGCCCCGCTTCCAGAGCGACTTGCCGCTCCGCAGATACACCGGCATGCCTGCCCACCGCTCGTTGTCGAGATGGAGTTTGATGGCCGCGAACGTCGGCGTATTCGACTGCGGATCGACGTGTGGCTCCTCCCGGTAGCCAACCGCTGGAGTGCCGTCCGCCTTCACGCCCGGGCCATACTGTCCTCGGACGCAGTCGCGGGCGACATCGCCAGGACCAAACAGCCGCACCGCCTGCAAGACCCGGGCCTTCGCGTCGCGGACGACATTCGGATCGAGCGACTCGGGTGGCTCCATGCAGATGTAGGCCAGCATCTGCAGCAGATGGTTCTGCAGCATGTCGCGAACCACGCCGGTCTTGTCGTAATATTCGCCGCGGGTCTCCACGCCGACCGTCTCGGTCGCGGTGATCTGGATGTGGTCGATGTGCGCGGCATTCCAGAGCGGGGCGAACATGTCGTTGGCCAGTCGAAACGCCAGCAGGTTCTGCACCGTTTCCTTGCCCAGATAATGGTCGATGCGATAGATCTCGTCCTCGTTCCAGAGCGCGAGCAGCGACTGGTTCAAGTCGTGGGCCGAGGCCAGATCCTTGCCAAACGGCTTTTCAACGATGATCCGCTTCTGTCCCGGGAGCCGGGTGAAGCCAGCGGCGGCAAGCTGCTGATTGACCACGGTGAAGAAATCGGGCGAAATCGCCAAATAGAGGAGCGTGTTGTCTGCGGCGGCGGTGCCCCCGCCCACCCTCTCCACCAACTTCCGCAGCCGGCCGTAGGCGGCGGCATCGTCAAATTCGCCTGCGGTGAAGTGCAGCCGCGACTCCAGCCATGCCCAGCGATCCGCGTCGAAGGTCTGCCGGGTATTGAATTTGGCGATCTCCTGCCGCTGCTGTCTGCGAAATGCCTCCGTGTTCATATCGCCACGAGCCATGCCGACCACGGCAAACTCCTCGGGCAAGAGACCGTCGCAGGCGAGGTTGTAGAGCGCCGGCATGAGCAGCCGCTTGGTCAGGTCGCCGGAGGCACCCAGGATGACGAGCACGCCAGATGCTGCGACCGAGCTTGCCTGCTGTCTTCCGTCACCGACCGCTGGCAGATGAGATGGCACGACGCGAGTCTCCTCGAAGATGACGTCCCGGACGAAGAAGCTGGCGGCAACAACCGGGGGAAAGCGATGCCGTCGAAGCGACGGCATCATGCGGGATCGAACCTCGATCGTTCAATCCTTCAGATCGAATAGCCGCTTCAGGGCATCGAGCAGGCCGTGTGGTGAGCCCGCTCGGCTCTCGCTCCGTAGCGACGCCAGCGGCGGATGGAGGAGCTTGGCGGCATAGCGGTCAAAGGCCTGCCGGATCTCGGCCCGCGCGGCATCGTCGAGCGTCGGCAGCCGCCGGAAGAGTCGGTCAAGCTCCGCCTCGCCGGTTTCGCTCCAGCCCGCACGAAGTCGCTCGATCACAGGCGCCGTCGAGCGATGGTGCAGATCGCCCATAAAACGCTGCGTTTCCTCATCGATGATCGTCAGCGCCGCCGGCAGTTCCCGCTGCCGGCTTTTGCGGTTGGCGTCGCAGGCCGCCGCAAGATCATCCACCGAGTAGAGCCAGACGCCCGGCCGCTGGCCGATCCGCGGATCAAAGTCCCGCGGCACGGCGAGGTCGAGCACCACCAGCGGCCGGCCTCCGCGCCGCGACTCCGCCTGACCAAACAACTCCGGCGACACGACCGGCTCCGTCGCCCCGGTCGTGCTCACCACGAGGTCGGCTGCCGAGAGTTCCGCTGCGAGATCCTCGAATCGACCGGCCCGGGCGCCGAGGCGCGCTGCGAGTTCGTCGGCGCGTCCCGCGGTGCGGTTGACGACGACGATATCCCGGGCCCCAGCCGCCCGCAGATAGCGGAGCGTCTCACCCGCCATCTTGCCCGCGCCGATCAGGAGGATGCGTTTGTCATCGAAGCGTTCGAAGACGCCGCTGGCAAAATCGGCGACAGCCACGCTCGGAATCGAGAGCCGCTCGCGGCCGATGGCGGTCTCCGTGGTCACCCGCTTCGCGGTCCGCAGCGCAGCCTGGAACATCTCGCCGGTCAGCGGGCCAGCGGTGCGACTCTCCTGCGCCAGGCTCCATGCCTGCTTCACCTGAGCCACGATCTGCGGCTCGCCGAGCACCATGCTATCGAGCCCCGCCGCCACGCTGAACAGGTGGCGAACCACCGCCTCGTCGCGGTCGCCTGCAAGCACGGGCGTGAGCAAGTCGGCATCAATTCCGCGGCATTCTGCGAGGAACGATAGGAGTTGATCGGGCGGCGGTGGCGGCACATCCGACCGCTCGCCGGCGGCGTAGAACTCCACCCGGTTGCAGGTGGAGAGCAGCACGCCCTCCTGCCCCGGAAACCGCTCGCGGAACCGGACGAGTGCCTCGGCCGCCTGCTCGGCAGAGAAGGCCAGCCTCTCCCGCAACGCCAAGGGCACCGTGCGATGGGTGCCACCCACAAAAGCCAGCGTCATGGCGTGGCCTCCGGGTTGGCATGCGCGGCCGCAGGCTGGATCGGAGGCACGCCATGTCGCGTCGCACCGAAGAGTCCCCAGAGAATCGAAGCCGTGAGCACGCCAAAGCTCACCAGCGACAGCCAGCTGGCAATCCGCGGGCCGTCGGCGCGGCGGCTCGTTACCCGCGCCGCCGCCGCGGCCGTCACGAGCCACACCACCAGCCCGGCCATCCTCAGCACCACGGGGTCGTTCCACGGCACCGTCTCAAGCAGTCCGCGCTGCCGGTTGACGGCGTTGAGGATGATGCCTGAGAGGAAACCGGCGGCAGCCGTCCAGGCGGCAATCGCGAGGGTGCGCTCGGTGGTGTGGGCAAGACGTTCCAGGCTCGGCAGCCGGAAACTCCGTAGCGGCGGCTGCTTGCGAGCCAGCCTACCGGCCTGAATCAACCACAGGCATCCCGCCAGGGCACCAATGGCAACGGCCACGCTCGCCGCCAGATTGAAGCTGCCGTGAATCGCTCCCCAGATCTGTGTCGCCGGACTCTGCGGAAAGGGAGCCCGACTGGAAACCTGCGCCGCACCGATGAGCCCCAGCACGACCGGCAGCATGAACAGACCCACGGGCGTGCGGGGGTTGGCGATCGTGAGCCAGAGGTAGCCACCCGCCAATACCCAGGCCGCCAACAGATACCAGTCGAAGGCACTCGAGAGCGGAACTGCCGGCTCGTGGGTTGCCCGCCAACCAAGGAACAGCGTGTGGGCCACCAGCCCGGCGGCAGCGAAGGCGATCATGGCCGCCCCGCGCACACCCGATCGGAACAACAGCCGTGAGGCCTCGCAAAGCAGCGCCACGGCGTAGCTTGCCGCGAAACAGACGACGGAAATGCCCGACACGAATTCGACCATGCTGATCCCTGCGGTGAGTCGACAAGTATTGTAGTCTGCCGGAAAAATGGGGACGGGAGTGAATTTCGCTACTGTATGAGTCCGATGCCTCACTGTTGACATGCGAAATTCGCTCCCGTCCCTCATTTTTCCACCTCTTGTTTTGAGCACTCCATGTCAGATCCACGCCGTTCCCCAGCCTCTGCACCCACCCCGCCCATGGCCGAGAGCCCATCACGAGCCGATCGGCGCGGGCAGGCCCTCCTCATGCGGGCCTGCCGCCGCGAACCTGTGGAACGCACACCGGTGTGGCTGATGCGTCAGGCGGGCCGTTACCTGCCCGAATACCGCCGTGTGCGGGAGCAGGTCGATTTCATGGGGCTGGTGAAAAACCCGCAACTGGCTGCGGAGGTGATGATCGCGACGGTCGATCGCCTCGGGGTCGATGCGGCGATCATCTTTAGCGATCTACTTCCGATCCTCGAACCGATGGGGATGAACCTGGAGTTCACCGCGGGAGAGGGGCCAGTGATCCACAATCCGATCCGTGAGCCGGCCGACGTGCCTCGGCTGCGTGAACTCGAAGACCTCGACCAACTTGGCTATGTGATGGATGTCGTGCGGGCCACCCGCGCGGGGCTCGACGATTCACTGCCAGTGATCGGCTTCGCGGGCGCACCATTCACCTTGGCTGGTTACTGCATCGAGGGTGGCACCAGCAAGGCCTGGCTCCACACAAAATCGCTCATGTACCGGCATGAGTCAGCCTGGCATGACCTGATGGACCGGATCGCCCGCGCCGTCAGCCGCTATCTCGTGGCGCAACTCGAGGCCGGTGCGCAGCTGGTACAACTCTTCGACAGCTGGGTCGGCTGCCTTTCTCCCAATGACTATCGTCGCTACGTGCTGCCACACAGCCGCACCGCACTGCATGAGGCGTCGCAGCGGGCCCCGGTGATCCACTTCGCCACCGGGAATCCCTCGCTCCTGCCACTGTTGGCCGAGGCGGGTGGTTCCGTCATCGGCATCGACTGGCGGATCGAACTAGGCGACGCCTGGCGGCTGGTCGGCCATGACCGCGCGGTGCAAGGAAACCTCGATCCCGTGGTGTTGCTGTCGGACCGGGATACGGTCCGCCGCCAGACGCAGCATGTGCTGGCACAGGCCGCCGGACGCCCCGGCCACATCTTCAACCTTGGCCACGGCATCCTGCCCCAGACCCCGGTGGACAACGTGTTGGAACTCATCGCAACAGTCAAGGGTATGGAGCGGCCGTGAAGGCAGCCCCTCGCCAAGCATGGCCCCGGCGGGGTACAACAGCGTGTTGCGCGCAAAACGGCCCTCGTTGCCGTCGCGTCATGCGCAACCACTTTCCCACCCGGTGCGTGCCGCATGACGAGCCTCGAAAAACGCCTCTTTCATCTCTTCGAACCCGCTGATGTCGCCAAGGCACGGTCGCTCTCGCTCAAGCGGGTCTGGTGCCCGCGGGTCGGGCAGGTGCATGCGAGCATCGCCGGCGACGACGGCGGTGAGGATCTGGAGGTGCGACTCGAGCTTTCGGCCCGCCGCAAAGGGGGCATGTCGCTGGAAAGTCATTCCACGACCGCCGTGGGCCGGACCGGCAAGCCGTGCGCGCTTTTGGCGGCCGTGCTTCTGGAAGTCGACCGCCGCGGTCTGTTCTCGAATCTGCATGACCATACTCCGATTGCCCTCGACATCGTGCCCGCTGACGATCACGAAGACACGGCTGACGAGACGAGCCACGAAGACGAGGACGTGGAGGAATCCGGGCCGACGACCACGCGGAAATATGTCCCGCCTGCCGCTGCCACCGTCACCCCTGTCACTGGCCGAGTAGGCGGAGGACGCCTGCCCGCCTGGGCGGCCGAACTGGACGAACGCCGGCGGCTCGTCGAACCGGCGGTGCGGGATCGCATGGTCACCATCAGCGACAACCGCAAGTCGGCCGGCGCGGTCATCTTCCTGCTCGATCTGGCAGCCTCGGCCGATGCCAGGGCCGCCGTGCTCCTGCCTGGAAGGATGCAACTCGACGTGGCGGGCAACGCCACGGGCCGTCCCAGGCCGATCGTGATCGGCCCCGGACAGGTTGAGATCGACCAACTCGACGCGCAGGAACGGTCCATCCTGGCGCAACTGGTGGGGGCAACGGCAGTTGGTGAAACCGGCATGGCTGAGCCGCTCGAACGTCGAACGATCGGCCGGGTGGTCATCAGTTCGCAGTCGGCAGCCACGCATCTGGCCATGCTCTGCGAGACCGGCCGGCTCGTGCTGCAACCAGAGCCGCGACGAAATCCCGACCTGGTCGTGCCACTGGTCTGGGACAGTGGCCGGCCCTGGGAATTTGCACTCGTGCTCGAGCCCGACGACGTGGCCAGCACCCGCGCCGAAACCGTTGCCGACATGGCCGCCGAGGAGAAGCCACTGCCGCGTCCTGGTCGGGCGACGCTCCGTGGCATGCTCGTCCGCGGCAGTGAACGGAAGGACCTGCGGACACCACGAGCGATCCTCCGGTCGGGTCTGATCGTGTTCGAAGATCGTCTGGCCCGGCTGACCGTGACCGGGACCGGCGGCTGGATGGATCAGTTCGAACGACGCGGGCCGATTGAATTCTCAGGCGCACAGGTCGACGGTCTCATCGACCGTCTGGCATTGCTGGCCGATCTGCCCCGACTTGAACTGCCCAGTTGGACCGGCTGGCGGGTGGAGTCGGGGGCCCCCCGACCCAAACTCGTGCTCGACGACTCGCCCACCGTCAGCCTCGATGCCGAGGACGAGACAATGCCTCTCGACGGCGACGAAGACCGGCCGATTCGGCCGTCGCGCCGCCGGGCGACACCGCGGGTCCAACTGGCCGGACGGATCTGGTTCGACTACGGCGGCATCCTGATTGCCGCTGACGAACCCGCTGGTGGAGCCACCGACCCTGAGCGACGGATTCTGGTGCGGCGTGACCGGGCGGCGGAACGCGAGGCAGTTGCCATGCTGCCGCGATACGGCGGCACAGCCCCGAAAGTCGGTGATGCCGACGCCGACATCGTCAGCCACCACGTCGAGATTGCCCGTGCCCGGCTTGATGCCTCTGTGTCGCAACTGGCGGCAGCAGGTTGGACGGTCGAGGTCTCCGGCCGTCGCTACCGTCCGGCCGGCAGCGTGGCCTGGAACGTGACCAGCGGAATCGACTGGTTCGAGCTCTCGGCAGCGATCGACTTCGGCGGTGTCACGGCAGACCTGCCCGCCTTGCTGGAGGCGCTGGCGAAGGGAAGTCGCTCGGTGGAGCTCTCGGATGGTTCGCTCGGCATCCTGCCCGAGTCACTCGCGGCGCAGATAGAGCCGATGGCGGTGCTCGCGCAGAAGCATGATGGCCGCCTGCGGTATGGCAGGATCCAGATGGCACTGCTCGACGCGCTCCTGGCGGGCCAACCGCAGTCGCATGTCGACGAGGCCTTCGAACGCATTCGCGACGAACTGTCCCGCGGCGAACGCCCCGAGGCAGAAGATGAGCCGGAGGGATTTCAGGGCACGCTGCGGCACTACCAGCGGGAAGGGCTCGGCTGGCTCTCGTTTCTCGAGCGGATGGGCCTGGGCGGCTGTCTCGCCGATGACATGGGCCTCGGCAAGACGATCCAGGTGCTGGCGATGTTCGTCCGCAGACAGACACTCCTCACCACTGGCGGCATCGCCCATCGCCCGTCGTTGGTCATCGTGCCAAAGAGTCTCGTTTTCAACTGGATCGAAGAGGCACGTAAGTTCGCCCCCTCACTGCGAGTGCTCAACTACACGGGCAATGCCCGGATCGATGAATCGGCGGCCTTGGTGGACTACGACATCGTTCTCACCACCTACGGCACGCTCCGCCGTGACATCGTCAACCACCGCGAGATCGAGTTCGACTATGTCGTGCTCGACGAGGCGCAGTCGATCAAGAATGCGGCCAGTCAGGCGGCGAAGGCATGCCGGCTCCTGCGGGCCCGCCATCGCCTGGCCCTCACGGGCACGCCGGTGGAGAACCACATCGGCGAACTCTGGAGCATCTTCGAGTTCTTGAATCCCGGCCAACTCGGCAGCGCCACACGACTCAAGCGGTTTCTCGCCGGCGGCCGCACCAGTTCCGACGTGGTCGCCCGCGCCGTTCGTCCCTACCTGTTGCGGCGAACCAAGACACAGGTGCTCTCCGATCTACCTGAGAAGACGGAGCAGACACTGTTCTGCGAACTCGGGGAGGAGCAGCGGAAGGCCTACGACGAACTGCGGGAGCACTACCGCCTGGAACTGTCGGGCCGGATCGGCCGCATGGGCATCGGGCGGTCACGGATCGCGGTGCTCGAGGCGCTCCTGCGGCTGCGGCAGACGGCCTGCCACCCCGGCCTCGTCGATCCCGCCCGTCTCGACGATCCGGCGGCCAAGCTCGACACGCTCCTCGAACAGTTGACCGAGGTGATCGACGAGGGACACAAGGTGCTGGTGTTCAGCCAGTTCACGAGTTTCTTGTCGATTGTCCGCCGCCGGCTCGACGAGCGAGCCATCACCTACGAATACCTGGACGGCAAGACGACCGACCGCCAGGCGCGTGTCCAACGGTTCCAGGAGGACACCGACTGCCGGCTGTTCCTGGTGAGCCTGAAGGCCGGCGGGCAGGGTCTCAACCTCACCGCGGCCGACTACATCTACATCCTTGATCCGTGGTGGAATCCGGCCGTCGAGGCTCAGGCTGTGGACCGGGCCCATCGCATTGGCCAGACCCGCCGTGTCTTCGCCTACCGGTTGATCGCGCGGGACACTGTCGAGGAAAAGATCGTTGCCCTGCAGGATCGAAAACGAGAACTAGCCGAATCGATCGTCCGCGCCGACGAAACCATGGTCTCGAGCCTGACGGCTGAGGATGTCGAGATGCTGCTCTCCTGAAAACACGCCAGCCACACAGCCGCTCGACACGCCTCACAAAACCCTAACGGCACTCGGCTATCACCCGTGTCGACTCCGCGTCGCCTGCTTTTTCCACCCACCACAACAGGATGCCCACGATGGCCGGACAACAGATCCTGGTGGTCGATGACGAGGAGGATCTGCTGGAATTGGTGAGCTACAAACTCTCCAAGGATGGCTACCGCGTGCAGTGCGTGGGAACGGGTGAAGAGGCGTTGAAGGCCGCCCGAAAACAGCCGCCCGACCTGATCGTGCTCGATTGGATGCTGCCCGCGGTGGACGGCCTCGAGGTCTGCCATCGGCTCAAGAGCGACCCCAAGACCCGTGAGATTCCGATCATCATGCTGTCCGCCAAGGGGCAGGAGGGCGACATGGTGGCGGGATTGGATCGCGGCGCCGACGACTACATCGCCAAGCCCTTCAGCCCGCGGGTGCTGTCAGCCCGCGTCAAGGCACTCTTGCGACGCAAAGAGGGGGATGCCAAGGCCGACCAGGAGACGACAATCGACGTCCACGAACTGTCGATCCACCCCGGTCGGCATGAGGTGACCCTGGCGGGTCAGCCCGTCGAACTGACCTACACGGAGTTTGCCCTGCTGCAATTCCTGGCCAAACGGCCCGGCTGGGCCTACACGCGAACGCAGATTGTCGACGCGGTGAAGGGGGAGGATTATCCTGTGACAGAACGCTCGGTGGACGTACAAGTCGCCGGCCTGCGCAAAAAACTCGGCAGTTTCGGCTCCTACGTCGAAACCGTCCGTGGTGTGGGATACCGTTTCCGGGCGTGACGGGAGTTCCACTCCCGGGTCGATGTCGGTCGCTGCTGTCACTCTCCGTCTCTACCGGTCTTTTTCATGGCCCGCTCGCGGTTCGTCTGGCACGTGTTCGCGGGCTTCTGCGCGCTGGTCGCCGCGGGGTTAGTCGGCTGTTTCTGGTTGTCGAGCGTGCAGTTGGCACGGCTGGCCGATGCCGCGCAGCTGCAACGGGTGGCCGACGTGGCGACGGGACTGGCCGCGATCTTTCCCGAACACTCCGAACCGCTCGATCCTGCCACGTTCGCCGATGCCACCCGGTGGATGGTGGGTGGCACGCGGGCTCGGGTCGATCTGCTCTCTCCCGACGGCACCATGCTTGCCACCTCAGCCGCGGGCGGGAGCGTGAGCGAGAGGTCGCCTGCAGCCGACGCGCTCATTGAGGAGGCCCGTGCCGGTAGGATTGCCAGAACCAGCCGCTACGATGCCGCCGCCGGAAAACGCATCCTCGTGGTGGCTGCTCCGGTGGGCCCGGCCGGGCGACCCGCGGGCATCGTCCGCGTCACGGCAGACACGATCGAATCGGACGCCGAACTGGCCCGGTCACAGCGGTGGCTGCTGCTCGGATTCCTGGCCTGGGCGGTCGCGGCTCTGGCCGCGGGCCGTGCGGTTGCCAGTCGCCTGGCCCGGCCGGTGGCCGATCTTTCGCTGGCAGCGGTTCGGCTGGCCGACGGCGATGTCAGCGCGCCCATTCCCACGGCTGACTCAACGGAGCTTGCCGAACTCGCCGAGGCGATCGGGGCGCTGCGTGAACAGCTCGTCGAGCGTGGGCTTACGATCGGCAGGCAGGGCACTCAGCAGGAGGCGGTGCTGGGCAGCATGATCGAGGGCGTCCTCGCCATTGACGCCCGACAGCGGGTGGTAGGCATCAACCGAGCCGCGGCGGAACTGCTGGCAGTCGACCCGGCCCGCTCTATCCGCCGCCCCCTGCAGGAGGTCGTCCGCAACCCCGACCTGCGGCGATTCGCACTGCGGGCGATCGACTGCCGCGAGCCTGTCGAAGACGATCTCCTGCTCCGCGGGGCCCGCGACCGCACGATTCGACTGCGGGGCACGGCACTGCGGGATCTGTCGGGAGAGGGTGGGGCGGTGATCGTTTTGAACGACGTCACCGACGTGCAGCGTTTGGAGAACATTCGTCGCGATTTCGTGGCCAACGTGTCGCATGAGCTGAAGACGCCGATCGCGTCGATCAAGGGCTTCGTGGAAACGCTCCTCGACGGGGCGAGCGACGATCCGGTCGATTCGCGTCGATTTCTCAACATCATCGCCAGGCAGGCCGACAGGCTGGCATCGATCATCGAGGATCTCTTGGCACTCTCCCGCATCGAGCAGAGCGAGGGCACGGGGAACCTGCCCCGCGAGTCGGTGCGGATCGCCGACCTGCTCTCCGCCGTCACCGTTGACTGTCTGCCCCGTGCCGAAGATCGTTCCATCCGGCTCGACGTCACCTGCGACGAATCCATCACGGCGGAGGTCAACGCGCCGCTGTTCGAGCAGGCATTGATCAACCTGGTCGACAATGCGATCAAGTACAGCGATCCGGGCCGAACAATCTGGATCGGGGTCGCCACCGAAACAGCAACGACCGGCAGCGCCGGGAGCGTCGTGATCACGGTGCGAGACGAGGGCTGCGGCATCGAGGCTGAGCACCTGCCGCGGCTCTTCGAACGATTCTACCGCATCGACAAGGCCCGCAGCCGCAAACTCGGAGGCACGGGATTGGGGCTGTCGATTGTGAAGCACATCGTGCAGGCACACGGCGGGACAGTGGCAGTGGAAAGCGAACCGGGCGTGGGCAGCACGTTCACGATCCGCATGAGCTGAATCAGGCGATGGTGCGGCCACCATCCACCGGTAGACAGACGCCGGTGACGAAATCGTTTTCCAGCAGAAACAGCACAGCGTGAGCCACGTGCGCAGGAGTTCCCTCCCGGTTCACCAGGGTGCCGGCAAGCACGGCGGCTCGGGCCTCCGGCTCCATGTCCGGCGGCAGCGTCACCGGGCCAGGCAGCACGCAGTTGACCCGCACCCGCGGGTTGCGGGCGGCGAACTCCACGGCCAGACTCCGCGTCAGGGCGGGGATCGCGCCCTTGCTCGGAAAATAGGCGGCGTAGTCCGAGTATGGGCGCGACACCGCCCAGTCGCCGAGCGTGACGATTCCACCACCGTCTGGCTGACGCACCATGAAAGCCCCTGCCTCCTGGGCTGCCACAAAGGTGCCCACGCAGTTGATGTCGAAGTGGGCCCGGAGGTCCTCCGCTGTCACTTCCTCCAACTGGCCGGCCTGCCAGATCGCGGCACAGGTGACCAGCGCGTCGATCCGGCCGAAGTGGTCGGCAACGCGTTGCACCATGGCCCGCACCGGCCCTTCGTCGCGGAGGTTCGCCGTCACGGCCAGACTGGGCACGCCCGCAGCATCGAGCTGAGCCGCCTGTTCACGGGCCTGCAACAACGAGCCGTGGGCGTGAATCGCGACGGCATAGCCCCTGGATGCCAACGCCCGGACCACCGTTGCTCCCATCTTTCCTGCTCCGCCGGTGACCAATGCCACCCGGCCGCTCTGCGCCACCGAACCGGGTATGAATTCAAGTGGCTCGGGCATGGGCCATCTCCAGGAGACGAGGCGGGGGCTCGAAGCGATCGTCAGCCCTGCTTCTTCAGGCTGCCATGAAAGTCGACGATCTGCTGCCAGGCCTCTTCCGCAGTCTCCGCATAGGTAAAGAGCTTGAGGTGGTCATCCGAGATCACACCACTGTCTGCCAGGAACTGGAAGTTGATCACCTGCGACCAGTAGTCGCGGCCGAAGAGAATGATCGGCACCGGCTGCATGCGGTGCGTCTGCCGCAACGTGAGCGTCTCGAACATCTCGTCGAGCGTGCCAAAGCCTCCGGGAAAGAGCACCACGGCGGCGGCTCGCAGGATGAAGTGGAACTTGCGCAGGGCGAAATATTTGAACTGGAAGCAGAGTTCCGGCGTGATGAAAGGGTTGGGCTGCTGCTCGCTCGGCAGCTTGATATTGAGGCCGATCGACTTGCAGCCGACGTCAAACGCCCCACGGTTGGCAGCCTCCATGATGCCCGGCCCGCCGCCCGTGATGATGACATAGTCTCGCTGGTCATCGCACTGGTTGTCGATCGACACCAATCGCGCGAACTCGCGGGCGGCATCGTAGTAGCGGCAATAGGAGAGCAGCTTCTCCGCCCGCTTCAATTCCCGGGCGAGATTCGTCGGCACGGCCGAAGCAGGACCGGCGGCGGTCGCCGCTGCCATGGCGCGGCGGGCATCCGACAAGCGGCGTTCTGCCGCGGTGCGCTCCACGATCTGCGTGCCGCCGAAGACGATCACCGTGGAGGTGATGCTGTCCGCCTGAAACGCCAGTTCCGGTTTGCCGAGTTCAAGCAGCATCCGGACGCCGCGCATCTCGGACTTATCCAAGAGATGCCGGTCGTCCTGAGCCAGGCTATAGCTGGGCGAGGAGAGAATTGCCTCCATGTTTTCGGCGACCAAGGCGACGTCGTCGCCGAGCGTGGTGTCGGGGAGGATGCTACAGGCCTTGGGCCGAATGGGAGCATTGCCCGCCGGAGCCGCCGATCGTGATGGCGAAGTGGTCTTCGTTGCCTTTGTTGTCTTGGCCATGGCTGTTCTTCCCTGCCGACGGATCTCTTGAATCGATTGTCGTTGAAACGACCCCGGAATCCAGTCTCAGGAATCCAGCCGTGCGCTCGTGCCGATGGAGGGAATCTCCACATCCCAACCACGGGTCTGCCGGAGAAAGTCCGCCATCCCCTGCGCCGCCGGTGGTTCGCCGTGCACGAGGAAGGTTTTCCGTGGCGCTGGCATCCCGGAGAGCCAGCGGCCGATCTCATGGCGGTCGGCATGGCCCGAGAGGGCATCGACCCGCCGCACGGCTGCCTTGACGGGAATGTCCCGACCATGGATGCGGAGATACTTCGCCCCGTCGATCAGGCTGCGGCCCCGGGTGCCGATCGCCTGGAAGCCCGCCACCAGCACCGTCGTCTTGGGGTCGGGGAGCCGCTGAACAAGATGGTGCAGGATCCGGCCACCGTTCATCATGCCACTGGACGCGATCACGATTCCCGGTCCCTCGTGGGCGTTGATCGCCTTCGACTCGGCAGCCGTCTTTGCCATCCGCACGAACGGTGATGCCAGCGCCTCGGCCACGCCAGCCATCCTTGCCTCTGTGAAATCGTGCTCCGCCACATGTTTCCGAAATACCTCCGTGGCTTCGACCGCCATCGGAGAATCGATCCAGACAGGCACCTCGGGCAGCCGACCCGCGGCCATCAGCGTGCGGAGCAGGTAGACCAGTTGTTGGCAGCGGCCGATCGCAAACGACGCCACGAGCATCATGCCTCCTCGTGCGAGCGACTCCTTGGTCACGGCCTCCAGTTCGTCGAGAGGTCGGCTCGCGGGATGGTCGCGATCGCCATAGGTGCTCTCGCAGATGAGGTAATCGCAGGCGGGGGCGGGCACCGGATCATGGTAGAGCGGCGCGTCGAAGCGGCCGACATCCCCGGAAAAGACAAGCCGTCGCCGGCCGTCGGCCACGGTCACCTCCATCTCGATGAAGGAACTTCCCAACATGTGGCCGGCATCGTGAAAGCGACACCGCACGCCCGCCGCTGGCTCAAACCAGGTGTCGCGGGCCACCGCCTTGACCAACCGCAGCGCCCGCTCGACATCACGTTCGTCGTAGAGAGGGAGCGCAGGCTGGTGCTTCGAAAAACCCTTACGGTTTGCATACGCCGCATCCTCGTCCTGACACTTGGCAGAATCATAGAGGAGCAGTCCGAGCAGATCGGCAGTAGCCGGGGAGGTGAGGATCGGTCCCTTGAAACCTTCCCGGGCCAGCCGCGGCAGCCAGCCGGAGTGGTCGATGTGTCCGTGGGTGAGCACGACGGCGTCGATCGAGTCGGCCGGCACGGGGAAGTGGTCCCAATTCCGCTCGCGGAGATGCTTTTCCCCCTGAAAAAGTCCGCAATCGACGAGCACACGGGAGCCTCCGACGTCCAGCAGGTGCCGCGAACCCGACACCATGCCCGCAGCGCCGAGGAAGGTGAGGCTGGCTCCAGAGCGGGGTGCCGTTGTCGGTGGGGTCATCGGAGATTCCTTGCGAGGCGTGATGGGTCAGTTGTGATGGTCACGTGGTGTGAGACTCGTTCCGGACTTAGGAAGATGGTGGTTGCGGCGTTGGGAGGATCGCGGACGTCGAACGCGTTTCTCCGGCGACGAGGAGTTCGCCCGCGCCGATGGCCAACGACTCCAGCCAGTAGCTGGTCGCGCCCGCGTCATGCGTCGACGGGATGTAAACCATGAGCACCAGCCGACCGTCGAGCCTCCGCAGGTCGGTGACCATACCCATCCTGCTAATTCTGCGGGACAGTTCCCGCAGGATTGGTGCCCGCGGCAGAGGAATTGCGCCGAGGTGCGCCTGCTCCAGCACGACTGCTAGGTGGTTGACGTCCCGCAGCAGGATCTCGAAGTCGAGCGAAACAACGGCCGTGAACGGCCCGCGGCCCACCCGGGCACCGAGCACCGCATGCTGGGGCAGGAACGCGATCCGCGGCTGAGTGACGCCCGGCGGCAGCCAACTGGCATGGTTTTGCGGGAGATCGACGGCCAGCCAGGCATTGACTTCGTCGTCTCGCAACGCCGTTTCCCAGCCGCCCGGCCGCGAGATGGAGGCATGCCAGGCCGCGACCTTCGTCACGGCCCGCCGCGACAGGGCCTCGGCACCCTCTCCTCCGCCCGCTGGCACGCCAGCGCCGGCAGCAGTACCTCCGGGACCCGCGAGTTGCCGGTAGACCACCGGCTCATATTTCAACAATACCCCAGAGATAACGAGCACGATCGCGAGCCCAATAAGACCGCCCACGACGGTTCTGCGCAGGAGCTGCCACGATGCTTGCTTCACGACAAAAGGCCACTCATGCTCGGCTGCGTTTCAAATCTGTGCCAGAAACCCTGCCACACACTCTTTCATTCGGAACGACCGCGGCCTTACTCCGCGCCACCCTCCGATGATTGGAGCCTGTTTTGCACTGTTTTGAAACCACCGTTAGCCCGTCAGCCCCAACAATCGGGGGATCGGAAGTTCTGTCGACGTCTCCAACACCACTTCTCCGAGCACGTCGGGCTCCAGTTCGTCCCGCAGCACTCGCACGTGCGGTGGCGCCTCGATTCCGATCCGCACCTTGTCGCCGCTGACGCGGACGACCGTGACCACCACTGAATCCCCAACCCGAATTCGTTCGTTCTGCTTGCGGGACAGCACCAACATCGAAGGCCTCCGTTCCGAATAGATGTGTGGAATGACTGTAATGAATGAGCTATACAAATGTCAACCTTGCCCGAACACCAATCGCACGGCTCGCGGCTTCCTGACCGACCGCGGCACCGAGCGGGCCGGAGACGAATCGGCTGACTTTGCTTCCAAGGAAACATCGTCCGGTTGGGCAGACTTTCTTGGCCCTGCGCTGCCGAACACCGACGAGACGAATTGTGCCGCGTCGGACTGTGCTGCGGCTTGATCGCGATGGAGCGGTTCCGCAGCCTGGGCGATGCTGATTCAAGAACCGAGCGCTACGAGTTATTCGCCTTCTGGCAGCGGCGACGCCGCGAACTCGGCAAGTTCGACCGGTGCGGCGACGGCCACCCGGCTCTCCGCCTCATCGATGCGTGACACGTCACCGGCGAGCAGCCGCGGATGAAACTTGTGCACGCACCGCAGAGTGTCGGCCCGACCAGGGACCAGGGCCGCCCTGGCATCGATCTCCAGCGATACTTCTGTGGGAATGCCCCCCGCGGCAGCAACGCGGCGATTGATGGCCAACCGCGGAAAGGGGGGCAGACCACCGGGCCGAACGAGCGCCTTGAGAAGGATGGCCGTGTCGGCAAACCGTCGGTAGATGCCAGCCGCCTCCGCCGTCGGTGGAGCGGTGAAATCAATCGCATACCGAACCCGCGGTCCCACCAGCTCAATCCGTTCGTCCGACTCCGTCATGCCCTCACCGAAGTCGGGACCGCCAGCCCAGCGCACGAGGCGATCGTCCGATTTTCTCGCCCATGACGCCAGCGACACGCTCAATCGTTCCAGCCTGATCGCATCGATCTGTGTCTTGATATTCCGGGCCGGATCGACAATCACGATCCGTTCACGCGCCGGATCGTGGAGCACGATTTCACCGGCCGCTGACGCGCTGCCAACCGCCTTGGCGCTGCGTTGATCGCCATTCTCGGCCAGCGGCGGCTCGAGAAAATCCCAGGCCACGCCGTCGCGAAACAGGGTCAGGCTCCGCGCGACCGGCTGCTCCGCGTTGTTGACGAAGACCTCGCTTTCCACGCGAAAGCCCTCCTCACCCGCGTGGCACGCAGACGGCCGGACGCAGGCAAGTGCCAGGCAGAGGAGTTGGCACCATCCCCACCGCGGCATCGTCACCGCTGGCAAGGCTCGTCGTGAGGGTTCGGTCTGCATAAGCGTTCAGCCCCAAGAATCTGCGCACCTTTCCAAGGGCGCACAGGGGCGGAACGGTAGCAAACGCCCACGCCGCGACCAAGACTGAACAGCGGCCTATTTTAGGCTCGCCGGTCACCCGCCGGCGACAAAGGCAGACAGTTCCGCGGCCTCCGTAAAGACATGCAGACAACCGGCGGGCAGCCGGCTCCCGAGCCGATCCAGCCGAGTCCGAACCTTCTGCCGAGACGGCTTCCCCTCCACCTGCCTGATGGCGACGCCAGCCACCCGGTCCGGATGACGGCAGGCCACCGCGGTATAGACCTCCGGATCGCGTTCACCAGAGTCCCCCACGAGCAGGAACTTCCGGCGTGGGAAGTCGGCGATGATCTGTTCGATGGTCCGCCGTTTGGAGCGCTTCCGGGACGGCAGCCGTCCCAGCGGCGTGGAATCCTTCAGCCGAAACAGTTTGAGGTGCATGGAACCAGAGGGCAGTCCCGTTTCGTGGAAGAATCGCCCCAGGCAGTTGGCCAGTTGCCACGGGCTCGACGACACGTAGTGGAAGGCCGTGCCGGTCTCCTGCCAGCGACGGTAGACCTCCGCCATGCCAGGCACTGCATAAAATTCTCGCAGCAGCGTGTTGGCTAGGAGCTCGCGCCTGTTGGCGACGTTCGTCACCTTCACGGTGTCGTCGATGTCGGAAATCACAGATATCCCCTCCTCTGGGATCATCTGGATCCAGCCCACGGCCGACGCGGCAGACGCGGGCTGACCGTCGAAGCCATCGTCGGCAGCAACCGCCGCTTCGTAGCGGAGCCAACGACAACCGCCGGCAGATTCCACGAGAGCGTCGACTTCCGCTTCCTCAAGGTCGATCGACCGCTGAAAATGGCCGACCCGGTCCGACTGCCCCGCATCGATCTGCCGTCCACCAAGGGTGATCTTCACCCGTTCTCCCGCCACCCGCTGAAACAGAAACGCATCGGCACGCCGCTGAAACACGGCAGACTGCAGGTGTGTTTCGTTGAGTTCAAGAAGCCGCTTCAGCACTCCGACAGCGAGGGTGCGGCGGTGGCTCTTCGAGGGCAACGGCCGTGAGATCATGCCGGCGACGGTGGCCCGCCAGCGGTTTTCGCCGGGAAGACGACGCGCATACGTGGGGAAAAATACGATCATGCGTCCGGACCGCGGGCACATGCCGCAGTCCTCGGCCGGGACTCAAGCCGGGCCGCTGCCATGCGGAATGCGGGATGGTGCTTGCATTCACAAGTTACCCCATCTTACAACGTCTCCAAGCAATCTGGATCGGTCACACTCTGGAGGACAGCATGGGAGTCAAGAAAACGGGCAAGGGCCGCCGCAAACTGGGGCAGAAGAAACGCCGGATGCGGGCCCGTATCCGCCATCGCAAGGGTTGATGGCAGCCACGGCATCTCCGTGAAAAGCGGCCGCACCGCCTCCGGCGGCGAACCGAGGCGACGGATCAGCACGGCCGCAAACGCCACAGGCAGTTTGAAAAACCGCCTTCATGTGGTCCAGGCAGACGGCCGCTCCACGAAAAGCTTTGGATCGCGCCACCCTTCCCGGCACGATCCGCACAGCTTCACGGCAACGCTCTGTGGCGAGCCCGGATGCCGTTCCATTTTCCTTGCCGCGCCTCTGGCGTGGGGTAATTTTGCTTGACCTCGCAGCTCTGACCAGCCACGAGGCGATGCCCCCGGGAAGGAGATTCACTCAATGCGTTCGAATTCATGGTGCCATGCCGTGGCGCGATGCCTGCCGGTGGTTCTGGTGATGACAGCGGCGACCGGACTGTCCGGCTGCAAGTCGCTCACCGAGAAATACATCGCCTTGGAAGTGTGGAAGTACGAGAAACTCTTCGGGCATCTGCCGCCGGGATTTGTGCCCCCAGGCGCCATGCCGGCGGCCGCGCCCGCTGCCATGCGTCCCTGCGGCCAGGCCGCGCCGTGTCAGGCAGCCCCCTGCGGTGGCGGCGATCATGTCGTCGGAGCAACCATGGCGGGCGGCAACTGCGACCAGTGTCAGGGTGGCGGTATGGTGGAGGGCGGCATGTCATCGGGCACGATCGTGACGCCGGGCTTGCCTGCCGGCGCTGGCAGCCTGCCGGTTGGTCCGGGTGGCTCGCCTGGCCCGAGTGCGGGCATGCCCACCCCAGCAGCCGTGTCCAGCAGCCGGCCAGTGGTGATCTCCGACGAGGTCGTCCTGCCGTGACCAAAGCCTGCAGACCTCTGCCTGCGGGCAGGGCTCTGCAGACGGGATCTCAGCCGAGCGTCTCATCCGGTCCGGGAAAGCTGCGGTTTTCGACGTC
This sequence comes from Planctomycetaceae bacterium, assembly GCA_947449135.1. GTDB lineage: Bacteria > Planctomycetota > Planctomycetia > Pirellulales > UBA1268 > CAMCQY01. Next base: position 13,277 of record CANFQO010000033.1, on the reverse strand, counting down.
GCGCCGCCAACGGGCCAGCGCGTCGCCAACCGTTGCCTGGACATCGGCATAGGCCCTCACGAACCGGGGCACCCGACCGGACGAGAGGCCGATGAGGTCGTGCATCACCAGCACTTGGCCATCACAGTGCGGGCCAGCGCCGATCCCAACGGTCGGCACGGAGAGCGAGCGGGTGATCGTCGCGGCCGCCTCCTGTGGAACGCATTCCAGGACGACGGCGAACGCACCGGCATGGGCAGCGGCTTCGGCATCGGCCATCAACCGGTCGAGATCCCGCTGCATGCGATAGCCGCCGAGCTGATGGACGGCTTGCGGGCGGAGTCCCACATGCCCCATCACCGGAATCCCAGCGGCGGCAATCCCGGCGATGATGTCGGCTTGACCGGCAGTGCCCTCGAGTTTCACGGCCTGGCAGCCGGTCTCCTTGAGAAGTCTGGCGGACGACTCCACTGCCGTCCGCACGCCAAGATGCTGGAGCGGAAACGGCAGATCGACGACGACAAGGGCCCGCGACACGGCTCGGGAGACGATCTCTCCGTGGTAGATCATCTGCTCCAGCGTGGCCGGGATGGTGGACGACCGACCGGCCACAACCATCGCCACGCTGTCGCCCACGAGCACGCAGTCCACCCCGGCGGCATCAGCCAGCTGGCCCGTTGGCCAGTCGTAGGCTGTCACCATCGTGAAGGGGCGACGGTCGCGTTTGGCGGCCGCGAGATCGAGAACAGTCACGCGGCGGGCGAGATCAGGCATGGCAGATCGTTGGGGGCTGGGGCTGGGTGAGGGCCCCGACCACTATATCTTCGATCTCAGCGGAGCGTGCTTTGTGCAGCCCCACCACCCGGTTCCCCCAGCCTTCGCAGAAAACCCTGTCCCCCCAGGGGATGACCTTGCGGCCACCCCCGCCCGCCCTATAATCCTGGGTTCCTAGGCATCGCGTGACTGGCCCGTTTTCCGGGCACTGCGCGGCCGCTTTAGGAACAGTTCCGCGGGTGTAGCTCAGTTGGTAGAGCACCACGTTGCCAACGTGGTTGTCGTGGGTTCGAATCCCATCACCCGCTTCGAGATTCTTTCGTATGCCGTCGGCCGAACGCCCGTCAGCACTCCCTCCACACTCCTCGCCCGGGAGTCGTCCTGGGAGCGTTTGAGCGGTCCGTAGCGGTCGAGCGATGTATCGGCTTCGGGTTGCGTGCATCCCGAAGCCTCCATGAGCGGACGCCGTTCGCATAGCCCCCTTACCACCGTTCGTTTTACTAGCTCTCCCGCTCCTGCCGGAACCAGTCATGTCCTCTTCCAGCGATCAGTCCGCAACGGCCTTGGAATCCCCTGCTTCCGGTGGCGACGAAGTGGCAAACCTGCCGCTGAAGCTCGATGTCGCCATCGACAAAATCTCGGCGTGCGAACGACGCGTGCGGGTTTCAATCCCCAGGGAAGACATCGACCGGTATCGCGACGACGCGCTCGGTGAAATGATGCCTGCCGCCCAGTTGCCCGGCTTTCGCCCGGGCCGCGCGCCGCGGCGGCTCGTCAGCAGCCGCTTCAAGTCGGAGCTTTCGGACCAGATCCGCAGCAAACTCCTCGCCGACGCCATGACCCAGGTGTCGGATCAGGAGAAGCTTTCGCCAATCAGCGAGCCAGAACTCAACGTCAACGACGTCATTGTGCCGGCTGACGGCCCGATGACGTTCGAGTTCAAGATCGAGGTACGGCCTGAATTCGACATGCCCGAATGGAAGGGCCTGTCGATCCGGCGGCCCTCCCGCACGATCTCCGCCGCCGACGTCGATGAATCGCTCGGCAACCTGCTCCGCGAGCGGGCGCGGTTCGTGCCCCATGCAGGCCCCGCGAAGCCCGGCGATTTGATCGTGGCAAACCTCCGGATTCTCGACGGCGACAAGGTGCTGTCGGAGGCAGCCGACCTGGAACTGATCGTGCGTCCCAAGCTCTCGTTTGCCGATGCCGAACTGGCAGGATTCGATGCGCTCGTGGGCAAAGCACGGATCGGCACCCCTGTCACTGCCACGCTGACGGTTTCGAACGAGGCCGCGGTCGAGTCGCTTCGTGGCAAAGAAGTGACGCTCGAACTCACCGTCGTGGACGTCAAGCAGCTCGAGCTTCCGGAAATGACCCCCGAGCTGCTCGAAGAACTCGGCAGCTTCGAATCGGCGGATGACCTGCGTGCCGCGGTGCAGAAGCAGCTGGAAAACCAGCTCGAATGGCACCGCCGCCGGCAGGTTCGCCAGCAGGTCTCCAGTGCGCTTACCGCATCGGCCAGCTGGGATCTGCCCCCTGATCTTCTTCGTCGCCAGAGCCTGCGGGAACTCGAACGGGCAATCCTCGAATTGCGGCGGAGTGGTTTCGACGACGACTCCATTCGCCGCCACGTCAATGAACTGCGGCAGAGCGTCATGGGCAGCACGGCAGCCGCCCTGAAAGAGCACTTCATCCTCGAGCGGATCGCGGAAGACCAGTCAATCGCTGACACGGCGGCCGACTATGACGAGGAGATTCGCGCGATCGCCGCCCAGTCGGGAGAGTCGCCGCGTCGCGTCCGTGCCAACCTCGAAAAACGCGGCCTGATGGACGTGCTTCGCAACCAGATCATCGAGCGAAAAACGGTCGATCTGATCACATCCCACGCCAAGTTCACCGACACCCCGTTCGAATTTCAAAAACGCGACGCCGAGGCGGTGGACCATGCGGTCTGCGGCGTCGTCGTCGGCGAGGAGGAAATTCCAACGGCCACCCAGGCCGAGGCTGGCAGTCCGCGACGGGCATGAGTGCCGGGATCACGCTTCCGGCGTCCAGTACCGAGTCAGCCTGGCTTCGCACCCCAAACCAACGCCGATTTCACAGTCCCACAGAGACCTGACATGCACGAGCGTTCCTTTGTTCCGCACGCCTCCAGCGCCTCACGCGATTACCAACGGCAGCGGCAGATGACGCTGGGCGACCTCCTGCTCGAAAACAGGATCATCCTGTTGCAGGGGGAAATCTATGACGGCAACGCCAACGAACTGGTGATGAAACTGCTCTACCTGCAGAGCGAAAATCGCCGCAAGGACATTCACTTCTACATCAACTCGCCAGGTGGCAGTGTCACGGCCACGATGGCCATCTACGACACGATGCAGATCCTCTCCTGCCAGGTCGCCACCTACTGCGTGGGACTCGCCGCCAGTGGCGGAGCCGTGCTGTTGGCTGGCGGCGCAAAGGGCAAGCGATTTGCCCTGCCTCATGCCAAGGTGATGATCCACCAACCCTATGGCCAGGTCGGCGGCCAGGTCAGTGATATCGAGATCCAGGCCGACGAGATCATCAAGACCCGGGCGATCTTGAACGACATTCTGGCCCAGCACACGGGCCAACCCATCGATCGTATCGCCAAAGACACCGACCGAGACCGATACCTCACGGCCACCGAGGCGAAGGAGTATGGACTGGTCGACGACGTGCTGACCAAGCCGCCGGTCGCCGCCGAGGAAGACAGCAAGGACTAACCCTCCGACCCCCGCTCCCAACCTGGCCCACAAACCTGACCCATAAGGTCAGGCACACCCCCCTCAGACACCCGCCGAGAAGCAGCCCATGCCCCTGATCCCATTTGTCATCGAAAAGAGTGGCCGCGAAGAGCGGGCGATGGACATCTACAGCCGCTTGCTGAAGGACCGCATCGTCTTCCTCGGCTCGCAGGTCAACGACGAGGTTGCCAATGCCATCGTCGCCCAGCTCCTGTTCCTCCAGTCCGACGATCCGAAGTCGGACATTCACCTCTACATCAACTCTCCCGGTGGCAGCGTGACAGCCGGCCTGGCTATTTATGACACCATGCAGTTCGTGACCTGCGACGTCGCCACCTACTGCATCGGGCAATGCGCCTCGATGGGAGCCGTGCTGCTCACCGCGGGCGCAAAGGGAAAACGGCGGGCACTTCCCAACGCCAGAATCATGATCCATCAGCCGCTAGCCGGCATGGAGGGAACGGCTGAGGAAATCATGATCCACGCGAAGGAGTTCAAGAACATCAAGCACAAACTCAACGCCATCCTGCTCAAGCACACGGGACATCCCCTCGAGAAAATCGAACAGGATACGGATCGCGATCGGTTCATGTCGGCGCATGAGGCGCTCGAATACAGACTGATCGACGAGGTGATCGACCGCATGCCGACCGAGAAGTCCCCCGGCTGACAGGATGTCGCCGCACACGTTTCGTCCACCCTTATCTTCCCCTTTGGCTTTCGCACAAAAACGGTAGGTCAGAACAGAGTGATCGGATGATGGCGGCCCGCGATGGGCTGCTCTGAGGCGCAAGGAGGCGCGTCATGACACGGTTCAGTGACCCGGCTGTTCCTCATGCTGCGGTGCAGGCGTTGTTTGCACGCCACCGCATCGTCTCAGGCCATGGCAGCCTGCCGATGAGCTCCGTCGCCTGCTTCGTGCTGGCGACGGTCCTTGCGTGCCTCGGCTGCAAGAGCGACTTGAGCCAACAGCTGCTCGAGCGCGAGCTGCGGATGCAGGAAGACCAGATCTACCAACTCCAGGATGAACTGCAGGACAAGTGCGCCCGGCTGGACAGGACGGCCGGCGAAAACACGAATCTCCGGCGGCAGCTGGGCTTCACCGAGGGGGATGCATCGGCACGCGGTCGCGGCCTCTCCCTGCCGGGCAGTCCAGCGGCGCCACCGCGGCTGCCGATGGGATCGGCAGCGGGGCCCTCACAGCCGGCACTCGCGCCGCCGGCGATCGAGATTCCTGCGCCCCGCGCACCGGCCTCCGGTCCCGCAGCTCCTCCTGCGATCGGGATACCGGCACCTGGAGCGGTCACTCCACCGACGCTCGAGGGCATCCCGCCGCTACCGGCCGAACCGCGATTTCCCGGCGCTGCCACCCCAGACACGTCACTCGTCACCCCGGTATCGGCGACAGCCGCCTCCGGAAGCGATGCGTCGACCGTCACTCCCGCCGCGGGGATCAGCGAGTCAAGAGTTCAGCTCCTCTCCGGAATGAGCGAACCGACCGCAGAGCTTCCCTCAGACCGGCGGCTCTCCAACGAGGAGAGCCTGGCCGTTGCTGGACGGATCACGCATCTGGTCGTCAATCCGGCACGAACCGAATGTTTCGATGGCAACGGAGATGGGCTGAGTGATGGCCTGGCCATCGTCATCGAGCCTCGGGACGACGACGAGCGGCTCGTGACGGCGGCCGGGGATGTCTCGATCACCGTCTTCGATGGCAGCGGCCCTCCCAGCACCGGGCCGGTGGCCCGCTGGGATATTCCGGCCACGGAAGCGATCGCCCGCTTCCGACGGACGTCCCGGAACCGCGGCCTGCATTTCGTGCTCCGCTGGCCGGGCCAGCCCCCTCAGGGGGAGCACGTGCGGGTGCAGGTCAGCCTGACCACCTTCGAAGCGACGGCGTTCGAGACCGACTGCACCGTGGCCGTCAGGCCACAGCAGCGGGCCGCGGACGCGCCGTAACGCAGCCGACGGCCCGCAAACTTGTCCACGGATTCCAACGCCTTGGAGGCCTACAGCCCCTTGTCCTCGAGGAAGTTCAGCAGGTCGGCGACGCGGTTGGAGTAACCCCACTCGTTGTCGTACCAGCTGACCACCTTCACGAAGTTGCCCAGGCCGATCGTATCGACGGCCGAGAAGATCGAACTGTGGGGATCGCCCTTCAGATCGGTCGACACCAGTTCCTTGTCGGTGTATCGCAGAATCCCCTTGAGCGGGCCCTCGGCCGCCTTCTTCATCGCGGCGTTGATATCGGCAGGAGAAGCCTCCTTGCCGAGGATCGCGGTGAAGTCGACCACGCTGACCGTGGAGACAGGCACGCGGAATGCCATGCCGGTGAACTTGCCCTGCAACGCCGGAATAACGAGGCCCACGGCCCGCGCCGCACCCGTGCTCGAGGGCACGATGTTGAGGGCCGCGGCCCGGGCGTCACGGAGATCCTTCGCCGCCGTGTCGACCGTCTTTTGCGAGTTGGTGTAGGCATGCACGGTGGTCAGCAGGCCCCGATCGATGCCCCAGGTCTCGTGCAGCACCTTGGCAACCGGGGCCAGGCCGTTGGTTGTGCAGGAGGCGTTCGAGATCACATGGTGCTTCTTCGGGTCGTACATCTCGTTGTTGACGCCGAGCACGAGCGTCAGGTCTTCATTCTTGGCCGGGGCGGAAATGACCACCTTCTTCACGCTGCCGCGCTTGTGGGCGACCGCCTTCGTGGCGTCGGTGAAGAAGCCGGTGCTCTCCACCACCACCTGGACGTCCTGCGAACTCCAGTCGATGGCACCCGGATCCTTCTCGGCAAACACCTTGATCTTGTGGCCATCGACGACCAGATCATTCCCTTCGTAGCCAACATGGCCCTTGAAGGGGCCGTAGTTGGAGTCGAACTCGAGGAGATGGGCGTTGGTCTTGGCGTCGGTGAGGTCGTTCAAGGCCACGACCTGAACGTCGCCGTTGAGGCCGTATTTCTCGAAGATGGCTCGGTAGGTGAGGCGACCGATGCGGCCGAAACCGTTGATGCCGACGCGAATGGACACGGCGAATCTCCTGAGGCGGGACGTCGAAAGGAAGCGTGCCGCCCAGCAACGCTGCGGGCGGGAGGCTTCAACAGGGGGGCGGCGAAATATACACCGCCGTGCCGTGGCCACTCAATCGGCCCGCGAAAACATCGGTTATGACGATGAGCGGGACTCTTCAGGAACCACCTCCAGCGGCTACGATTGCGTGTATGGCCACATCCGTGCTGGAACTCACCGACGTCCGCAAATCATTCACGATGCCGGGCGGCGAGCAGGTGACGATCCTCGACATCGACTCGTTCTGCCTTGCCGCCGACGAGCACTGCGCCTTGGAGGGCCGCAGCGGCTCCGGAAAGTCGACGCTTCTCAACGTCATCTCCGGGATCATGCGGCCTGATGCCGGCCGGGTGATCATCGACGGCATTGATATCGCCCGCCTCGACGAGGCCCGTCGCGACCGGGTGCGGGCCGACAAGCTCGGCCTCGTCTTCCAGCAGTTCAACCTCCTGCCGGGCTTCACGGCGCTGGAGAACGTGCTGGTGGCGATGTCGTTTGGATCGGGACGCCCCGACCGGCACCGGGCGGTGCGGCTCCTCGATGCGGTGGGCCTGGGGCACAGGCTCGCCCACAAGCCGGCCGAACTGAGCGTGGGACAGCAGCAGCGGGTGGCCGTCGCCAGGGCACTGGCCAATCGCCCCCGGGCGGTGCTTGCCGACGAACCAACGGCGAGCATCGATCCCGCCCACCAACAGCAGGTGATCGACCTACTGCGAAACACCTGCACCGAGCAGGGTGTGGCGCTCCTGGTGGTGACCCACGCCGCCGATGTGGCCGGACAGTTTCCGCGCCGCGTGCGGCTTGAGGATTTCAACCGCGCAGCCACGGTGCACCACCCATGACCCTTCTCGGCATCGCCTGGCGCAACATCCGGCAGCGGCTGCTCACCAGCCTGCTCACCGCCCTCTCGCTGGCACTCGGCGTCGCACTCGTCGTGGCCACGCTCGTCACCGGCGGCATCGTCAAGCAGGCGTTCGAGTCGGGCTCAGGCCTGGGCTACAACATGATCGTTGGCGCGAAGGGGAGCCCGCTGCAGTTGGTGCTCAACAGCGTCTATCTCATCAGCAAACCGATCGAGAACATCTCCTGGGACTTCTACCAGCAGTTCCTGCCCGCGGCCGAGCGGCCCGACGGCGCCGATGGAACATTCGCCGCCAGCACCAAGACGGCCGTGCCGATCTGCATGGGGGACTACTTCCGCGGATTCCGCGTGATCGGCACGAATACGACCTACTTCGACCGGCTCACGCTCGGTGACAGCCGGCCGTTTGCCTTTGCTGCCGGCCGGAACTTCCGCGACGACGAGTTCTTCGGCGGCGTGCTGGGGGCGACGGTGGCCGCCAATCTGGGTCTCAAGCCGGGCGATCCCTTTGCCCCCACACACGGCGCCGACGACGGGAAGGTGCACGACCCGTTCATGGTGACGGGCATCCTGGCCCGCACCGACACGCCCGTCGATCGCGGTGTGTTCGTCAACATGGAGGGGTTTTATCTGCAGGAGGGGCATGCGAAGCCGGTGGAGGGGGAGGAGAGCGGAGAACGGAGAGCGGAAATCGGAAAGGATGCCGATCGCGCACCTGACGACGGAAACCAGAAGCACGAGCCGCTTCCCTTCGCGCAGCGGGAGGTGACGGCAATTCTCGTGGAAACGGCTGCGATCCCCGGACTGCCTGGCATGCCACCCCTGCCCGCCGAACTGACCGCGATGGGCCTGCGGACCACGATCAACGAGGGCCGCGACGGTCAGGCTGCCGAGCCGATTCGGGAGATCCGCCTGCTCCTCGACCTCTTCGTGAGACCGCTGGAACTGCTCCTTCTCCTGGTGACGACGCTGGTCGTGATCGTCTCGGCAATCGGGATCCTCGTGAGCATGGTGGGCTCGTCGCTGGAACGCAGCCGCGACGTGGCGATCATGCGGGCGCTTGGCGCCCGTCGGTCGCATGTGCTCGTTGTCGTGCTCATCGAGGCGGTGCTCCTGGCCGTCGGCGGCGGGATGGCCGGCTGGGTGCTCGGACACGTGTTGGTGGGGGCGATCGCGCCGCTGATCACGACCAACGCCGGCGTCTCGGCAAGCGTGCTCTCGGCTGCACCGGGCGCGGAACTGCTCCTCGTGCCGTTCCTTGTAGTGCTGGCCATCCTGGCCGCCCTCCTCCCGGCCCTGGCCGCCTACCGCACCGATGTCTCCAAGTGGCTGCAGTCCTGAAGGCCTGCGCTCCGGAGTTGCCCGTGCCCTGTCGCCGGACGTTCGCTCCGGCCATCCTGGCCTACGCTCACTCCATGCTGGCTACGCTCCGCCATCCATGGCTGCGCTTGCCAGCAAGGCCGGCTCTAGGACACGGGCAACCCCTTACCTGAATGGCCGATGGACGCTGGCCGGGCACCCCCAGCCGCCTGTCCGTGCGTTGGCCGCACGTTTCCCGCTAGAATGCGTCCATGAGAAAAATCGCCTTCCTTCACTGCATCGTCGTCGTGATCGGCCTCGGGCTGCTCGTCGGCCAGGCGCCTCGGGCCGTGGCCTGCCCGTTCTGCTCGGCTGTCTCGCTCACATTTGCGCAGGAAATTGCCCAGAGCCAGGCGGCGGCCATTGTGCGGCTCGTGAAGCCGCCGGCGGCAGGTTCGCTCTCGCCCCGCGCCGACGGGCCCCTCCCGAAGGGCACCTTCGCCGTTGTCGAGGTGCTCAAAGGCGGCGATTGCATCGCGGAGGCCGGGCATACCGGAGCGGAAGGTACTCCCATCGAGACGATTCTTCTGGAAGAGAAGCCGGTGGGCACGCTCTTCCTCCTGATGGGCATCGAGCCGCCGAAGCTCGTCTGGTCAAGCCCGATCCCGGTGAGCGAACGGGGAGTGGAGTATCTCCGCAAGCTCGCGTCGCTTCCCGAGAAGGGCCCCGATCGTCTGGCCTTCTTTCAGCAGCATCTGGAAGATCCCGACGAGACGCTCGCCCGCGATGCGTATGACGAATTCGCCGTCGCTCCCTACGCCGATGTCCGCGGCCTCGCGGATCGGATGGATCCGACACAACTCCTGAAGTGGATCGAGAATCCTAAGGTGCAGGCCAACCGTCGGCGGCTCTATGCCACCATGCTCGGTGCCTGCGGCACACCGGCCGACGCCGACCGCATCGGCGCGATCCTCGCCAACCAGGACCTCGGCCCGGAGAAGGCGGAGGTCCGCAGCGGACTCGATGCCCTGATCGCTTGCTATGTGACGCTCAAGGGCCCCGCAGGACTCGACCTGGTCGACGAACTCTTCCTGCACCGTCGCGGCCGAGAGATTCCCTTCACCGAAACCTATGCCGCGGTGATGGCGCTGCGGTTTCTCGGCGAGGAGTCGGATCGCGTTCCGAAGGAGCGGGTGCTCGCATCACTGCGGCTCTTGCTCGAGGAGCCGAAGCTTGCCGATCTGGTGATCGCCGATCTCGCCCGCTGGCAGGACTGGTCGGCGATCGACCGGCTCGTGGAACTCTTCGAGAAGGCCGAGGCCGACAACATCTTCGTCCGCGAACCGATCGTGAACTACTTGCGTGCCTGCCCACTCCCGCAGGCTGCCGACGCCATTGTCAGGCTCGAAAAGATCGATCCGGAGGCGGTCCGCCGCGCCGCCACCCTGGCCGCCTTTTCGGGAGCCATCGGGGGCACACCCACTCCCTCGGCGGCCACCGCGACCATCGTGAGCGACCAAACCGGTCCGCCGGACGGCGATCCTGGCGACCCAACCACGGCCGGGACAACGGCTCCCGCCAGTGGTGATGCAGTTCTCCCGTCACTGGGAGCGACACCTGCCGTTTCGGAGGCAGAAGCGGCGATTGCGTCTCGGATTCCGGCGACGCTCGCAGACGAAGAGGCCACCGATGAGGCCCCTGGGATCGACCCCACAAAACCCGTGGTTTCCCAGCCCGGGCCCGCAGCCGCCCCCAAGCCAGCGGCGACGGCGGCCAAGGCTCAGACGCAGCCTTCGCTTTGGAAGTGGGTCCTGGGGGGGGGCGTTGCGCTCCTGATCGCGATCTTCTTACGAGCCAAGCTGCGGGCGGGCGGCACCGGTTCGTCTGTCCGCTAGAGCAGAGAGGGACATACGCGCATGCCAGCAGGTCTCTTCGATACAGCCCGACAGCAGTCTTCCGACGGCATCGATTCCCAGGGTGGGGATGGCCACTATCGCGCGATCCCGCCGACTGCGATCGCCGCGGCGGTCTTGGCAGTCCTGTCGCCCCTCGCGTTTGTCGACTGGCCGCTGGCTGTGGTGCCGACTCTGGGCATCGTGCTCGGCACGCTGGCCTACCGCACGATCTCCCGGCAGCCCGAGGATTTCACCGGTCGTTCACTGGTGATCGGGGCGGTCGTCCTGTCGACGGCGTCGCTGGTCGGCGGTCTCGGCAGCCTGTCGCGGACCTACCTTCGCGAATTGCCGCCAGGGTACGAGCGAATTGATTACGGCATGCTCCAGCCGTTGCCCGGCGATCCACCGGATGTGGTGCCCGACACCGCCAGCAGCGTCAACGGCCGCAACGTGTTGCTGAAGGGATACATGTATCCGGGCAAACAGAAGGAACACATCACACAGTTCCTGCTGGTGCGCGATCAGGGCGATTGCTGCTTCGGCGGCAATCCCAAGATCACGGATCGGGTGCTCGTGCAACTGAAAGATCCAGGTCATCCAAAGGGCATTGATTTCTCGCCCCGACTCACCAAGATCGCTGGCAGGTTTGTCATCCGCCCCATGGGCGCCCCTGGCATAGACGGTGGCGTGCTCTACCACCTTGAGGATGCCTTTGTACGCTAGCCATCTGTTGACAGTGCTGGTCGCGGCCTTCTGCCTCACCTTCTGCCTCAGTGGATGTGGGTCGCCAGCCGCGCCGCCGCGGGCGGAGCCCGCTGTTGCCGTGTGGGCGGAGCCGGCGGAGACTTCTGCAGTCGCCCCGCTGCCCGACCAGCCGACTCCATCAACGGCCCTGCGGGACATCTCCTTCGACGACATCAAGCTCGACATGCAAAAGGGCGATCCATTCACCCGTGACCTGCTGCCCACCCGGGTCACGGCCCTGGAGAACAGCCGCGTCCGCATTCGCGGCTACATCCTGCCGAGTTTCCAGCAGACCGGGCTGACCCAGTTCGTGCTGGTGCGGGACAATATGGAGTGCTGTTTTGGGCCCGGTGCCCTGCTCCATGACTGCGTCGTTGTCCGGATGGTTCCCGGAAAAACAGCCGTTTTTTCGGTCCGCCCGGTGGCCGTGACGGGGACGTTCCGGGTGCAGGAATTGCGGGGGCCGGACGGCCGGCACCTGGCGATCTACGCCCTGGATGGCGAGGCCGTCCAGTGACAGGTGCAACGGCAAAAATCCGTTGGTAGCATCGTTCTCCCGTTCGTGGCAGCCGCCGCGGCGGTGCCCCCGGCACGGAACCATGCACCAACTCTTCTGGGTCTACGATCTGCCGACCGAAACCTTCGCGATCATGATGATCGCGCTGTTCGTCGGTTTTTACTGGGCGGGCCTGGTCTTCCTGCGGCCGATCCTGCGGCAGTTCGTGAAAAACACCCGCGGTGCCAACGACATCGTCGGCTACGTGCTCTCCTGTTTTTGCGTGTTCTATGGACTGCTCTTGGGCCTGATCGCCGTCACCGCCTACCAGAATGCATCCGACACGAGTACGAACGTCACCCGCGAGGCCGCAGCGCTGTCGGCCCTCTATGAAGACGTGTCCCGCTACCCGGAGCCCTACGGCCAGAACCTCCGCTGGATCCTCCGCGACTACACGCGGTATACGATCAAGTATGCCTGGCCACTCCAGCAGCAGGGGATCGTGCCGGTCGATGGGACGATCCGCGTGCAGGCGTTCCAGGAAAAACTTCTCGACTTCCAGCCGACGACACCGGCGCAGGAGATTCTCCACGCCGAGGCACTGCGACAGTTCAACGCTTTTCTCGAGTACCGGCGGATGCGGCTGTTTTCCGTGCATACGGCCATCCCGCCGGTGATGTGGTACGTCGTCATCCTGGGAGCGGTCATCAACATCGCCATGGTCTGGCTCTTCGACATGAGGTTCATCACGCACCTGCTGCTCGGCGGCCTGCTGGCCGCCTATCTCGGCACGATGATTTTCCTGATCGCCGCGATGGACCATCCGTTTCGTGGCGAGGTGAGCGTGACACCCGAGCCGTTCGAGTCCCTCTACAAGCACATGGTCGAGGAGTAGGCGATGGAGCGGCACCAGGACAGGAGACGTGCCCAGAGCATCTCCCGAAGAGATTTCGGCAGGCACGCCGGCGCAGCAGCGACGCTGGCCGCAGCGCAGGCGTTCGCCCCCTTCATGTTCGTCGGCTGTCGTCCCACGCGGATGCCGTCAGATCGACAGACGATCAAGGTCGGGCTGCTCCACTCCCAGACCGGCACCATGGCGATCAGCGAGACGTCGCTCCGCGACGTGGAACTGTTTGCTTTCGAACAGATCAACGCCTCCGGCGGGTTGCTCGGCCGGCAGATCGAGGTCTGGGGGCCCGACCCGAAATCACGGACCGACCTCTACCCAAAACGGGCCCGCGAACTGCTTGACTGGGGTGCCACCGCCCTGTTCGGCTGTTGGACGAGTTCGAGCCGCAAGGCGGTGTTGCCGGTCGTCGAGGAACATGACCGCCTGCTCTTTTACCCGGTGCAGTACGAGGGGAATGAGTCTTCGGCCCACGTCATCTATGGCGG
>CANFQO010000032.1 GCA_947449135.1 Planctomycetaceae bacterium | reverse complement strand
TGCTGACAAGCGCAGGCAAGAGATTGGGAGCCGTGCTCTGCACGGCTCCTGTAAGCCGGAGCCGACGCCGGGACGGCGGCGACGGCGCGAAAGCCGCCAGCCGGAGCGCAGTCAGCATCGAGTGAGCGAAGGGCACTGGCAGGAGCGAACGTCCGGCGACGGGGCATGGGCAGCCCCGAACCGTTCGACCTGCTCAGGGCGTAAGGCGTTGCAGCCTGCCGTCTGAGTCGGGCTCGACCATCCAGATCGTGCGGTCGGCCTCATGCCGCATGAGTCTGCCATCCGACTGTTCATCCATAGCGCGTGCCCAAAGAATCTGGGCGTCAGATCCCAGGCTGGCTCCGTTGTAGACCCATTCGTCGTGAGGACGGTGTTCTGCCGAGTATCGAACGAGCACGAGATGCTGTCCGCCCGCCCGAGTGAGTTCCTCGGTGATCCGCGTGCGTTCCCGAACCCACGTCGGAGGATTCTCCGTTCGTATTTGCTGCACCACGCCGTAGCCATAGGCCACCACCAGCCAACACACCAGAAAACCGTAGGCGACTGTGCGGCCGAATCGATGCCTTCGCCAGCGCAGCGTCGACACCACCCGAAACCCTTGCGTGGTGAGAATGACGATGCCCGCGGCCGCTGGTGCCAGATAGTGGGGCCGGATGAAGACGGTCAGCAGCGCCGCGATGCACACACAGCCGGTCGCAAGGAGGAGTGGACGGCTGCGGCGGTTGCGGAAGAGCCACGGCATCGCGGCAACCGTGATCAGTTGCAGCGGTGCGCCGTAAAACGACATGGTCGGCACGATGTGTTGTCGAATCGCCTCGGCGGAAAATGGCCGAAGCTGGAACTCCTCGGAGTACATCCGCCGCATGACTTCATGCCGGTAGACGGGAGGGGGATCACGATCGGCACCAAACACGAAGAGTTTGCGGTGATGATAAGACAACAGGTTCAGCCCGTAGGGCGTGGTCAACATGGTCCCCGTCGTGTGCCAATTGTAGGAGGCCAGCCCGGCCAACCCGATCCCCAAGGCGATCGTGCAGGTGACGATCCACGCCGCGTGCGACCGTGAAGGCATGGGCGACATCGCGAGGCCGACTGCGAGTGGCAGCACCAAGGCGAGTCCCTCATAGGGCCGCGTGAAGAGCAAGAGCACCCCACCCGCTGCCAAGGGGACAGCCGCGGCAATTACCGACGCTGCATCTCGATTCGCCGCACGGATGACGCGAGGCCACGCCCCTACCACGAGGGCGCCGGCGATGGCAGGCAGTGTCCCCCCCCAGTAACTGTCGAGCCAGTAGCCACGGGACACGATGCAGGCGGTGACGAGTCCGGCCGCGGCAGCCCACAGCTGTGAAACCCACGCGCGTGCAGCCCAGTGGACGGCCAATGCCAGAGCGATAGCGGAAATCCATACGGCGAACCATGGATGCCCGAGGAACCGTTGGCCCGCGGCCAAGGCCAGTCCAAAGCCGGGCTGGTACATCGATACATAGAACGGCTGCTGGTTGACATGAAAAGTCTCGAAGAACTGCCACAGCGGATGCGGCGCATTCGCCAGCCGACCATGCGCAAACGTGTCGGAAGCCAGCAGATAGCTGAACTCGTCGTGGATTCGTGGCTGGGGAAACCCATGGTGGGCCCACAGCACGACCACTCCCATGGCGATGACTGGAAACGCGATCAGCCAGGGACGGCGAGCCACGGTGACCAAACCGGCCGCCACGAACCGGTTGAATGCTCGCGATCCTCGTGGCCATGCGACCGCGAACACGGTCAGCGCCATGATCGCGCCAAGCCATGTGATGGCAAATCGTCCCGGCAGCAAGGAGATCATGGTGTGGTTGTTCGTCCGGGCACCGTGCCCGCCCGCCAGACAGGCGAGGGAGGCCTATACGCCCCTGGATCGCCCACGGCGCTGTCTCAAAACAGGATGGGCTGCGGGAACGTGTCCTCGATCAGTGCACGATACTTTGCCATGTCGACGTGCGGCAGATGACGGTACGACTTGTGACACAGATCGAATGGCTGGAACACTGCGAGGCACCCGTCCAGGTGTGCGAGATCCTGCTCATTGCAGTAGGGCCGCAGCGTGTCGACCATGGCACTGTGATAGCGGACGGTCCACGCGACACGCTCCGGGACGAGGTCCTTGATCCTCGAGTAGATGAACTCGTCGTGACCGAACTGGAAGATCACGTTCTCGAGACCGATGCCATGAGACGGCTCACCCAACGGGCTGATGTAGCCGACCACGTGCTCGGGGGCCGCATTGGTCAGCAGCATGACCTTGCCTATGTCGTGCAGCAGCGCGACGAGGAACAGGTCACGGTCCTGCACGCCATCTCGTTCCATCGCCTCGAGCACCTGTTGCACGTGCAAGAGTTGACTCGTGCACATCAGCGAGTCATCGCTGGCGTCCACGCACATTCCCAGCTTTTCGATCATGTCCCACACGCGGGCCTTGCCAAAGATCGGATCCTGATACTTCCTACGCAGTGCGACGACGTCTTCCACGGTCTGTCGCGACTGGGTGGCACGGATCGCGGCCGCGTGCCGGCGGAACTCGGAGGTCGCCGAGTCGGCGGCGGGTGTGATCATGCGTTCGCGAAACCGCCTCGCCTGATAGCCGCCGGCAGCACCGACGACACCCGTGGCCAATGCCGCAACCCCGCCCACCAGTAGCCCGCGGCGGGAAACTGCTTCAGCCTCGGGGGACTTGGCCACAGCCATGGATTCACATCACCGGGAGGAACGGATCGGGCAGACAGTGGATTCGCTCAGGTGCAGCCTAGTCCGTCCCGTTGCCTGTACAAGCCTGGGGTAGCAAAACGGGTTCGCCTGGCGACGTCCGACGTCACGACGACCGCAACAGATTCCTCGGCATCTCGCCTTCTTCAGGCCGCACAGACGCATCCGGGAGGGTCTGCCCATGTCCCGAGGGCCGGCGTTGCTGACAAGCGCAGGCAAGAGATTGGGAGCCGTGCTCTGCACGGCTCCTGTAAGCCGGAGCCGACGCCGGGACGGCGGCGACGGCGCGAAAGCCGCCAGCCGGAGCGCAGTCAGCATCGAGTGAGCGACGGCCAGCGGGCACCGATCCGCCGGAGGCGGATTGGTCGACGTAGCGAACGTCCGGCGACGGGGCGTGGGCAGCCCCGAACCGTTGCCAGCAAGCGGCGACCCAGCGGCTAGAATGAGGGTGTGAGTGACCACGACCCATCCGACGCCGCCGAATCCACCCCCGCCGACACCGATCAGACGGTGACCACTGGCGATCGGGCCGCAGCGGCGAAGAAAGTGAAATCGTTTCCGCAGACGCCGGGCGTCTATCTGATGAAAGATGCCGCCGGCCGCGTGATCTACGTCGGCAAGGCGAAGAACCTGCGGGCCCGGGCCGGAAGCTATTTTCTGAAGGCCGCCGAGCAGGACCGCCGGACCGCCGATCTCGTGCAGGAGATCCGCGACATCGACTATCTGGAGGCCGACAGCGAGGTGGATGCCCTGCTGCTGGAAAGCCGGCTCGTCAAGGATGTGCAGCCGCGGTTCAACTCCGACCTCAAGGACGACAAAACATTCCCCTATCTGCAGATCACGACCCACGAGGATTTTCCGCGGGTCGAGTTCACTCGCACTCCGCGGCAGAAGGGCGTGAAGCTCTACGGCCCGTTCACGAGCGCCGGCAGCCTCCGCGGCGCGATCGTTGTGCTGCAGCGGATCTTCAAATTCCGCACTTGCTCGCTCGACATCGATGCCAACGACGAGCAATGGCGGTGGTTCCGCCCATGCCTGCTCGCCTCGATCGACCAGTGCACCGCACCCTGCAATCTGCGGATCTCAAAAGACGAGTACCGTCGCGATATCAACCGTCTGAAGACATTTCTCGACGGTGGTAAGAAACGCCTGCTCGAGGAGATGAAGCAGGAGATGCTCGCCGCCTCGGGCCGGCTCGAGTTCGAACAGGCCGCACGGCTCCGCGATGAGATCCAGCTGCTGGAAACGCTCGATCAGCGGGGTGATCTGGAGGAGCACGTGCAGCCGGAGGTATTTCTCGTCGATCCGAAGAAGGGACTGGCGGGCCTCGAGAAGGTGCTCGGGCTGCCGCGGCCACCGCGTGTGATCGAAGGGGTCGACATCGCCCATCTGGCCGGCAACGAGACGGTCGCGAGTCTTGTGCAGTTCATCGACGGGCTGCCGTTCAAGCCGGGTTACAAACGCTATCGCATCAAGACGGTGGCAGGCATCGACGACTTCAAGAGCATTCACGAGGTGGTGTCACGGCGGTTTGCCCGGCTCGTCCGCGAAGGGGCCCCGCTTCCGGACATCTTCTTGGTGGACGGCGGCAAGGGGCAACTCTCGGCGGCCATGGATGCACTCGAGTCGCTGGGGATCGAGGCTCCCTGCGTGATCTCGCTGGCCAAGCGGGAGGAGGAGGTCTTCCTGCCTGGCCGGAGCGAGCCGCTGCGGCTGTCGCGGGATTCCTATTCACTGCGACTGCTGGAATACGTGCGGGATGAGGCCCACCGCTTCGCGCAGCACTACCACCACCTGCTCCGTAGCAAACGGTCGTTCGACGAGGATCGCTGAGCCGACCGTTCTGAAGACCGGCCGCGACATCCTGGGACAGGCGGATTGCGTATGTCGTCTGTGTGGCCGCTGACGGGCCAAACGCGAATTTTCGCGACGGAGGCCACTCCGGGAGACTTTCTCCATTTTCTCTTGATTCGAAGGGGCCACCTCCCCATGATTCCGCCCCGCGCGAAAACCGTCGCGGCTCGTTGGAAAGAGGAGCGGTGCCGTGGTTCGAACTGGAAATCATCCGTCGCACCGACAGTCAGCAGGCAACCGGCCAACTGCCTGTGTCGGCATGGTGATCATGACACTGGCCTGCCTCTGCCCGTTCATGTCCGCATTCGCGAAGGATTCGTCGCCCACACCCGTGCCCATCGCGGTCATTGAGGCCGGCACGTCGGTGGACGATTCCGAGCGTGACCGCTGGAACCGGATCGTGCTCCTCGCCACGACGCGGTTCGCCAGCGGCGATACCGACGATGTCTCCGAATCCATCAAGGAAACCGTCACCGGATTCACGTTCGCAATTCTCGCCACCGTGCGACCGGTCGAGCCGCAGTCCGACGGCGGGGAAGCTCCTCGGCACGAACTCGTCGAGGTCGGTGTCGGCAACTGCGTGTCGGTGAACGACCGACTGACCGTGGTCGCGCCCGATGCCACGACCGAGGGCCTTTCGCTCGACTTCCTCGGGAGACAGGTGCTGAACGCCAAGCATAAGAACCTCGGAGAGATCACCTGTGTCGGCAAACACGAAACAGCAGTCGTGTTCGACGTGCCCACGCTCATGCTTCGGGGCGACGAGCACGAAGACCTCGTCGTCCGGCACCTGGTGCGAATTGACCCACAATCGGGCGCCTGTTCGACATGCGCATGGCTGATGGCCATCACCGACGACGGTGGCATTGTTCCAGTCGAGGAACCGCTGCGGCTGATCGACGGCGGCACCCGTGAAGAGCGGCCCATCCATGTCGATGGCGGACGATTCGCCTTCGGACTTCCCACGAAGCGGGCGTTTGCCGTGGAGGACCTGCCTCCCGGCCAACGCGTCGACTGGTCCACTTCCCTGCGGACCGCCGCCGACGTGCCCACCTATTCGAAGGAAGTCCTCGATCGTCTCACCACCGAACTCGACGCCGCGATCGCCAGCCTCCGCACGCTCCGCTCAGCGGAACGCTGACTTGGCCCTCGCTCTGGGTCACCGGCTGTGCATGTCGGACGACACGCCACCGGCGGCCGGCACGTAACACATCCGCGCGTAGTCCATCACCATACGGTGCGCACTGAACCGCCACGCGAGTGAACTGATCGAGTTCATCATCATCCTGATCCATGCCCGCGGCAGGCCGTCGCTGTCGCGGTCATAGAAAAGCGGGATCACCTCCTGCTCGAGCACCTTGTAGAGCGCCTCACCGTCGCGACGATCGGTGATCTCGTCATTGGCATGGGTCTCGCCTCGGCCGATGGCGAAGCCGTTCCGACCGTCGAAGGCTTCCGCCCACCAGCCGTCGAGAATCGAGCAGTTGAGGCCGCCGTTGTAGACAACCTTTTGGCCGCTCGTTCCCGAGGCTTCGAGCGGTCGTCGCGGGTTGTTGAGCCACACGTCCACGCCCTGGATCAGGTGCCGACAGACGTTGATGTCGTAGTCTTCCACGAAGACGACGCGGCCGGCGAAGCGGTTGTCATGCCGGAGGTTTGCAATCTTGCGGATCAACGCCTTGCCAGGTTCGTCGGCCGGATGCGATTTGCCTGCATAGATGATCTGGATCGGCCGCTCGGCGTTGCTGATCAGCCCGTAGAGACGATCAAGATCCGCGAGCACGAGATCTGCCCGCTTGTAGGTGGCGAACCGCCGCGCGAAGCCGATCGTCAGAATGTTCGGATCGAGCACCGAACGTGCCGACTCCACGGCCTCGTCGCACTCACCTCGCCGCCGGCACTGCCGCGCCAGCCGCCGCCGCACGAACTGCAGGAGTAGGTTCTTGAGCGCGTAGTGCGTCTCCCAGAGTTCGCCCGGGTCACACTCGTGGATCTTCTGCCAGATATCGGGCTCGCCCATCCGGCGGAACCAGTTGGAGGGGAAGATGCGGTCGTAGAGCTGGAGCATCTGCCATGAGAGCCAACTCGGCACATGCACGCCGTTGGTGATGTGGCCGATCGGCACCTCCTCCTCCACCCGCCACGGCCAGAGGCCCGACCACATCTTGCGGCTTACATGGCCGTGCAATGCACTGACGGCATTCGCCCGCCGGGACATCTTCAGTCCCAGCACCGTCATGCAGAACGGCTCGCTGTTGTTGTGGGGTTCGACCCGTCCCAGCCCCATGAGCTGGTCGTGGGAAATGCCCAGCGCATCCCGCATCGGGCCGAGGTATTCCTCGATCAGACCGCCGTCGAACCGGTCGTGGCCGGCCGGCACCGGCGTGTGTGTCGTGAACACCGTCTGCCGGGCCACTCTGCGAACCGCATCATCGAACGAGTAGCCATCCCGCTCCATCCGGCCGCGGACGGCCTCCAGCGTGGCGAATACCGAATGCCCCTCGTTGAGATGGTAGACGCCGGGCACGATCCCCATCGCCCGGATCGCCCGCACGCCGCCGACGCCCAGCACGAGTTCCTGCCGGATCCGCAGCCGCGAATCGCCTCCGTAGAGACGGCTTGTCAGTTCGCGGTCTTCCGGATTGTTCACCTCGACATCGGAGTCGAGCAGGAAGAGGTTGATGCGGCCCACCGCCATCTTCCAGACCTTGGCGAAAATCGGTCCCGAACGCGTATCGATCTGCACGGTAATCGGCTTGCCGTCGGCGCCGAGTGCCGGTTCGATCGGCAATGCCTCGGTCCGCGATTGCAGATATTCCTCGTGCTGGTAACCGTCGATGTCGAGCTGCTGCTTGAAGTAGCCCTGGTCATAGAACAAACCCACCGCGATCAGCGGAATGCCCAGGCCGCTGGCACTCTTGATGTGGTCGCCCGAGAGCACGCCCAAGCCGCCGGAATAAATCGGCACCGATTCGTGGATGCCGAACTCAGCGGAAAAATAGACCACCGGCTTCGAGCCGAGCACACCGGCGTGCACGTTGCTCCAGGTCGATTCCCCTGCCATGTATTCCTTGAGCCGGCGATACGCCTGATTAATCCGGCTGTAGAGCACCAACTCGGCGGCCCGCGCCTCCAGCCGTTCCGGGGTGAACTCGGCAAGCAGCGCGATCGGGTTGTGGTCGAGCTGACGCCAGCGGATCGGGTCGAGCTCGCGGAAAAGGTTGGTCACCTCCGGATGCCAGCTCCACCAGAGATTGCGGGCCAAGGCCATGCACTTGTCGTAGAGATTCTGGGGCGACAGCTCGTCCAACCGCGGCGGGGCGTGCTGCGGGAGGCTTGTGACAGACGCTGCAGCGGAACTTCTGGACGCACTGGTGGCGCCGACTTCTTCAGCCTGGCTCATGGTGTGGCTCCGGACGTGATGTGGAGAGGTGGGGGGAACCTGCCAGAAGGACCCGGAGTATACAGCCCGGCGATTTTCAGGCGACCCCCGCCCGGCATGACCTTCTCCCTGCATAATGGCGACATGTTCAAGCCAGGATTCCAAAAACACGATCCGGTCGCGGTGACCGCCCTCTGCGACGAGTTAACCGCGCTCGCGACGCAGACCGCCGAGGTCGGCCCGTGGAGAAGCGGCGCTTTCACGACCCTGGCGCGATCCGGTGCGTTGGCGGGATTCATCCCCGCAGACTGCGGCGGGACCGAGGCCGGCGAGCCGGCTCTTCTCACGCTGTTGACCGCCATCGCAACCCGTTGCCTAACCACGGCGCTCGTCCTCTCCCAGTGGGCCAGCGGCTGCAGGATCATTGCGGGTGGCGAACAGTCCATCCGCAGGCGTCGGCTGCCTGCCCTGGCCCGCGGCGAAATGCCGACCACGGTCGGCATCTCGCAGCTCTCGACGAGCCGCCGCCATCTCGGCTCACCGGCGCTGGTTGCAGCACGCAGCAGCAACGGCCCCTGGCGGCTCACTGGACTCTGCCCCTGGGTGACTGGCGCCGACTCGAGCGACACGCTCGTCACCGGCGCCATGACCGAGACAGGCGAGCAGCTTTTCTTCGTGGTGTCGACCGCTGCGGCCGGCCTCGACATCGCGCCGCCGCTGCATCTGCTCGCCCTTTCCGGAAGCCGCACCTCGAGCGTGGCCTTCCGTGATGTCGAGCCGGCCGACGTGATCGTACCGGCCGAAGCGGGGGTGAGGACGGGCGGTCTGGCGACCACGGCGCTGGCGGTGGGTGCCACCCGGGCTTCCATTGCGATCATCGACGACGAGGCCCACGCACGATCGGCACTCCACCCCGTGGCCGCCGGCCTGCGGGCCGAGGTGGATGAACTTGCGCAGCGACTCGACACGGCCGCCGAGCACGGCATCGAACCAGCCGAGCGTGACCAGCTCCGGGCCCATGCCAACGGGCTGGTGGTTCGGGCCGCGCAGGCCGCGCTGACCGCCTCGAAGGGGGCAGGCTTCGTGGCCGGCCACCCGGCGGAGCGGCTCGTCCGCGAGTCGCTGTTTTTTATGGTCTGGAGCTGCCCGCAGTCGGTCTCGACCGCCGTCATGTGCGAACTGGCCGGGCTTGGCAGTCCGTAGCAGGATCGTTATTCGTTTTGTGAGACATTTTCGCTCGCACTTACGGACGAGACAGCGCCATGAACACCCCACGCATGCACCTGCTCCTTGTCAGTGCGGTCGCTGCCGCGTTCATCCACGCCGGGCCGGCGTTGGCTCAGGCTACCCGCTTCGAGGCACTCAGCAGCCTGCCGTTCGCGGAGAACAGGCCGACTGAGGAGACCGCCCGCACCCTACGAGACGAGCTGCTGTTCCAACGCGCGACGCAGGCCTATCTCTGGGCCCTGCCGCTGATCAACACGCTCGGAATGAAGGTCGGCTCGGAAAAAGTCTTTGGCGCAGGCTACGACGTGCTCCCGGTCTGGAAGCAGCGGCTCGACGCCAAGACGCTGATCACGACCCCCAACTCCGATGTCATCTACGCGATGGGCTACGTCGACCTCGGCAAGGACGGTCCGCTGGTGTTCGAGGCTCCGCCCAACCTCCAGGGCATTCTGCTCGATGCCTGGCAGCGGCCAATCCCGGTCGATGGCGGCAGGTTCTTTGGAGACGTTGGCCTGCCGGGTCCCGACGCCGGCAAGGGTGGAAACTTTCTGCTACTGCCGCCCGGCTACGAGGGGCCGGTACCGGACGGTTTTTTCGTCTACCGTTCGCCGACCAACAACGTCTTCGTCTTCCTACGAGCGTTCTATCAAGACCCGAAGAACCTGACGCCAGCCGTCGCGCTCATCGAACAGTCGAAGATCTATCCGCTCAACGGCAGACAAAACGCCAGGCCGATGCAGTTTCCCGATGCCTCCGGTGTGCCGGTCAACATGCTGCCGATCAGCGACGGCACCGCCTTCGACGAACTCAAGAAACTGGTGGAGAGCGAGAGCGCCGGTCTCGCCGACTCCGATTCGCTCGGCATGCTGGCATCGATCGGCATTGCCAAGGGCCGGCCCTTCGAGCCCGACGCAAAGACACGGGCGATCCTCGATCACGCCGCGAGGACGGCTTTCAAGATGAGCCGCGTCATCGGCTTTGAAGATGTGGTCGCCGGCCGTTCCCTGCGGATCTATCCCGATCGGCGGTGGATCAATCCCATGGCCGACGCGACCCCAGAGAATCTCGGCGGGCCTTTCGATCTCGGCTGGCGCAGGGTGGCAGGCGGGTATCTCGACCTCGATGCTCGGATCTGGTTCTTCACCAACTACTACTCGGTCAGCCCCGGAATGCTGTCACAGTCTCCCGGCAGGGGCGCCAAGTACATGATCGCCTTCGTCGACAGCAGCGGTGCGAACCTGTCGGGTGGCAGCAGCTACCGCCTTCGTCTGCCTCGCGACATCCCGGCCGCCAACTTCTGGTCGGTGACGCTCTACGAGGCCGAAAACGGATCGGGGCTCGCCAACGGCCAGCCGTTCCCGTCGCTCGGGTCACGCGACACCCCGGCGCAGAACGCCGACGGCAGCACGGACCTCTTCCTCGGGCCCACATCGCCCGCCGGCAAGGAGGGAAACTGGCTCGCAACGGTGCCCGGCAAGGGCTACTTCGCCGTCCTTCGTCTCTACGGCCCGACCGAAGCCGCCATCACCAAGAGCTGGAAGCCGGGCGACATCGAGAAGATGCCGTGACCTTGCAACAACGATTTTCAGACACATCCGCCGGGAGGCACTCATGACGACCACTTCCAGAGGACTCGTCCTCGCCGCCACACTCATCACCACCTTCACGTTCCCCACGGCACACGCGCAGCTCCTGCCTACCACCGGGAGCGTCGCATCCAGACTCGGCCCACTCGAGTTGGAGAATGGCTACCCGACCGATGCGACCGTCACGAAAATCTTCGACGACATCGACTACCAGCGGGCCTGCCAGGCCTACCTCTGGGCCCTACCAATGATGGCG
Organism: Planctomycetaceae bacterium; assembly: GCA_947449135.1. Lineage (GTDB taxonomy): Bacteria > Planctomycetota > Planctomycetia > Pirellulales > UBA1268 > CAMCQY01. The sequence continues at coordinate 22,854 of CANFQO010000032.1, read as the reverse complement.
ATGCAGCAGTGGCAGAGCGAACACCTCACCAAGTTTGGTGCCGGCAAGCTCGACTACGTCGACTACCTCACCTTTCAGGACAAGCTTGGCCTTCTCACGGCCAACGCCACGACGCCATACATCATGGCGTTTCCAAATCTGAAGGAGACCGGACCGCTGGTGTTCGAGGTGCCCGCCGGTCCGACGGCGGGCGGCTTCACCGATTTCTGGCAGCGGCCCATCACCGATTCAGGCCAGACCGGCCCCGATAAGGGTGCTGGCGGCAGGTATTTGATCCTCGGCCCCGATGACCCGGAGATGAAGCCGGAGGGGTATTACGTCTTTCGTTCACCCACGGTGAACGTTTTTTCCGCCCACCGCGTGCTCGATCCTGATCCGGCCAAAGCCAGGCTGCTCATCGATGGGTTGAAGATCTATCCCTACAGCCAGCGAGAAACCCCGGCCCCGACGCGGCACGTCTCGCCGGCAGGTCGCCCATGGAGCGGCGAACAACCGCGTGGCCTCGCCTACTGGGAAGGCCTCTCGAAGATCATCCAGGAGGAACCCGTCCACGAGCGTGATCGGATGATGATGGGAATGCTCCAGCCGCTGGGCATCGAAAAAGGCAAGCCGTTCAATCCCACCGAGCGGCAGAAGCAGATCCTCATCGACGCCGCGCAGACCGGCGAGGTGATGGCGCGGGCCATCGCCTACCGAAAGCGGTTTGAAGGCGCAAAGGTCTGGCCCAACAGGAACTGGGAGATCTCGTTGTTTCTCAAGGAGACCAATCAGGAAGCGCCGCACCATACGCAGCTGGACGAGCGGACGAGCTGGTTCTACGAAGCCGTTGGCGTTTCGGTGGGCATGATGGGCCGCGCCGTCGGCATTGGCCAGGTCTACCTCGAGGCCGCAAAAGACAGCCAGGGCCGCTGGCTCGATGGCGGGAAGACCTATCGCCTCAGGGTTCCGAAGGACGTTCCCGTGGCGCAGTTCTGGTCGGTCACCGTGTACGACAACGAGACCCGCTGCTTCGTGAAGACGGGCGTTTCGCCGGATCGTTCGTCACGGGACAGCATCGTTACAAGCGCCGACGGTTCGGTAGACCTCACGTTCGGTCCAACGGCTCCCGCCGGCACGCCGGAAAGCAACTGGATCAAGACCCTCCCGGGTAAAGGCTGGTTCAGCTACTTCCGCCTCTACGGCCCAACGCAGCCCTATTTCGACCGCTCCTGGGTGCTGCCGGACATCGAGATGATCGAGTAGGTCATGCGGAGCACGAAAACAACGTGCGGTGCCACCTCGGCGGCCGGCCACGGGCGGGAGAGACGGGCGGCGGCGTGGCGGTTCGAGCCGATCAATCCGGCCAGGGGAGGCCCCGGTCAGGAGAGGATGCCACGAATGCACTTTCCGTGAACGTCGGTGAGACGCCGATTGACGCCGTTGTGGTAGTAGGTGAGCTTCTCGTGGTCGATGCCGAGAAGGTGGAGGATCGTGGCGTGGAAATCGGGGATCGTCACCTCGTCCTCGACGACGCTGTAGCCGACGTCATCGGTCGCGCCGTGATGGTGGCCCCCTTTGACGCCGGCACCGGCGAGGAAGCACGTGAAGGCCTTGGGGTGATGGTCGCGGCCGGTAGCGCCGATCCCTTGAGTGACGGGGCTGCGGCCAAACTCGGTCGACCAGACGACGAGCGTGTCGTCGAGCATGCCACGGTCCTTGAGATCCTTGATCAGCGCCGCGACGGGGCGATCCATCGTGGCGGCCTGGGTGTCGTGGTTCTCCTTCATGTTCTCGTGGCCGTCCCAGTTGATCCGCGGGCTGCCGAATGAGCCGCCGTTGAAAAGCTGCACGAACCGCACGCCCCGTTCGAGGAGCCGGCGGGCCATGAGGCAGTTGCGCGAGAAGCCTTTATTCGTCGGGTCGTCGATCCCGTAGAGCTCACGGATGGTCTCCGGCTCGTCGGCAAAATCGGTCGCCTCGGGGATGCTCACCTGCATCCGGGCGGCGAGCTCATAGGAGCGGAGCCTCGCGGCGAAGTCGGTGTCACCCGGATGGAGCCGAGCAAAATCGCCGTTCATCGATTCGAGGAGCCGGAGGTCGGCAACGCGATCGATAGCAGAGAGCCCCGCGGGCGTGCGGAGGTCGGCGATCGGATCGCCACCGTCGGTGCGAAAGGCCACCCCCTGGTGATTGGCAGGGAGGAAGCCGCTCGTCCAGTTGATCGATCCACCAGCCGGCTGGCCGCGCGGATCGGGGAGAACGACGAAAGCAGGAAGATCCTCGTTGACCGTCCCGAGGCCGTAGCTCAACCAGGCACCCATGCACGGGAAGCCGTTGAGCGTGAAGCCACTGTTCATCTGGAACGTTGCCGGCGTGTGGTTGTTGCTCTTGGCGACCATCGAGTGGATGAAGCACAGATCGTCAGCGCAGCTGGCAAGCCCCGGGAGGAGGCTGCTGACCCACGACCCGCTCTCACCATGCTTCGCGAACGGGTAGACGCTCTTCATGAGCATCCCCGGCTGGCCGAAGAAACCGAGGTTCTCCCCCTTCCCTTCGAGTGACTTACCGTCCAACCGCTCGAGCTCCGGCTTCGGATCGAACGTCTCGAGATGACTGACGCCGCCGCTGCAAAAGATCTGCACGACACGCTTCGCCTTGGCGGGGAAGTGGAGCCCGGAGCCGGTGGCTGCGTTCGTCGGGCCGGGAGTTGCCGCGGAGGCTTCGTTGGCGAGCATCCAGGAGAAGGCGACGCTCGCCAGGCTGCCGCTGGAATTGGAGAGAAAATGACGGCGCGGGAGGAGCGCGGCCGGAGAGAGGGCCTGATCAGTCTTCCGGAGCGATTCATCGGGCATAGAGAAACTCACTGGAATTGAGGAGTGCCCAGCAGACGCTTTGCAGCCCACGATCCCCGGCCGCTGCTACGGCGCGCTGCCGCTCCTCGTCGGTCGGTTGTCGCCCCAGGGCGCGTTCGTAGGCCCGGCCAACCGCGAGGGGGAGGTCGCCGGCGGCGGCTTCGAGGGCGCGGGCGGCGAGCCGATCGGCCTGCCGCTGGACGAAGCTGTTGTTCATCAGCGAGAGCGATTGGAGCGGCGTGATCGTCTCACCACGCGTCGGCGTCTTCACCGACGGGCTCGGGCAGTCGAATGCGTCGAGGAGCGGCTCTTTCCCAGAGTTGACATTCATCCGGTAGACAGTTCGCCGGTTCAGCTCGGGATCGTCGCGATCAATGGGGTGGTAGAAGGTGGCGTTGAAGCTCGTCGTCGTGAAGGGGCGAAAGCTCGGGCCTCCCATGGCCGGATTGAGCTCGCCACTCACGGCGAGCATCGCATCCCGCACCGCCTCGGCCTCGAGACGCCGCGGTGGATAGCGCCACAGGAGCGTCGTGTCGGCATCGATCGCGGCGGCCATTTCGTCGTGGGTCGAGGCCTGCCGATAGGTCGAGGAGAGGACGATGGCGCGGTGGAGGCTTTTGAGCCGCCAGTCCGACCGCACGAGATCGCTTGCCAGCCAGTCGAGCAGCTCGGGGTGGCTCGGGCGGCCGCCATTGAGACCGAAATCGCTCGGCGTCGCCACGAGCCCCCGGCCGAAGTGGTACTGCCAGATCCGGTTGGCGATCACGCGGGCGGGGAGAGGATTGGCTCGATCAGCGATCCAGGCGGCGAACCGTTTGCGTCGCTCGGCCTCGGGGGCATCGAAAGGGAGCCCGAGGTCGGCGGCGACGGTGGTGATCGCCGAGAGGCCGGATGGACTGACAATCTCGCCGGGGGAGGTGACGCTGCCGCGCTGCAGGAGGGCCGTCGGCGCCGGCTCCACACGGACGCCCACATACGACACAGCCGTGTCGGCTGCGGCAGCCTCCGCTTCCTTCTTGAGCGCGTCAATTCGCGCGGTTGCCTCGGCATGGCTCTTCCGCTCGTCGTCGTCAAGGCAGGCGAGGATCTCCTCCTGCGAAAATGAGAAACCCCCGGCCCGAAATGCCGCAGCCACCTCGTCGTCGCCGAGCGGCCGGTCGTGGAGGGCGGCCTGAAGGATCTCGCCGTCGAAAAAGCCGTTGCCGGCGCCATGGTGCCGCAGACCGATGAGGATCGTCGCCGTCCCCTTCTCAAACGTGCGAAGCGATGCCGAGGGGACATACGGAGCCGCATAGCGCTCGCCGTTGCGGTAGAGGGTGATGCTGTTGTCGGCCCGATAGACCGCCGCGATATGGACCGGCTCACCGGTGGTCGCGGTTTCTTCGGCGGCTTCGAGATCGCGGGTTCGTGCAAACCCACCGCTGCCGGCGATCCACTTCCGCGGTTGTCGCTCACCAAACACGATCGCGTCGAAGTCGCGGTCGGCGGTGCTCTCGATCGACATCGCCGCCCCGCCACTCTGAGCGAGGTCGGTGAGCACCACCCAGGCCTCGAGCGTCTTTTCCCGGATCGATTCGGGAATAGGAGTGCTTTCGAAGAAGGACTGCGTCTCCTTGGCGAGCCGGAGCCGGTCGCCGACGACCACGGCGCCGCCGTGGAGGAAGCCGTCGGACGGTGCGGTGCCTTCACGAAATGTCCAGCGGATGAGGGGCATCGGGCCCGGGGACAGGCCGCTGCGATCCGGCGAGCGTACCGCAGCCCGCTGCGCCCCTTCCCGTTGGAGGGTGGCGATCGTCACCCGCTCGGCGGCCATCTGTTCGTCCCGCACCGCCCCCTGCCGCTTTCGTGCCTCGATCTCGGCAGGGGATCTGATCGATCGTTCCCCGTGCTTGATGCCATCGAAGACGGCCTTGATGCGGAAATAGTCCTCCTGCGGCACCGGATCGAATTTATGGTCATGACAGCGGGCGCAGTTGAGCGTCAGGCCGAGGAACGTCTGGCCTACGACGCTGATCATGTCCTCCATCTCTTCCTCGCGCGTGATGGCACGCTGCGTGGCATTGGCCTGGGCGTTACCGGCCCTGTCCCAGGCACCGCAGACGAGCATGCTCGTGGCGATGATGCCGTCGCTCGTCACCGGTTCGAGGACATCGCCGGCCAGCTGCTCACGCATGAATTGATCGTAGGGCTTGTCGTTGTTGAAGCTCTTGATCACGTAATCGCGGTAGTGCCAGGCGCGGTCGCGCGGGTGGTCGTATTCAAATCCCTCGCTCTCGGTGTAGCGGACGATGTCGAGCCAGTGCCGCCCCCAACGCTCGCCGTAGTGGGGAGAGGCAAGGAGGTCGTCGACGAGGCGGGCATACGCGGCCTCCGAGGGATCGGCCATGAACGCCTCGACCTGCTGCGGGCTCGGCGGGAGGCCGATGAGATCGAAGAACAGTCGACGGATGAGGAGACGAGGATCGGCTGGGAGCGAGGGAGCGAGGCTGGACTGTCGGAGCTTGTCGAGCACCCAGGCATCAATCGGACCGCGTGCCCACGGATCATGCGCCGTCTCGGGGAGAGGGGATTCCGCGAGCGGTTGGAGCGACCACCAATCCCGTCCGGCACGCTTCGCGGTGCTGACGGCGAGCGGATCGAGGGGCTCTGTTCCCCAGGGAGCACCTCTTTTGATCCAGGCGCGGAGGATCGCTTTCTCGTCGTCGGAAAGTGGTTGCTCGGGGGGCATCTCGTTGCTCTCCACCCGCGCAAGCAAGAGGCTTCGAGCGTTCCCCGGTTCGAGCGCCGGCCCGCTCTCTCCCCCCTTGGCCGCACCTTCGACGTCGACGAGCGACAGCCCGCCATCGGGGCTCGCTCCCGAGTGGCATTCCAGACAGCGCGAGATCAGCAGCGGCGCGATCTGCCGGTCGAAGTCGAACGCCGGAGGAGATGGTTCAGCGGCCGGGTTGTTCCGCGCCGCCGCCGCGGCTCCGAAGGCCAGAAGCATCACAAGCAGCGGGCGGAGGTGCATAGGTCGTTCCCGTTGCATGCGACCGACAGCCATGGACCGCCCAGGGGACATTGACAGTCGTCGCCTCTCGTTTCTCCTCCGTCCCGCCGTTTTGCTAAAGGTATGTCCGCCAACGGCACTTCGGCAAGCGTCGGCCGAGCGGAGCGGATCACGAGAAGCAACGACCGAGGCTGGTCGGGCTGGATGCGGCCCGCGGGCGGGAGCCGACAGCCAAACTGGACTTGTCGGAAATCCGCCGCTGCGATGAACTTTCCGGGCTGTCAACAGTTTTCGTTCAGGGAGTGCGCGGCATGGAAGCCCCACGTGCGATCGTTCTCGTCAAGCTCTCCGCCATCGGCGACGTGCTCCATGGCGTGCCCACCGCCGTCGCCATCAAGCGGGCGTTTCCCACCGCACGGATTGGCTGGGTGGTCGAGGGCCGCGCCGCCGATGTGCTTGCCGGCCATCCCGCCATCGACCATCTCTTCCGTCTGCCCCGTGGCTGGATGAAATCATGGCAGGCGGTGCGAGCGCTCCGCCGCCAGCTCATCGACTTCCACGCCGATGTCGCGATCGACATGCAGGGGCTGCTCAAGAGCGCCGTCCCCACCTGGCTCTCCGGCGCTTCCCTGCGGATCGGCCACGCGCGACCTGAGTCGCGTGAGGCGGCGTGGCTGGCCTACAACTGTGCAGTCCCATCGACGGCCACGCATGTGGTTGACCGCAACTGTGGGCTACTCGAGCCGCTGGGGGTGCGGGTAGTGACGCCCGACTTCAACATGCCCGACTGGCCTGTGAGCCGCCACCGCATGGAGGAGTGGCTGACAACGCTGCGGCTCATGTCCACGCCGGTCGTGATCAATCCCGGCGCCGGCTGGCCGTCGAAGATCTGGCCGGAGGAACGGTTCGCGGAGGTGGCTCAGATCCTCCACGACCGCCATGGGCTGACATCGATCATCGTCTGGGGAGGCGACCGGGAGCGGGACAGTGCCAATCGCATCGCCGCGGCCGCCCCGCACGCGACGGTGGTCGCACCGCAGACCACGCTTCAGGATCTCGGCAGCCTCTGCCGACTCGCACGGCTATTCGTCTCGGGCGACACTGGTCCGCTGCATCTCGCGGCTGCGGTGGGCACGCCCTGCGTCGGCCTCTTTGGCCCCGTGCCCGCCGATCGCAATGGTCCTTACGGCAGCATTCACACCACCGTCGAACCGCCAGCTGCGCTGCGGCCGAAGTGGGAAGATCGCAAGACCGATACGCTCGCGATGGCGGGAATCGATGTCGACCGCGTGGTGGCGGCCTGCGAACGCCTGGCATTCCACGGCCACAGGATCACCGCCTAATAAATGGGGACGGGACTGATTTTCGGGGGTGCTTTAGAAAAATCAGTCCCGTCCCCATTTTTCGGAAAAGAGCGCGTCGAGCCGATCGACATGGCGGGCCTGTTCGGCCGCATTCTGAAAGCTCGATTCGAGACTGTTCCGCAGGAGCGTGTAGGCATCGGCCGCGGTCAGCGGCAGGCTCGCGAACGCCTGCCGGTAGTTCTCGTTCACAAAACCGCCGAAGTAGGCGGGATCATCGGAATGCACGCTCGCCCGCAGGCCCGCGGCGAGTAGTTTCGGCAGATTGTGGTGGGCGAGCGTGTCGAAAACCCGCAGCGTCACGTTGGAGAGCGGGCAGACCGTCAGTGGAATCCGCTCGCGCACGAGCCGGGCGACCACGGCCTCGTCCTCGAGGCACCGCACGCCATGATCGATCCGCTCCGCGCCGAGGACGTCGATCGCCGCGGTGATCGAAACGGGAGGCCCCTCCTCGCCCGCGTGGGCGACGGCATGCAGGCCGAGCCTGCGGCAACGGTCGAACACGTTCGCAAATTTTTCGGGCGGGTTGCCCCGTTCGCCGGAATCAAGACCCACGCCGAGCAGATGCTCGCGGAATGGCTCTGCCCGCTCGAGCGTCTCGAAGGCCTCACGCTCCGTGAGATGCCGCAGGAAGCACATGATCAGCGCTGCCGAGATGCCCAGTTCGTGCCGTGCCCGCGTGATCGCCCGCGACATGCCGCAGAGCACGGTCTCGAAGGGCACGCCCCTCGCGGTATGGGTCTGCGGATCGAAGAAGATCTCCGCACGCACCACGTTGTCGGCATGAGCCCGCTGGAGATACGCCCATGTCAGGTCATCAAAATCGTCTTCCGTGCGGAGCACCGACGCGGCGGCATAGTAGACGTCCAAAAAGCTCTGCAGGCCGGTAAAGGCAAACGCCTTTCGCAGCGACTCTGGCGATTCGTAGGGCAGCGCGACGCCATTGCGGCGGCCGATCTCGAAAGCCAACTCCGGCTCAAGCGTGCCCTCGATGTGCACATGAAGCTCCGCCTTGGGAGCGGCCGCGATCAGGGCGGGAAGCCGTTTGGGCTGGATGTGTGAAAAGTCGGGGGGCATCGAGCGATCCCTGCGCGTGCGAACCGAAAAGAAACCGGTGGCGGTGCCGCGGGCGGCTATAATCTAGCCTTTCGCCCACACAGGATCACCACGCTCGATGCCACGCCCTCGCCCCAATCCGTTCTATGCGATCCTCGGCATCGTGGGCTTCCTGTTCACGATTACCGCGACGAGCTACTGTCTGTTCGTCCTGCGGGGCGTGCGGCCCGAGAGCCTGTCGACGGCGCCGCATGCCCTCGAACGCCTCATGGACCGGCACGGCGTCACGCTGCTGGCCGGTCAACTCGCCGTGCTCGCCGTTGCCACGGTCGGTGCCGTGGCCATGGATCACTTCGAGGGGGAACGGCAGAACCGCATCCGGGCTGCCGACCTCAAGCGGCAGGCTGAGCAGCAGGCCGCCACCGGGGCTGAGCAACCGTGACCGCGTCGGCCGCCCGACAGATCGAACGCCTGCGGGAGCAGATCCGGCATCATGACCGGAAGTATTACGTCGAGGCGGCACCGGAGATCAGCGACCGCGACTACGACCGCCTGCTCGCCGACCTACGTGCCCTCGAAGAACAACATCCCGAACTCGTGGTGGCCGACAGCCCCACGCAGCGAGTCGGCGACGAGCCTGTGCCGGAGCTTGAATCGGTGCGGCATCGGCTGCCGATGCTCTCGATCGACAACACGTACAGCGCCGCCGACCTCGCCACCTGGGGCAGCCGCGTCGAAAAGCTCCTGCAGGACTCGGGCACCAAAGCGATCGAGTGGGTGCTGGAATTGAAAATAGACGGCGTCGCCGTCTCGCTCACCTATGAGAACGGCCTGCTCGCGCTCGGCGCAACCCGCGGTAACGGCACGGTCGGCGACGACATCACGCACAACGTCAGGACAATCCACGGGGTGCCGCTGCGGCTCGCTCTCGACGCCCCCCCGGAGCGCATCGAGGTCCGCGGCGAGGTCTACATGACCAACTCCGACCTCGTCGCACTCAACCAACAGCAGGCGGAGGCGGGGCTCGCTCCCTTTGCCAACACGCGAAACGTTGCGGCTGGCAGCATCCGGCTGCTCGATCCGCGGGAGTCCGCCGCTCGCCCGCTGCGGTTTTTCTGTCACGGCGTGGGGGATGCAACCGGCCTCGGCGCGGCCTCGCAATCGGAATTACTCGACTGGGCGCAGCACGCGGGATTGCCCGTGGCGCCACGGACTCGCACATTTGCTTCTCTCGATGCACTCGTCGAGCATGGCACCGCCCTGATCGAAGAACTGCACGACCTCGACTTTGAGGTCGACGGCTTCGTGATCAAGGTGAACCGCTTCGACCAACAGCGGCAACTCGGCACCACGGCGAAGAGTCCCCGCTGGGCGATCGCCTGGAAGTTCGAGAAATTCGAGGCCACGACGAGGCTGGCGGGCATCCGCGTGCAGGTGGGCCGTGGCGGCACGGTGACGCCCGTGGCGGATCTCGAGCCGGTGGAGCTTGCCGGCACGATCGTCCGACGGGCGAGCCTGCACAATGCTGATGAGGTGGCGCGCAAGGACGTCCGTGTGGGTGACGTCCTCGTGGTTGAAAAGGCGGGCAAGGTCATTCCGCACGTGGTGCGAGTCGAAAAGCATCTGCGGACGCAGGAGCTCGAGCCCTGGTTGCCGCCCACCGAGTGCCCTGAGTGCGGCACGATGCTCGAGCGCGATCCTGAGGGCGTGTTCATCCGCTGCCCCGATGTCGATTGTCCTGCGCGGCGACGCGAGCGGCTGAAATTCTTCGCGTCGCGGGGCGCCATGGACATCGAAGGGCTGGGCGACAAGCTCGTCGAGCAACTCGTCGCCACAAAGCTCGTGAAGGACTACGCCGATCTCTACACCCTCACGCCGTCCCAACTCGAGCCGCTGGAACGGATGGGCGAGAAATCGGCGCTGTCACTCGTGGAGCAGATCGCCGCCAGCCGCGGTCGCGGGCTTGTCCGCGTGCTCAATGCGCTCGGTATCCGGCACGTGGGCCCACGGGTGGCCTCGCTGCTTTGCTCACGATTTCCATCCATCGACCAGCTCCGCGCTGCAACAGTCGACGAGCTCTCCGCCGTTCCGGAGATCGGCCCGGCGATCGCGGCGAGCGTCCATGAGTGGCTGGCGAGCAGCTACGGCACCCGGGTGCTGCAGGGCCTGGAACAGGCGGGCGTGGTGCTCGACGTGCCGGCGGCGGAGCGGATGGGCGAGGGCCCGCTCACGGGCAAGACGCTTGTGGTGACCGGCACGCTCGCCGGCTTCTCGCGACAGGAGGCGGAGGAGGCGATCCGCAAGGCGGGCGGACGGGCGTCGGCGAGTGTCTCGAAGAAGACCGACTACGTCGTGGCCGGCGAGGAGGCCGGCAGCAAGCTGGAGAAAGCTGAAAAGCTCGGCGTACGGGTGCTCGACGAGATGGCGTTCCGAGCGTTGCTCGCCGGAAACACCTGACGACTTCCTCACCGCACGATCGGCAGGTCGGCGATCCGCTGCTCAGCCATGACGGCGGGAAGGCTGGGGGTCGTGTCGACCCCTGGAGGCTGGCTGGCGAAGACCTTGGGTTTTGAGAGATCGACCATGCCTGCGAGCGCCGCAGGATCCTGTGGCACGGCATCAGCAGCGGCTTTCTCGCCGCGTTTGTGAATGGCACGGCCCGCGAATGCGGGCTCGTCGTGAATCTCGCCGTCCTGGTAGGGCCCGGCCCCGAAGAGCCAACGGTCACGGGCATGGCTGGCGACATGCTCCTCGCCGCTCTGCCAGATCGGCTGCCCTGATTCCCGTTCGTAGGCATAGACGCTGAGCTTCGCCACCCCGCGTTGCTCCGAACGCTTGGCGAACACCAGTTCGGGCGTGGAGGTTTCGTTGCCTTGCACGGTAACGTTGGTCGCCGGAATCCCGAGCAGGACCGAACTCCGGTCAGTGCCGACCGCTCCGGCCCGGGCTTCGACCACCACATCGGCCGAATCGAGATCTTTGGCTAGCAGACAGCCGGAGGCCATCAACTGATGCCGAAGGGCGCTTGTGAGGTATTTGCCGTCCTCGACGTCGTCCATGAATGCCGCGTCGAGAAACACTCGCCTCCCCGCCAGCGGGCGGACGTCGATCCGCATGACGGCCCTATCGATCGCCTGGGATACGAGCAGCTGCTCAGTGGCGGTGCGTTTCGAATCGCTCATCCTCGTCGTGCCGCAGCCCGTGAGCATAAGGAGCATCGGCAGCGCGGCGAGCCGGGCCAACCGCCAACCACACAGGCCGCACGTCATGCTTTGCAAGACACCGTTCATCGGACGGGGGTTCCTTGACAGGAGGCACTTGTTGCAGGAGGCCGCAGGGGCGAGGAGGCTAGCAACTTCGTGCGCCAGGAGAAAGAGCGGCAGAATGCCGGTGTTTCGCTCGCCCCAAGAACACGCCCTGGCTGGTTGCACCGGCGTGATCTGACTATGAAAGGAGCCGGGGGTCGGTGGAAGCCGGAGCGAGTCGGGCTATCCTGCCCTCGAGTCGGAGCCACCCCGCTGCCGGGGCGGCGGACGCAGTCGTGTCACCGCCCCCGGCGGCTTGGACCGTTCGACATATTTCGAATGCCCTAAAATGAAACCATGAACTGCGTCTGGATGGCGGTGCCCGTGTAGCCGGCGCGGTAGGGATACAGAATGTTCTGCGCGGGGTTGCGGTTCATGTGGAGTGCCTCCAGCGTGAAGCGGCCCTGACGCGACTGGTTGACATACCAGTTGAAACCGCCGCCGTATTCCTGCCCCGTGCCATACGGGCCAGTGACGACGCTCGAGCGAGCATAGACCTCGTACTTCCGCGGAACGAAGCACCACGACAGATAGCCGAGGCCGCCGTGGTCGAAGATGTTTGAGCGTTCGAAGGTGCCAGTGCCTTGGAAGCCGTTGAGGGTGCGAAAATAGTATTCGAGGCTGGCGGCCCAGCCGCGGTATTTCCAACCGGCATCCACCGTGGCGAGTTGGTATCGGAACTGGTCGACGCGGGAGTCGGGGCCAAGAGCGTCTGGCAATGCCAGAGCCGTACCGTCAGAGAGCCGCACGATCGTGTTCTCAGGATTGAGCCCCAGTGCGCCGAGCGCGTAGGTGCGGGCGTAGACACCGCTCGTGCCCAATCGAATGGCGGCGTCGTCGTGCTGCTCCATGTCGCCATAGCCAAGCCCGAAGGGAGCAAACGGTTCCCACCAGGTATTGCCCGCCCATGCCATCGAGGTACCGCGACGCAAGACACCAGACGTGCCGCCGTCGATCGCGTTCCACACACCCGCCTGATAGTGAACGGTCTTATCGAAGAGCGAGCCCGTGGCCGCCGCGCCCGGACTGAAGCCGGGGCGGAAGAAGGTGTTGGCCATGCTGCGATCGACGCCAAGATTCCAGGGGGACTGATCGAGCCACTCCCGCGACCCCGGCACCGGCGTCACGCCGGCACCGACCGTGGCCGCATCGCTGAACTTCCAGCCCGCCATGCCGATCGGCACGACGCCCGATCGTAGGCCGTTGTCGGAGGTGCCGAAGAAGGCGAAGTTGTAGACGAGCCGCTCATCGACCACGTGGCCTGAGAAGGAGATCAAGAAGCGGTTCAAGTTGAACGTGTCGATGTTGTTGATCGGCCGCACATTGCCGGCGGAGTCGGTCCAGGTGGTGGCTGACCGGGCGAACTCGAGCCAACGGAGCTGCATGTAGCCGCCAAGCGCCAACGCAAACGGGAAGTCGCCGCGGCGGGAATTTTCCGTATAGAGCAGCAGGCCCTTCGGCGGCGCGATGTCGGTCGCGGGGATGTACCGCGGCCTGGGAATGCCCTCGAGCCTGGCCTCGACCGCCCGGTCGATCTCTTCCCGGATTGCCTCTGGGTCGAGCGTTGTTTCGTCGCTGAGCAAGGTTTGGGGGGCCGGAACTTCCTCGACGACTTGCTCCGGCAGTTCCAGCGCGTCAGCGGCCTCATCCCCGATGACATCCAAGGCGGACGGCTGCTCGTCTCCGCCGGTCTCGATGGTCAGCGGCTCACCGAAGGCGGCACCCCCATGCCAGACCAAGGCCCAGACGCATACCGGCCACCACAGCCACAGGTGGCGGCCGCGAGACCATGCGTCGGTTCGTGGCTGCTGGGGCATGGAGGGGCCGGACTCAAGACTGAGGTGGCGGATTTCACCACCATCAGAATCGGGTCCGGATGCACCGATCCTGCAGGTTTTCCGACCTAGGCAAGATGGGTCGACTGCCGCATGGCCGCTTGACGAACGCCCCTACCCCGCTACGCTGTATCTGTTTTCCAAATGATGCAAGGCGGCATCATTTGTTTTCGTGATTTGGCAGTGACCAAGGAGGGCCGCAGTATCGATTTTTGGCTGATTTACACCGCTTTTCGGTCGCACATCGATGAACCTCAAATCCCTGAAAATCTTCTGCGACATCGTGTCACGCCGCAGTTTTTCGCGGGCAGCGGAGGACAACGGCATCTCGCAATCCGGTGCCAGCCAGGTGGTGGGACAACTGGAACACAGACTGGGCGTGCAGCTCATCGAGCGGTCGAAGCGGCCGCTTATCCCCACTCGCGAGGGGCAGGTATTCTACGATGGCTGCCGAAAAATCATCGCCCGCTACGACGCCCTTGAAGACGAGGTGCGGTCGCTGCATGAACAGGTGGCCGGCCGTGTGCGGGTGGCTGCGATCTACTCTGTCGGCCTGCACCACATGAGCCGCTACCTGCAGGAGTTCATGAGCCTCCACCCGAAGGCGAACGTCCGACTTGAATACCTCCATCCGGAGCGGGTGCTGGAGGCGGTGGAAAACGGCGAGGCTGATATTGGCGTCGTCAGCTATCCGAGGAGCACGCGGACGATCCACGCCGAGCCCTGGCGGGAAGAACCGATGGTACTCGCCTGCGCCCCGGCGCATCCGTTCGCGGGCCGCCACGACATCCCGCTCTCCGATCTCGACGGCCAGGCGATGGTGAGCTTCGACCCAGACCTGGTCATTCGGCACGAGATCGATCGCGTTCTGGCGGCCCATGGCGTCGAGCCCAACGTCGTGATGGAGTTCGACAACATTGAGACCATCAAGCGGGCGATCGAAATCGACACGGGAGTGGCACTCCTGCCGGAGCCGACCGTGGTCCGCGAGGTGGCGGCAGGCACGCTGGCAAGTGTGCGAATTAGCGACGAGGAACTCGTGCGACCGCTCGGCATCATTCATGCCCGCGGCAAACCACTCGCTCCCACCGTGCGGCGATTCATCGAACTGCTCCGCGGCCATGCCCACGACATCGACGCTGGGTTGGCAGACTCAGTGGACGTGGCTACGGAGCATGCCGCCGCCCACGCCTGATCGTTCCGTCCACGTCTTCCGGTTTCTGATTCCCGTTCCCTCCGATCTCTCTGCATCCCGCAATCTGGCTCTCTCAAGCTTTCCTTCACTCGAGTATCGCAATGACGCGTTTTCCCGGACTTCCCCCCGCCCAAGGCCTCTATGATCCCGCCAACGAGCACGACGCCTGCGGTGTCGGATTCGTCGTCAACTTGCACGGGCGAAGGAGCCACCAGATCGTCCGGCAGGGACTCGAAGTGCTGGAAAACCTCACCCACCGCGGCGCCTGCGGTTGCGATCCGCTCACCGGTGACGGCGCCGGCATCCTGTTGCAGATGCCGCAGGAATTTTTCACGGCGGTGACTCCGCAGGCTGGCATCAGCCTGCCAGCCCCGGGCGACTGGGCCGTTGGCAACGTCTTCCTGCCGCCCTCCGAGGAAGAGCGAGAGAGCGCGGAACAGTTCTTTGAACGACTCTGTCGCGAAGAGGGGATGGACTTTCTCGGCTGGCGGACCGTGCCCACCGACAACCGCTTCATCGGCGGCACCGCCCGCGAAGTGGAGCCGGTCGTGCGTCAGGCATTCGTGGGCCGGGGCAAGAAGACGGCCCGCGACCACTTCGAGTGGAAGCTGTTCGTGCTGCGAAAGCGATTTGGGATCGAACTTGGCAAACTCGGCCTCACCGAACAGACCTTCGTCTACGTCTGCTCGCTCTCATCGCGAACGATCGTCTACAAGGGCCTGTTGCTGGCCGACCAGGTCGACAAGTATTACCCCGATCTCTCCGACCCGAAGATGACGAGTGCCCTCGCGCTCGTGCACCAGCGGTACAGCACCAACACCTTCCCGACCTGGGATCTCGCCCATCCCTTCCGCTTCATCGCGCACAACGGCGAGATCAACACCGTCCGCGGCAACATCAATTGGATGCACGCCCGCGAGAGCATGCTCGCGCATCCGGTATTCGGCCCCGACCTCGACAAGATCAAGCCTGTCGTGCGTGAGGGGGGCAGCGACTCCGCCACCTTCGACAACGTGCTGGAACTCCTCGTGCTCGCTGGCCGCCCGATCGAGGAGGCGGTCAGCATGCTGATCCCCGAACCGTGGAGCGGCCACGAGAGCATGGCGGACGACCTCAAGGCCTACTATGAATTCCAGGCCTGTCTCATGGAGCCATGGGACGGCCCGGCGGCGCTGGCGTTCACTGATGGCGTCCGAATCGGCGCCACGCTCGACCGCAACGGACTGCGGCCCGGCCGCTGGTGGCAGATGAAAGATGGGCTCGTGGTGATGGCGAGCGAAGCCGGGGTGTTGCAGCTGCCGGCGGGCGAAGTGGTCCGCAAGGGCCGACTCCGTCCGGGCCGAATGTTCCTCGTCGACACCAAGGAAGGTCGCATCATCGAGGACGACGAGATCAAGCAGAAGCTCGCGACCGCGAAGCCGTGGCGTGAATGGATCACGACACAGCAGGTGCGGCTCGATCAGATTGCCGATCCGGCAAATGTGATCGATGTGACGAAGTCGCGGGCCGTTCTGCCGGAAGAACTGCTCCAAGCCGGCACAGGAGCCGACGCGATCGGCGCGGCCCATGCGATCGATCCCTGGCGGGCGGCCGGCGTGGCGGGCGAACCGTCAAGCCTGCTCGAACTGCAGCGGGCCCACGGCTACACCCTCGAAGACCTGAAGGTGATCCTCGCCCCGATGGCCACCGACGGTGCCGAACCGATCGGTTCGATGGGCAACGATACGCCGCTGGCCGTGCTCTCCGACCGACCGCAACTGCTCGCCAACTATTTCAAGCAACTCTTCGCGCAGGTCACGAATCCTCCGCTCGACGCCATCCGCGAGGAGATCATCACGTCGATGATCACGACGATCGGCAGCGAGGGAAACCTCCTCGACTCGAAGCCGGAGCAGTGCCGTCTCCTCCGTCTGGAAACGCCGGTCATTACCAACGCTGAATGCGCCCGGATCAAGTCGCTCGGCACGGCCGGCGGCCCGCAGATGCCGGGCTTCAAGTCGGTGATCATCTCGCTGCTCTTTCCGGCCGCAGACGGGGTGGCGGGCATGCGGAAGCGGCTCGACGCCATCCGCGACGAATCCTCCCGTGCCGTGCGTGACGGCGCGACGATCATCCTGCTCTCCGATCGCGGCGTCTGCCGTGACAAGGCCGCGGTGCCGGTGCTGCTGGCCACCGGGGGCGTGCACCACCACTTGGTGAAGGAAGGTTCGCGGACGCGGTGCGGCATCGTGGTCGAGACGGGCGAGGCCCGCGAGGTGCAGCACTTTGCCCTGCTCACCGGCTACGGCGCAGGTGCCGTCAATCCCTACCTCGCCTTCGCCACGATCGACCAGATGCAGGCAGAGCGGATGATCGCGGCGGATCATCCCCGCGAGAAGCTGCACAAGAACTTCGCCAAGGCGGCCTCGAAGGGCTTGCTCAAGGTGATGAGCAAGATGGGCATCTCGACGCAGCAGAGCTATCGCGGCGCTCAGATCTTCGAGGCGGTGGGCTTGGAGCAGGGGCTCGTCAATGAATTCTTCACCCGCACGCCCAGCCGGATCGGCGGCATCGGACTCGAGGGCGTGGCCGAAGAGACGTTCAAGCGGCATGAGCATGCCTGGCCGAAGACCAACGTCCCGCAGACGCTGGAACTCGACGTCGGCGGCCGCTACCAGTGGCGGCGGAAGGGAGAGGCACACATGCTCTCACCCGATGTCGTATCGACGCTCCAGCGGTCCACGCAGATCAACAGCCGCGAGGAATTCAAGAAGTATCAGCGGCTGATCGACGAACAGCAGACGAAGCTGCTCACGCTCCGCGGCCTGCTCGACTTCCAGTGGGGCGACACCGCCATCCCGCTCGACGAGGTGGAGCCGGCGAAGGAGATCGTGAAGCGTTTTGCCACCGGCGCGATGTCGTATGGATCGATCTCGAAGGAGGCCCACGAGACGCTCGCCGTCGCCATGAACAGGCTCGGCGGCCGCAGTAACACCGGCGAGGGCGGCGAGGACCCGGTGCGGTATCAGCTGGAACCGTCGGGCGACAGCAAGAACTCCTCCATCAAGCAGGTTGCCAGCGGTCGATTCGGCGTCACGAGCCTCTATCTCGTCAACGCCAAGGAACTGCAGATCAAGATGGCGCAGGGGGCGAAGCCGGGCGAAGGTGGCCAGCTTCCCGGCCACAAGGTCGACCGCGAGATCGCCCGCATTCGCCACAGCACACCGGGCGTCGGCCTCATCTCGCCTCCGCCTCACCACGACATCTACTCGATCGAGGATCTCGCACAGCTGATCCATGATCTCAAGAATGCCAACCACCACGCACGCGTGAGCGTGAAATTGGTGGCGGAGGTGGGCGTGGGCACGGTCGCCGCGGGCGTGTCAAAGGGGAAGGCGGACGTGGTCCTCATCTCCGGCCACGACGGCGGCACCGGCGCCAGCCCCCAGACCTCGATCATGCACTGCGGCCTGCCGTGGGAACTCGGCCTCGCCGAGGCCCATCAGGTGCTGGTGATGAACGACCTCCGCGGACGGATCGTGGTGCAGACGGACGGCATGATCCGCACGGCGAAGGACGTGGTGATCGCCACCATGCTCGGTGCCGAAGAATACGGCATCGCCACGGCGTCGCTGGTGGTGATCGGCTGCATCATGATGCGGAAGTGTCATTTGAACACCTGCCCGGTGGGGGTCGCCACTCAGGATCCAGAGTTGCGGAAGAAGTTCACCGGTCAGCCCGAGCACCTGGTCAATTTCTTCTTCATGCTGGCCGAGGAAATCCGGGAACTGATGGCCAAACTCGGATTCCGCACGATCGACGAGATGGTGGGCCGGGTCGACCGGCTCGACACTCGGGCCGCGATCGCCCACTGGAAGGCGAAGGGGCTCGATTTCTCTACGATCCTGCACAAGCCCGAGGTGCCGCAGCATGTGAAGACGCACCACGAGTCGTCGCAGGACCACGGAATCGAGCAGTCGCTCGATATGACCACCCTGCTCGACCTCTGCAAGCCAGCACTCGAGAACCGCACCCCGGTAAAAATCGATCTGCCAATCCGCAACATCAATCGCACGGCTGTCACGATCCTCTCCAGCGAGGTAACCCGTCGACACGGCGCAGGCGGCCTACCCGACGGCACGATCCAGATCAATTTCACCGGAACGGCGGGTCAGAGCCTGATGGCCTTCGGCGTGCCCGGGGTGACGGTGACGGTCGAGGGCGACGTCAACGACTACTGTGGCAAGGGCCTGTCGGGTGGCCGCGTGATCGTGCGGCCCGCCCGCAATGCCTCCTTCAAGGCGGAGGACAACGTGATCGCAGGCAACGTCGTGGCCTACGGGGCGACCAGCGGCGAGATCTACATCCGGGGCATCGTCGGCGAACGCTTCTGCGTGCGAAACAGCGGTGCGGAGGCGGTTGTCGAGGGCACGGGCGACCACGGCTGCGAATACATGACCGGCGGCCGGGCTGTGATCCTCGGCGAAACGGGACGAAACTTCGCCGCCGGCATGAGCGGCGGCATCGCCTACGTCTGGGATGCAAACGGCACGTTCCGACAGAAGGTCAACAAGGAGATGGTCGAACTCGATCCGCTCGACGCCGGTGACCTGGAGTATCTGAAGGGGCGGATCGAGAAGCATGTCGAATACACCGACTCCAGTCGCGGCCGGGCGATCCTCGATGGCTGGAATACGGAGCAGTCACGCTTCGTCAAGGTGATGCCGGTCGATTACAAGCGGGCGCTCGCGGAACTCCGCAAACTCGCCGAACAGGAACAGCAAGAAGCACGTCAGCAGGAGCAAAAGATCCATGGGTGAGCCGCGCGGATTCATGAAGTACGAGCGGAAGGTGAGTGGCTACGCGCCGGTCACCGATCGTCTCAAGCACTACAACGAGTTCCTGACGATCCTCCCGCAGGAGGAACTCTCGAAGCAGGGCGCCCGGTGCATGGACTGTGGTGTTCCCTTCTGCCATACGGGCTGTCCACTCGGGAACATCATTCCCGACTTCAACGACCTCGTGTATCGCCAGCAGTGGCACGAAGCCAGCCAGCGGCTGCACGCCACCAACAATTTCCCCGAGTTCACAGGTCGCGTCTGCCCCGCGCCCTGCGAGGCCGCCTGCGTGCTCGGCATCAACGAAGACCCCGTGGCGATCAAGCAGATCGAAATGACGATCGCAGACCGCGCCTTCGACGAGGGCTGGGTCGTGCCCGAACCGCCCGCAGTGCGCACCGGCAAGCGGGTGGCGGTCGTCGGCAGCGGACCGGCGGGCCTGGCGGCGGCGCAGCAGCTGAACCGGGCGGGGCATCTGGTCACGGTGTTCGAGCGGGCCGACCGTCCGGGCGGCTTGCTGATGTATGGCATCCCCGATTTTAAGCTGGAAAAGTGGCGTGTCTGGCGGCGGGTCGAACAACTTCGTGAGGAAGGCGTCGAGTTCCGTTGTGGCGTGAACGTGGGGACCGACGTCAGCACGCAGTCCATCTGCGACGAGTACGACGCCCTGCTGCTCACCGGCGGAGCGACGCTCGGCCGCGACCTGCCGATCCCGGGCCGTGAACTCAAGGGCGTGCACTACGCAATGGAGTTCCTGCCGCAACAGAACAAGCGCAACGCCGGCGACGAGGTTCAGGAGCAGATCCTTGCCGCTGGAAAAGACGTCGTCGTGATCGGTGGCGGCGACACGGGCTCGGACTGCGATGGTACGAGCAACCGGCAGGGTGCGAAGAGCCTGACGCAGTTCGAACTGCTACCGCAGCCGCCGGACCTCGGGAAGTATCCGCGGCGCGACCAGCGACCGGGAAACACGCCATGGCCGCTATGGCCGGTGATCCTGCGAACGAGTTCCTCCCACGAAGAGGGCTGCCGCCGCGAATGGGGCATCCTCTCGAAGGAATTCCTGGGAGACGACAAGGGGCACGTGCGGGCGGTGAAGACGGTGCGGATCGAGTGGTACACCGACGCTGCATCGGGTCAGCAGAAGTTTCGTGAGGTGCCAGGGAGCGAGCAGGAGTGGCCGTGCCAGTTGGCACTCTTGGCCATGGGCTTCATGGGACCGGAGAAGCATGGGCCGATCGCGGACCTGGGGCTCGAACTCGATCCCCGAGGCAACATCAAGACCGGCGGCGACTACAAGACGAGCCGGGACGGCGTGTTTGCCGCCGGCGACATGCGTCGTGGCCAGTCGCTGGTCGTGTGGGCGATCCAGGAGGGCCGCGAGGCGGCCCGCTCGGTCGACCTCTGGCTGATGGGCCAGACGAACCTGCCGAGCCTGTCGGCGGGCGAGTTCGCAGTGCACGCGTGAGCCGGAGCGGGAGTCCCCGGGTTTCCACCCGGGGCTTTTATCGCAAGGGTGCCGCAGCCATCAACGGTCGCGCACCCCTCGAATAAAAGCCCGGAGCGGAAGCGACGGGACAGCTGCCTTTTATTTGGGGCCGACCTCGACCGTGAGGTGACCGTCGTTGTCGGCCAGTTCGCCCGGTGGTTCGTTGAGTTTGAAGTAGGCCACGCCGTCGGCGGCCGCCGTGAACTCGCCGTGACCACCCTCGGCGAGCACGACGAACCGGGGGCGACCACCGTCGCCCGGCTGTTCGACCCACTGCGCCACGAGCAGCCTGCCGAGCGGTCGGCCCCGATACCACCGAAGCGAGATACCATCGGCCTCAGTTTCCAGCCGCACCGATGGCTCTGCGGAGGTGCTCTCCAGCAAACCGATCGTGCACCGTCCCGTCACGTTGATCCCATGACGCTCCCCCTTGCGGAGCGACCAGCCTGAGTTCTGCCAGCCGCGGCCGCTCGCAACGGTGATCGCCTGACGCGTGTCGAGCGGCTGGCCCGGAGCCCAGTCAACGCGAGACCGAGAGAAGTCGTAGCCGTAGTCGATTTCGTCGGTGAGCGCGTCGAAATTGCGTGCGGTCCGTTCCGCATCCCATCCAGGAGATGACCTGAGCCGCTCCGTGAACGCCCCATCGAGCGGACCTCGCTCGGCTGCGGCAAAGCTGCGGGCATGCTCGGGATGCCGAGAGAGCAACGCCACCGCCGCCCAACTCGCGGCATAGGCGGAGAGATCGCGGTGATTCACGGCCGGCGTGGCGAAGACATCCTCAAGGCCTGGGCACGTGCCAGCGGCCCGCAAGGTGCGGAGCTTCTCGATGCGGCCCAACTGCTCGACGTCGCCCGCCTGCAGCGGCAGTGGCGTCGGCACGAAACGGCCATCGTCATTGAGCCGGTGCGTGGCCAGATACTCGGCGATCCCCTCCATGTACCACGATGGCGTGTCGAGCCCGCGGAGCGTGAGCGTGAAAGCATGCACGCCCTCGTGGAGCAGCAGGTGCCGCCGGTAGGCAGGATTGGACTGGTCGGCCATCCAGAATCGCTCGCGATTGCAAAAGCCGTTGGCAAATTCCGAGGCCCCGTCCGGTAGGAGCCCGGCGGCGCGAAATCGTTCGCGATCCACGATGAGACAGCCGCAGGCCCGCCACTGGCGATGCTGCGCCGAGTCGAGCTCAAAATGGTCGCACCATGTCGCCCACGCCTCGTCGAAGAGACGTGGCAGATCCTCGACGCCATCGCCAACGCGGGCCGGCCGATCGGTGATGAGCACGAGGTGATCGCTTTCCAACACCCGCAGCCCGGCCCGCCGCGCCGACGCCACCAACGCACCGATGGAGGGCCCTGCCGCGACGATTTCCGGATCGGCTGCGCTGGTCGAGCCGGCGACGATGGTAGCAATGACTGCGACGACGATGAGCGACCACAGACGCATGGCGGCGAGTGTACGCGGCTCCGGCGGCGGATTTCCAACCCGTCCAGCTTCCGCAACCTGCCGGAAGCCCCCAGGTGATGCCGGCGCGGCAATCCGTGCGGTGAGAAGACGGTCCATTCCACGGGAATCAGCGGAAAACCCGATCTCCCATCCAGCAACCGCGCTGCCCAACTCGCTGCCCAAGAAGACCTGAAAGTCCTCTCGGGAAATGAGGCCGTTGGCGGTACAACCCGGAGGTCGCCAGGAGGGCGAACAACGTGCGGCAGGGACGCCGACAACGCTGGGGTTCACTGTTGGTCCGGTTCAGTGCAGTGGGCATCCTCTGCATGGCCGGCCGCGCTGGCTCCGCGCAAGTACCGGTAGCCAATCCCGCGGCGAATGCCTGGGCCACCGGCGGCGTTTCGGGCACGGCGGCCCCCGGTTCGGGGCCCCTTCCCTACTGGCAGGCACCGCCGCTGCCCACGGCTGTGATTCAGGGTGGCCCCATTCCTGCAGGCTGGACGCCGCAGTCCGTGCCGTATCAGGGCGTGGGGCCG
>CANFQO010000031.1 GCA_947449135.1 Planctomycetaceae bacterium | reverse complement strand
TGGAGCATCCCGAGACCCGCGCTACCTACAACATTGACGTCAATCGCCTGGAGTCGGCCCGTAGCGAAAAGACCCGGGCGGTGATGCTCGCCCACACCCTCGGCAATCCTTTCGACTGTGTTGCGGTCGCCGATTTCTGCCGCCGGCACGATCTCTGGCTCCTGGAGGACTGCTGCGATGCGCTCGGCGCAGAGTTTGGCGGAAAGCACGTGGGCCAGTTTGGTGATCTGGCGACCTGCAGCTTCTATCCCGCCCATCACATGACGATGGGGGAGGGGGGCATCGTCTTCACCGATTCGCCGAAGCTCGAAAAGCTGGTGGAGAGCTTTCGCGACTGGGGCCGCGACTGCTGGTGTGAACCGGGCCACGACGATACCTGTGGCAAGCGGTTTGACTGGCAACTCGGTGACCTTCCGCACGGCTACGACCACAAATACATCTACTCACACATCGGCTTCAACCTGAAGCTCACCGATATGCAGGCGGCGGTGGGCGTCGCGCAGCTCGACAAACTGGACGGGTTTATCGCCGCGCGTCGGCACAACTACACCCGTCTACGGGCCGGCCTCGCACCGCTCGAAGATGTGTTCGTGCTCCCCAAAGCGACTCCTGGCTCGAATCCGAGTTGGTTTGGTTTTCCGCTCTCGGTGCGGCCGACGGCGAGGTTCACGCGGCGGGATCTCGTCCGGCATCTCGACGAGAAGAAGATCGGCACACGGCAGCTTTTCGGCGGGAATCTGCTTCGGCAGCCGGCCTATCATGGCAAGCCGCAACGGGTGGCAGGCGAGCTTCCCGGCGCCGACTACATCATGCGTCACACGCTCTGGCTGGGCGTCTATCCGGGCCTGTCCGACGCCCACATCGATCATGTTGTCGACACGGTCTCCGCCTTCGTGCGGGGCTAGCATGACCACGATCATCGCCGCCGACATTGCCCGTCTGCTCGCCCGCACGCCATCGCTGTGGGAGCCGCTCCGCGGAGCGAGCCTGTTCATCAGTGGGGGCACGGGTTTTTTCGGCACCTGGCTCTTGGAAGCGGTGCTGGCCGCCAACCGCGAGCGGTCGCTCGGCTGCCGCGTGATGGTGTTGTCACGGGATCCAGCCCGGTTCACCGCCAAGTCGCCGCACCTGGCTGTCGATCCGGCCGTCTCCTTCATCGAGGGAGACGTTCGCAGCTTTCGCTTTCCGGATGAGCCCGTCTCCCATGTCATCCACGCGGCGACGGAGGCGAGCGCATCGCTCAACGCAAGCGACCCGCAGACGATGTTTGACACCTGCGTGGACGGCACGAGGCGGATGCTCTTGCTCGCGAGGGAGAAAGGCTGCCAGCGATTCCTGTTCACGAGCTCCGGCGCCGTCTACGGCCGGCAGCCCCCGGACCTCGAGCGTGTGTCGGAGGATTTTCTCGGCGGGCCCGCTCAACTCGACGTGCGGAATGCGTATGCGGAGGGCAAGCGGGCCGCTGAAATGCTCTGTGCGATGGCGGCGCGACCATCTGCGGATGTCAGTTTGCATGTGTCGATCGCCCGATGCTTCGCCTTTATCGGGCCGCATCTGCCACTCGACGCGCACTTCGCGATCGGCAATTTCATCCGCGATTGTGTGGCAGGCGGGCCGATCAGGATCGGCGGCGACGGCACTCCCTTCCGTAGCTATCTCTATGCGGCAGATCTCGCAGAATGGCTGGTCGTGATTCTGCTCCGCGGTGAGTCTGGTCGGGCCTACAACGTGGGCAGCGAAGAAGCGGTCTCGATCCGTCAACTTGCTGAACGCGTGGCGGATATCGCGGCCAGTGTCTGGCCCGACCGCGGCCGGCCGGAGATCCTGATGGCGAAACAACCACAGCCGGGAACTCCCGCCGAGCGGTACGTTCCTGAGTGTCGGCGGGCGAGAGAGGAACTGGGACTGGTGCCCGCCACGTCGCTCGACGAGTCGATTCGCCTGACGATGCTGGCGGCGATCGAAAATGGATCAACTCCCGTCGCCTTTCACACAGCGTGACGCCGCTGCAGGAATGGGCCATGAATTCAACTGCCTCGACCGACGTCAATACTGCCGCGAAACCATCACAGGTATCGGTCTGTTTTTGGGCCGGCCTGATGTTCGTCGCCGCAGTGATCGCCCTGCTAGAACTGCTCGACCCCTATTTCTTCTGCCAAGACGACGCGCTCTCGCTCGAACTGCCCGCCGTGCTCATGAACTGCCGCGGGATCTGGCAGGGGCTCACGCCCGAATACAATCCCTACATTTTTCTCGGCTCACCGACGCCGATCATGGGTGGCGTCTATCCGCCGATGTACATCGCGTACGGAATAGCCCGTCACCTGCTCGGCGACGAGTATGCAACGTTCGACATCTTTGCGGCGATCCACCTGCTGGCGGGCTACTGTCTGACGTTTGCAGTGGCCCGACGGCTTTGCGTCCGGCCCGCGCTGGCGGCACTCTGCGGCCTGACATTCGTTCTGTCGGGCCCCGTGCTGGTGATGGCACGCTGCTGGCATTCGTTCAGCGTGCTGGCCGTCTTCATTCCGCTCTTCGCGATGCTGGTGGACCGACTGCGATCCGATCCCGTGACCTGGCGGTGGCCGGTGGCCACAGGAGCGGCACTCGGGATCTACTACCACTCCGGTTTTCCCCAACTCTTCGTGCTCGGCTGCGGAGTGATGCTCGTCCATGCGGTGGCCCTGGCAGCGCTGGGGCTCGTGCCGCCGTGGCGGCTCAGGTGGCTCGTGCCGGCCCTGGCCCTCGGCGCGGCGATCTCGATTCCTGTTTTTCTCCAGCAGTGGCTCCTGTCGCAGGAGATCACCCAGACGGATGCTGGTGGCGGCGACGGCGTGGGGGGCAATCTTCTCGCCATGCTGCTGCCGTATCCGCTTGTTCGGGGCACCCTGCCAAACCTCTGGGGTAGCCTGAACCTCCAGTGGAACGGCCATTTTTATTACTTCGGCACCGTGCTGCTGGTGGCCTTCCTGGCATCGGTCGTGATGAGCGGCTGGTGGCTCTTTCGGGACCGCTCAAGACTACGCAACGACGTCACTTCAGCGAGGCTGCAACTGGCTCTGGCGATCCCTGCGATCGTTGCCTTCCTGCTCGCTCTCGGCCAATCAGGAGGACTCTGGTGGCTGATGGGGCTCTTGCCCGTCGGCCTCCGCAACAATCCGTTCCGCGCCATGCCCTGGTTTGTCTTCTTTACCTGCGTGGCGGGCTCGCGATATCTGCAGGATCTGCTCGAGAATCCGCGGGTCTACGGCGGCCATCCGACGTCGGAGAAACAGCGCCGCCTGCTCGCCGGGGTCGTGGGGATCGGTGTCGCGCTGGTCGCACTGCACCTCACCCGCATCGGCATCGCGTTCTACACCTATGGCTTTCGCCCGTATCCGCCACTGCCGGCCGAGCTTGCCGAACTGATCGGCCCGGACGGCAATGGCCGGCAGCAACGCATCATGTCGTTCGGAGCCATGCGAACGACCGATCCCTCCTATCCGGTGTCGCTGCCCCACAACCTCCCGTGCAATTATGAGGTGCCGGCCCTGCTGGGCTACGACCCACTCGTCCAGCGATTCGGCCGCTACACCGCCTGCCTTGAGCGACTTGGACCAGAGCCACAGGCGGGGCTGGCCGCCTATGGCGTGCGCTGGTTGCTCGTGCACCGGACGGCGTGGGGCGGTTGGAAGCCGGAAACACCGAACCGTTTTGAACGAGTCTTCCCCCTCCTGAGCCTGCTCCGCACTCTTGGCTCGGCCAAGGAAGTATCCCTGCCCGATCTAGACGATGTCCTGACGGTCTTTGAGATTCCTGACGCTGCTCCGCTGGCCTTCGACGCTGCCAGCCCGAGCGAGGCGCTGACATTGCGAATGAGCGTGGCGGGACTTGATATCGATGTCGACCCGAAAGCTGAACCGCGAAACATCGTGGCAAACTTCCTCTGGTATCCCCACATGGCGGCAACGGCTGACGGTCAGCCGGCGATGGTGTCGGAGGACGAGTGGCACCGGATCGTGGTGGCGGTGCCGCCTGACGCGACGAAGGTTTGCATTCGCTATGTTCCGCCGCGTGCCGTCGGCACCGTCCTGGCCCTGCTCGCGGCACTCTTTGCCGCTG
The DNA here is from genome assembly GCA_947449135.1 of Planctomycetaceae bacterium. GTDB lineage: Bacteria > Planctomycetota > Planctomycetia > Pirellulales > UBA1268 > CAMCQY01. The sequence continues at coordinate 29,821 of CANFQO010000031.1, read as the reverse complement.
GGACCACGCTGGCCTGCCAAAGGAAGTGTTTTTATGAGCCACGAAGCGCGCGTCGCGTGGCAGATTTATTGTGACAAAGGATAGTATCCTCTCGGATTGCGTTGCCTTCCTTGGAATGACAGCAACCCTTTCCGTCTCCACATCTGCAGGCTCGTGGAACTTCACTCATGAACCGGACAGGCAACGCTCCCCGTCTCCCTGCACAAGCGGCCGACAGCTGCCCAAGCCCGCCGCCGACGATCCGGGTCACACGCACTGAGCTATCGAACGGCCGCGAGTGGCCAAGAGTCTGGCTTTCGATCGCGTTGTCACTGTTGATCTACGTGCCGCTGGCAATCGCCCTCGCCCAATACATCCCTGGACCAAGAACCCCGCTTGGCCGGGCTGCTGCCGCGAAAGCCGCGGAAGAATTCATGTCCTTTCCCGACAGGGAGCTCTCCATACTGCCCGAACCGCTTGAAAAGGCCCGCTACCTCTTGGCACTGCTCTGCATCCCGATCCTCCCGACGGGCCTCTATCTGCTCGGCCGGCGTTTCATACGCCCAGAATTCTTGGATGTTCTCAATCGACCCAACGCTCTGGCCGCCCGCGATCTCCTGCTGACCACCGCCTTGCTGGCATGGTTCGTCGTGCTGTGCCGATCCAGTTGGGTTCCCAACGCCGGAGGATACCTTCTCGCGTCCCTGCCGATCGCACTGCTGATCGTGTTCCGCTGGCGGGACATCCCTCGGATGACGCCCATGATGAGCTGGTTTGTCATCGGCTCCCTCGCCCTTCTGGGATTCCTGACGCAGTGCGTTGGAGAGAATTGGTTTTTCCGTTACCCATTCATCTGGCACCACGCAGACATCGTGCTGGCAGCGGTCAATCAAGTAGCCCACGGCAAGACCGTGCTGGTGGATACCACGAGCCAGTACGGAATTCTCTATCCCTACGTGATCGCGACGGCCCTGTCACCGTTTGGGGTCAGCCTGCCAGGCATGACGGTGGTTTTTGCAGTGCTTCTGTCGCTGCAATCGGTCCTGCTTTTTCTGGCCTTCAAACGGTTGCCCGGCATGTCGCCCGCATGGCGAGCGGCGTTTGCCATCAGCTATGCAGGGTTGGCACTGCCGTTCTTGAGTGGCGCCCTGTTCAACGCTCCCCGCAGCCTCTTTCACGTCAATATTCTTCAACCCGGCTACGATTTCTCGCCGGTGTATTTCCAGTTCGCGCCCATCCGCACGATCTGGTTTTCGATCTTTGTCTGGCTCTGCAGTTCCGAGTCACGCTCCACACGTCCTTGGTTCGTCCCGCTGGGCTACGTTCTGGCTGGTACGAGTTGTCTCTGGAATGCCGACACCGGCCTCGTGATTCTCCTCGCCTGGACAGGCATGCTGATCTACAGACACATGGATGGCTGGCGACGGGATCCGGTCGGCCTGCTGCGACATGCGATCACCCACCTTGTCGCTCTGGCTGCCACGGTGGCTGGCTCGCTTGCCTTCTATGCTGCGTTCGCCTGGCTGAGATCCGGTCAGCTTCCCCGCTATGATGAACTGTTCTTCTTTCAGCGGGTCTTCTATCAATCCGGCTTTTTCATGGTGCCGATGCCGTTGTGGGAATTCTGGCAACCGCTCTTCGCCATGCTTGCCCTCACGATCGCGTGGTGCCTGCGGCAGGCTGCTCGGGGACGGATTCCTGCCTCGGCGCCGTGGCTCTTCTTCATCGCAGCATATGGGTTGGGGACTTTTTCCTACTATCAGGGCCGCAGCATGCCGCAGGTGATTCCCGCCCTGTTCCTGCCCGTGTTTCTTCTTGCATTCTTTTGGGTTCGGCAGGGCCTTTTGACCTTGGCAGGCCATACCTTCACCGAAATTGACCGCTCTGCCTCACTTCGGCTCGTCGCAATCCAAACGGTGCCGCTGGCCATCTTCTGCATCTGCGGTGCTCTCAATCTCTGCCGCAGCCTACCGGCAGTGGTCTTATACGCATTCAACACGTCAGGCACCCACAACGCTCGTGATATGGATCCGCTCACGGATGGCCTCCGGCAGCACGTGGCGGGAAAGGAGGTAGCGATTCTGGTCGACCCCGAGGCCTATATCCACACAAAAACAGGCAGTTGGTCGTCCCTGCCGGTGGCCAGCCTGACCGAGGTGTTTCTTCGTTCCCAGGTGGAACAGATTCAGCGGTCGATCGAAACTCCGGGGATGTTGGTCGCGATACAACCGCACGTGCTGAACAACGTGTGTCAACAACTCGACCTGTCATCCTTCGTCGAAAAGCAACAACTACCCTTTGGAGTTGTCTTGTTGGAATATTCCCCGAACGGCGAGGATGCACCTGCAAAGGATGCGGATGTGCCTGCTCAGCCGTGACGTCTCCGAACCGCCGCGCTCATTCACAAAGGCCATCTGTTTCTGACTTTTTTGTTCTGTCATCAAACGCCCCGTGATTGCTGACGACCGGCAGCGCCCTTCCTCGTAACCACGCTTCAAGAGGGATATCGAATGGCTTCTCTATCCAGTGATACCAGCGGAGCCGCAGAGAACATCTCTCGGCCTGAGTTGGCGACGTGGCAGATTCGCCGAGGCGGCAGCGTGGGGTTGGTGCTTCCCTGCTACAACGAGGAGGGGAACGTCGACGAACTCTACGGACGAATCTCGAAGGTTCTTGAAGGCCTGCCCGGATACTCGTTCGAGATGCTCTTTATTGACAATGCCTCCACGGATGGAACCGTGGTCAAGCTCAAGGCTCTCGCCATCCAAGATCACCGGGTGAAAGTGATCGTCAACGCCAGGAACTTCGGCCACATTCGTTCTCCGTTTCATGCCATCTTGGAGTCGGCCGGCGACTGCGTGATCGCGATGTGCACCGACCTCCAGGATCCGCCGGAATTGATCCCGCAATTCCTGGAGCAGTGGGAGCGCGGGGCGAGCATGGTTTTGGGCCAGAAGCGCACCAGTCAGGAATCGCCCAGTTTTTTCGCCCTTCGTGGGCTCTACTACAAACTCGCTCGGGCGATGTCGGAGGTGCCGCTTCTGGAGCACGTGACTGGTTTTGGACTCTATGACCGCCGCGTGGTCGAAATCATGCGGGGGTTTGCCGACCCCTACCCGTATGGACGTGGCATGATCGCGGAAATCGGCCTGCCCTACACGCTCATTCCCTACGACCAGCCGCTGAGAAAGCGCGGCATCACGAAGAACAACATCCACACGCTCGTCGACCTGGCGATCCTCGGCATCACCAGCCATTCGAAAGTGCCACTCCGCGTGGCCACGATCACGGGGTTCATCTTGAGCGGGCTCTCGCTCGTCGTGGCGCTGGGGTTCCTCGCTCTCAAACTCACTTTTTGGTATTCGCTTCCGGCGGGATACGCACCCGCGGTGATCGGAATCTTCTTCCTGGGGTCCGCACAGATCTTCCTGATCGGCCTGCTCGGCGAATACGTTGGTGCCGTACTCACGCAGGTGCGCAAGCGACCGTTGGTGGTGGAACTGGAGCGGGTGGCGCACGCGTCCGATGCGGCCACTGTCAGGACAGTCACCACATCGGAGTGATGGTCAGCCGCGGTGCGGGTCTAATGCGATGGCACTGAGAAGATCGGCGGGCTGATTCAGCAACGGCACATCAGGACGCTCGGAGAGCACACAGGCGGTACCGTAGCCCCACGACGCGAGAAGGAACCTCGCTGCAATCCGCTCGGCCGCATACAGGTCGTCCAGGCCGTCGCCAACGAAGGTGCCACCCGCGAGCCCTTCTGCCTCCACGAGCGCTGCGGCACGATCGGGCTTCGTGCTTCGTCCAGTGGGATCACCGCCGACGACACGGCGCACCAACGAGTCGAGTTTCAGGTGGGCGACGATGGCTTCGGCTGGAGCCTGCGGTTTGTTCGTCACGATGTACATCCGCCGGCCATCGTGCGCGAGCCGCCGCAAAAGCTCCTCCACACCTGGAAAGAGAGCGGTCTCATACAGCCCAGTCGACGCATAGTGCTGACGGTAGGCGGCAATCACGTTGTCCCGCTGAGACTGCTCCATGCCAGGCAGGGCGGCTTCAAGCATCCGCGGGAGCGGCGGGCCGATGAACTGCAGCCAATCGACATCGGGCGACGGTATGCCACATGCCGCGAGAGCGCTTTCGAGCGACGCGACGATGCCGCGGGCTGAATCGGCGAGTGTGCCGTCGAGGTCGAAGAACACCGCATTCCCGATACCCGACTGCAGCATCACGACTTCCCCATCTCGTGCGGCAACGCATACAGCACGAGGTCAAATCCGTTCCAAGCATGGGAACGGAGATAGAAGCGGGAGTCTGGGAGCAACTCGTCGACCAGCCGTGGCAGTTCCCACAGATCGGCAGGCTTGTGATAGACGCACACGGCAAGAGCCGGCCGGCTCGAGCAGAGAGTTTTCGCCATGCCGTGCAACGCCGCCTCCTCGGCTCCCTCGATGTCGAGCTTCACGTAGGTGGGCGCAAACCACGGGAGTGCTTCGTCGAGACTCACCGTCTGAATGACGACATCGCCGCTGTCAGCAATACCGCTGCTTGCCAATCCATCGGCGCGAAACCGTAACTGCCTCGTCGATCGATCAAGACCGCACGGCCACAGACTAATTTCCTTGCACGGTGGCGCTGCGGCCACGCAGCGGCCAAGCGCGGCGTAATTCACCAGATCAGGCTCGAAGGCAGCGATGGCGTCACACTGGAAGCCTGCCGCGGCCAGGTGCGCGACCGTGTCGCCCTCGAACGCTCCGCCGTCGATGAGCCTGACTCGGCTGCGGGGCAGGGGGATGTCTGCCGGAGAGTATTGGTCTTGTGTCGTCGGCTCGCGGAGCCGCGTCGGGCAGTATGTCCGACGAAGTCCAACCGCTTCCACCAGTGTGTTCCGGCTCTTTTCGTCGGCAAGTTTGTCAAAAAGCCATCCGGCTGCGTCCGCAGACGGCGTCATCGTGTCGGCGGGTGCCAGCCAGTAGGCGTCGGTACCGGAGACCAATTGACACAGTTCCACGGCACCGACGACTCGGCCGAAGCCACTGGCGACAAGGGCGTGGTGGACCGGCAGCGGATCCACAGCTGGATTGAAGATGGTGACGATCGCAGTCGCACCGTCATGCGCCAGCGAAGCAACTCCGGGATCCTTCAGTCGCAGGATCGGAACCCCTTCACATACCCCCGACGCCGTCGCGTCGATCATCGCGGCCACGTGGTAGCCAGCTTCACGGAGCAACCTGAGCGTCACACGCCCTTTCCGGCCCGCACCATAGAGCACCAGTGGTGCCGTGCCGAGCGGGAGCGTGGCTGCAGGCTGTGCCGTGAGCAGCCTATGCAGATGGTCCTGATCCAAATCGGAAGTCATATTTTCCTACCAGAGACGGGAGCAAGCCGATTCTCATCCAGTTCATCACGATCTAAAAACGGTGCCATGTCTTCGAGGGGCGACGATACCATCCGCCCATCAGGCAGACGGCGTGACGAGAGCTTCGGCTCGAAACCCTGTGCCGGATCGAGCATGACCTCGCAGAGATGCGGTCCAGGGGCAGCGAGGATCGCCGACAGGTCTGGCGTGAAGTTCGGCTCGCTCAGTCGCGACGCCGGCAGGCCGTAGGCCTCGGCCACCCGGACGAAATCCGGGCAGGAAACGCCGCTTTCCGCCCCAGCGCCAACCGCCAGGCCGAAGAATGCAGTCTGCGTCTGGCGGATCGAGAGATAGCCGCCGTTGTTGAGCACAAAGAGCTTGATCGGAAATCCGTGGTGACGGACGGTCTGGAGTTCCTGAATATTCATCTGCAGGCTGCCGTCGCCAGCGAGACAGATCACCCGTTTGCCCCCTCGGGCCACGGCGGCCCCGATTGCCGCCGGCAGGTCATAGCCCATCGACGCAGAGCCGGAGTTCGAAAACAGCCGCGTCTGGGCCCGGATGACCGACGACTGGAAGGTCACGATGCATGCCGTGGCATCGCCACAGACAAGCACGTCGTCCTCCGCCAGAACGGAAAAGAGTTCGCGGGCGAAATGATAGGGGTTGATGGCACCCGATCGAGATGCCTGCCGCACCGGATCGAACACCGGATACCGCGCAACGCGATCCCGACACCAGGCGAGCCACGAAGCGTGCCGCGAGCGATCGAAGCCATGAGCGTCGATCGCTGACTCGAGCGATTCGAGAAAGTCTTTGGCGTCCGCACAGATCGGAAGATCGGGTCGGACCATCGGCTTGGCCAGTTCCTCTGGATCGATGTCGACGATGATCTTCTCGGCATGGTGGGCGAAGTTTTCCCAGTTGTAGCTCACCTGCCGGATGTTGAGCCGGGAGCCGATCACCAGCACGAGATCGCTGTTTTGTACCGTAAAGTTGCCAGGACGGTTGCCAATGCTGCCCGCCTTCCCGCAGGAGCAGGGGTCCGACGTTTCGATCACGTCGTGGGTCCATGCAGTCGCCACAGGGATGCCGAGTTTCGCGACCACTCGTCGAAACACCTCGGTCGCCCCCGCGATCCGCACGCCAGTACCTGCCAGGATCACAGGCCGCTCGGCAGCCCCAATCTTCGAGAGTACGGTTTCGGCGAGTCTCGTGACGTCGTGGTGCGCAAGAACGCCCAGGGGCTGTTGCGGCCGATAGCCCTCGAGTGAATCTGGCTCCACGTCGGCCGCCTGCACATCCACTGGAATATCGATCCAGCAGGGGCCTGGCCTACCGGATTGGCAGAGGTGCCAGGCCCGCTCCAATTCGTAACGAACACGCTGCGGATCGGTGAGCAGCACTGCTGATTTCGTAATGGTGTGCACCATGCCGACAATGTCGACTTCCTGGTCACCCAGTTGACGGAGCCTTCCAAGCAGGCCGTGCGTCGCCAGGAGCGTCTCCCGCTTCATCTGTCCGGAGAGCACGATCATGGGACACGAATCGGTGAACGCACCGAATACGCCGTTGAGCGCATTGACGCCACCGGGGCCACTGGTGACGCTGACAATGCCGGGCTTTCCGGTGACACGGGCGTAGCCCTCAGCCGCCATCGCGGCGGCCTGCTCGTGATGGTTGCAGACATACTGAATCCGCGGTTCCCGCCCGAGAGCGTCGTTCAGGTGCATCGCGCCGCCGCCGGTCACGAGAAAGACGTGCTGCACGCCACGGTCGGCGAGGAACTGCATGCAATAGTCGGCGAGGCGCATCAGGCAGACTCCATCGCTACGAGGCGAATGATCGGGTTGCAGAGCCCGTGGTTACGGATCGAGGCCTCGATTGATTCCAGATTGACAAGCGATCCGATCACGATCGGGGTGTCGGCGTCGACATGACTGGCGAGTGCATGGGGCGCGACGATGGGTCGGCCAGCCAACGTCCGGCCATGGTGGACCGGGTTGGAATCGACGAACACGGCAATGTCGGCATCGCCGAGGGTGGACTCGCCAAGCAGTCGCATCGTCAACTGACCAACGCCCCAGACCACAACACGCTGCCCGGCGACACTTTGCTGAAGCCGCTGGTCGATGCGCTGCATGAACTCCGCGGAAAGCGCGACATATGCCCCAAGAGCATCCCGCGTGCCGAGATCCTGCAAAGCGGCGAGCGATCCGGCCGGCCGCGAGAAGGCGAAGATCGCTGGATACCGGCGGCCGTGCGGCAGCGGCAGTGTCTTCGAACCGTTGCGAACTGTTTCCCAACCGCATGCGTTCAGTGCGTTGTGAAGCGTCGCCGCAGAAAAATGGTTGATGTGCTCGAGGTTGAAATCCTGGAACGGAGCAATCAGGCACTCCCCGTATCTGGCCGCGTCGGGCACTTCGACGTAGAGCCACCCTTGCGGCGTCAGGAGCCGCGCAACGCTCGCCAGTGCTGCCGGCACGTCACGCACGTGTTCGAGGACATGGCTCAGAATGACGCCGTCGAACGCCCCGGGGTCAAGCGGATGGTTATCGAGCGTGCCAACCACGCCCCGATGGCCTCGTTCACTGACAGCAGCCGCACATGCAGGGGCTGGGTCCATCCCTGAAAGAGACCGAAATCCGAACTCGGCGAGGCTGTCGAGCAGGCCCCCCGCACCGCACCCGATGTCGAGGATCCGCTGATCCGTGCCCCCTGCGAAATCGCGGATGTCACTCGCTGTATCCCGTAGCCGTTCACGGTCTTCCACGACGGCGCCCGACCCGCTGGAGAGACGGGGGTCGGCGTATTTTGAAATGTCGCGGTAGTAGCGGTCGTAGTCCTCGCGTGCATTCGGGGTGTCGTTGAAACAAAACCCGCAGCCAGCACACGCGACGACGTGAACGACGGGATCGAGAGGATGGTCCGTCGGGAGGACGTATCTGCCCTTGTGAACCGTTTGCACAGACACGGCCCCGCATTGGGGACATGGGCGACGGGCGTTCCACACTTTGGGATCGCCGGTCACAACCCCCTCCGCATGATCAGTTCCTTCAATTGTGACGTGTACGCGTACGCACTGTCGATCGCATCGATCGTGATCGGCTGATCCTTCTGAACGGGCCGCTGCAGGGTCTCGCCCGACATCAGCTCTCGACAGGAGATCTGCCCCTTTTGGAGGGGAATCGCCAGATAGAGATCGTCGTACATCGTGTCGTGATTGAGCACGTAGCCTTCTGGAAGATCTCGCTTTGCGTACACTCCTCGCACGAGAGCATCGAGGTACTCAACCTCGCGGTCAGGCGGCCGTCGCTTTTGGTCGGGACTGCCACCGCACATGTTCCTCGCCCGTGCGAATGCCTTGAACCAGGTATCAACCTGCTCGGGCAGGGAACAATACGGGGAGACTGCGATGCCGTTCGCATCAATGTCGATGTGCCGTTCGAACGTACGGGCGCCCTTCGCGTAGGCGATGAGCATCGAGGCCTGCCAGTCGGCATGCTCGTGCGTGGAGAGGCCGACGACATGGCCGGGATATCGGGCCTTGAGATAGTCGACCTGATTCAGCTCAAGCTCATCTTCTTCCGTTGGGTACAGCGAAACGCAGTGATTGATTGCGAGGGGGATGTTCCGCCGCTCGAAAAACGCTACGAGGTCGTCAGTGTCTTTCTGGGAGGTTCCGCCGGTCGACACGATCACTGGCCGCTTCGTGGCAGCGATCTTTTCGAGGAGCACCCAGTCGTTCATGTCGGAACTGGCGATCTTGATGATCGGCACGCCGAGTTCCACACAGAGATCGACCGATGCCTCGTCGAAAGGAGTCGCCATCGGGATGCACGAGGCCTTCTTGACCGCTGCGACAAGCGTCGCGTAGTCGTCCTTCGACATCTTCGTGTCGATGGTCTTCTTGATGTAGCGGACGTCCTGCCGGTCGCGGAACTCCTTGTGAATGAAGTTGTCGACATCGCGAAACTGGAGCTTGATCGCCGCCCGCACGTTGTTGAACCGCACGATCCGCGAATGCTGCCGAATGATCTCGAGGCCGCGATCCACGCTCCCCCAATGGTTGTTAGCCACTTCGAGCACGAACAAATCTTCAAAGAGGTCACGGTGATTCATGGCGAGCACTCTGACGGCAGCTGTGAAGGGTAGTCGCCGCCCATCCGCTGGCGGCGCACTGTTGCCCGGTTGTGATCGACGCCTGACGGCATCAAGGTAGGGTAAAGATACTGTACGCCCCCAGCGTCGAGAACCATGCGGCCCAATCCTGGAACGGGTATTCTGGCAACCGCCGCACACACAGGTAGCGATCTTGACCGCGTCATCGTCCACCGTACGAGTTCCTCGAACCTGTAGATTAACGGTGATTTCCTCAATCCCGTGAGCATTCCAATGGCCGCTCGACAACCCTCCACTCGTGAACTTCGCACGGAGAACATCGTCGTTCCCGCTCCAAAGTCCCCGCTGCTCCCCTGGCTGATTCCCCTCCTGGCCCTCGTCGTTCTCGCCTGGTGCACCGGCGCCGGCCGTTGGACGGTCGCCGACTGGAACACCCCCACCCAATACCTCGACGGCTTCTATGGCGACGTCATCAGCACCTTCGCCGGCATGAAGGCCGCTGCCGACGGCCACTACTGGCCGTTTGCCTGGAAGACGATCCCCGAACTCGGCGCCCCATACGACGGCAACTGGAACGACTGGCCCTCGATCGAAGAACTGCAGTTCCTCTTCTACGGTCTCCTTGCCAAGGTGTTCGGCCTTTTCGCGGGTCTGAATCTGGCCCTGCTGATCGGCCACCTTCTCGCCGCCGCCACGATGTTTCTCGTCGCCCGCTCGCTCGACTGCTCAGGTCCGTGGGCCTTCGTCGCCGCCTTGGCCTTCGGCCTCGCCCCCTTCATCTTCGCCCAGTCGCCCCACCACATCACCGTCGCCGCTGTCTGGCACGTCCCGCTCTTTCTGCTCGTCTGGAAGTGGGCGTCGGTCGAACCCGGACTTGAGTTTGGCTCGCAACGATTCTGGTGGGCCGTCGGCATCGCCTTCCTCACCGGCCTCCAAAACGTCTACTACACCAACATCTTCTGCCAACTCGCGCTCCTCGGCGCCGGCTTCCTCTGGCTGCGCACCGGCTCTCGCACGCCGCTCAAGTCCGCCCTCGCAGTCATCGGGGCGGCGGCTACGGCCTTTGCCCTCATGAACGTCGATGGCTGGGCCTACAAGGCGGTCCACGGACCTAACAGCGGCGTCCTCGTTCGCGAATACAAGTGGCTGGAAATCTACGGGCTCAAGCTCGTCGATCTCGTCGTGCCGCCGGTCACGCACCATTTCCAACGGTTTGCCGACTTCGCCCAGGCCCATCGCGCGGCCGCGCCCCTGCAGGACGAAGGCTCCTATCTCGGCATCGTCGGCCTGGCCGCCCTCGGCCTGCTCGTCTCCTCGGCCATCGCCGCCGTGGTTCGAAACCGGGCCAACTCAATCCCCATGGAAGCCTGGCAGGTTCTTTGGATCGTGCTCTGCTTCTCCACAGGCGGGCTCAACACGATTCTTGGGGCCACCGGCTTCACCCTTTTTCGCACCGGCTGCCGCTACAGCATCGTCATTCTGGCGATCGCGCTGCTCTATGCCGCCCAGCGGCTCACTGCCCTGCAGAGGGCCGCGGCGTTTCGCACCGATCCCGAAACGCTGCGGATCGGCACGGCGACAGCCGCGATTGCAGCCGGCCTCCTCATCCTTTGGGACCAGGTGCCACGGGCTCCAAAGCCCGAAGTCACGGCCCTGATCGCTCGCCAAGTGGAGGCCGATCGGGAGTTTGTTGCGCAGATGGAAGCAGCCCTGCCAGCCGGTGCGATGGTGTTTCAGTTGCCAATCATGGAGTTTCCCGAGGCACCGGTTCCAGGCGTGCCCTCGTACGACCACTTCCGACCCTATCTCTACAGCAAGCAACTGCGGTTTTCATACGGCTCGATGAAGGGCCGGCCCCGCGAGCAGTGGCAGCAGGACCTCGGCAAGGTGACGTTCGACAAGGCCGTGGAACAGATCAAGGCCCGCGGCTTCGCGGCGATCTACATCAACCGCAACGGCTTCCCCGACAAGGGCAAGCAGGTCGTGGAGAATCTCCGCGAAATGGGATTTACCAAGCCGCGAATCGAAAGCGCCGCAGGCGATCTCGTCTGCATCATTCTCTGACACCATGAACTCGCCCATGGATGGAAAGAACTGGCAGCAGGCGGCGGTGCTCGCCGTGGTCGCCTTTGCCGTTTTCTCCTCCACGCTCGGAGCCGACTTCGTCTACGACGCCCGGATGCAGATCCTTACGGGCACCTTTATTCACGACTGGCACAACTGGCCTGCCGTGCTCAGCTTTCGCGTCTTGGGGATGGACGTGCTCGACTTCAACCGGCCGGTAATGCTGGCCTCGCTCATGCTCGACGCGGCCGTCTGGGGCAGGGAGCCCTTTGGGTATCACCTCACCAGCGTGCTGTTGCACGTGGCCAATGTCCTGCTTCTTTGGTTGATCATTCGGGAGCTGACTCAACCGCAGCCTGCATCGCAGGCCTGCCCAACGACTGGGCCTGTGTCCATGCCCGAAAAGATGCTGCTCCCTCTGCTGACCGCGCTGATCTTCGCAGTGCACCCCATCGTCGCCGAGGCCGTCTGCGAGCCCACCTTTCGCGAGGACCTGCTGGTGGCCCTCTTTTCGCTCTCTGCCCTCGTGCTCGCCATGGCCCATGATCCCGCTACTCCCGGGTACGACCGCTGGCGGTCCCTCGGTTGCATCGGTTGCTGCCTGCTGGCGATCGCCAGCAAGGAGGCGGGAATCGTCGCCCCGATGCTGCTGGCCGCCTATTGGTGGCTTTTTCGTCGGGGCGAGCCGGAACGATTCTGGGCGATGGCCATCGGTGGGGCAAAGCTCATCGTGATCGCCTTCCTCGCCGCCCGTTTTCTGCTCGAGCCCAATCCTTCGAAGATCTTCGAAACCAAGCCGGAATACCCTGGTGGATCACTGGCCCAGGCCATGCTGATCGAGCCCCGGATTCTCGCGCTCTACGCTCAGCTCATCCTTTTCCCAGTCAATCTCTGCGCCGACTATGGACTTGCTTCCGTCAGCCACTTGCCATTGTCCATCGCCCTCTTTCTTCTGGCTGCGATCGCCGTCATCGCCACGATTGCAGCCCGGCACGACCGTCGTCTCCTCTTCGCCTACACCCTGATCCTGCTGCCGTTGGTGCCTGTGGCCAACCTGATCCCGATCTACCGTGCCGCTGCCGACCGGTATCTCTATCTGCCGATGGCGGGCGTGGCGCTGACAATCGCCTGCCTGCTCGATGCCCCCTGGCTCGCGGGCCGCGAGCTTCTTCGCCGGCGGGCCCTCGTCGGCGGCATGGCGGCCGTCGCCCTGCTCGGGCTGATCTGCATCGAACGGCAGCGGGTGTGGGCTCATTCGCTTGCCCTGTGGGACGACTCCTACCGAAAAAACCCGACCTCGTTCACGAATGCTGCGGGGCTTGGCGAGGCACTCCGTGAAGCCGGCCGGCTGGCCGAGGCCGAACAGGCCACCCGCGAGGCGATTCGGCTCTCGAATGGACAGCGAGGGGATATCTGGGCCACTCTTGCGCTGATCCTCGACGAACAGGGCCGCCCGACCGAGGCGGCGGAAGCGGTCGCCAAGGCGATCGAGATCGATCCGAGGCTCACCGATCCCGATGCCCGCGTGGAGGCACTCGCGATGGAGCGGCCAATGGCGGAAGCTCTGAAGCGACTGCTCGCACCGGTCAGCCACGATGACTGGTCACGAGACAGAAAAACAGGATACTAATGGGATGAAAGCTCCCCCTGCCTCAGCGATCGCTTCCCGCGACGCAAGTCTCCTCTCGAGCGAATCCAGCCGCTGGATTAACCTCCTGCTCCATGCAGCGATCATCGTACTCGCGTGCCTGTGGATCTATTCTCCGGCCTACCACGGCGACTGGCTCTGGGACGACGATCAACTGCTCACCGCCAACCCGGTGGTGCAGTCGGGCTCGCTGAAGGGCCTCGCCAAACTCTGGTTCTATCCCGACGGCGCCGACTTCTTTCCGCTCTCCTACAGTGCCCTCTGGGCGCAGTGGCCGTTCTTTGGCCCCCAGCCCACCGGCTACCACGTCACCACCATCCTCTTGCATCTCACCGGTGCGCTTACCCTCTGGGCCCTGCTGGCCCGGATGCGGATCCCCGGCGCCTGGCTGAGCAGCCTGATCTTTGCCATCCACCCCGTCTGCGTCGAATCGGTGGCCTGGGTCTCCGAAACGAAGAACACGCTCTCACTGCCACTCTGCCTGCTTTCCTGCCTCTGCTGGGTCTCGCAAGACGACGAACGAGCCTCCGGTCGGCGAGCATGGCTCTACGGCCTCTCGATCCTGTTTTTCCTGCTGGCGATGCTGGCGAAGACATCGATGGTCGCGCTGCCGGTCGTGCTCCTGCTGCACGCCTGGTGGAAACGTGGCGCCGTCACGCTGCAGGACCTCGTCCGAACGTCCCCCTTCTTTCTGATCTCGCTCGTGCTCGGCATCATCACCATTCAATACCAGCACGGCCGGGCCATCGGGGCGGAGACGATACTCGTCGGTGGCGTGGCCTCGCGGACCGCCACGGCAGGCATGGCAATCCTCTTCTATCTCAAGCAGATCGTCTGGCCGGTGAACCTGCTGCCGATCTATCCGCGGTGGGAGGTCGATCCACCGAAATTCTGGCAGTTCCTCGCCTGGCCTGTCATCGCCGCCACGGCTGCATTGATCTGGGCCAACCGGGGCACGGCCGCCCGTCCCCAGTGGGGCCGTCACGCCGCGCTCGGTTTTGGCTTCTTCCTGTTGATGGTGCTGCCGGTGCTTGGCTTCGTCACGATCTCCTACATGCGGATCACCTGGGTGGCCGACCACTTCATCTACCTGCCGATGATTGGCGTGATCGCCCTGATCGGTGCGGCGGCCACGCGGTGGTACGAACGGTCAATAGAATCTGCCCAACCGCTCATCCTCGCCGGCGGGGCTGTCCTGCTGGCCACGTGCGGGCTGCTCTCGTTTCGCTATGCGAATGCCTGGGCCAGCGAGGACGCCCTCTGGACGCACACGCTCAAGACAAACAACAACGCCTGGCAGGCCCATAATCGGCTCGGCGCCAAAAAGTTCTCCCGCGGCGACATCGAGGGGGGCTTCTACCACTTCACTCAGTCCACGAAACTCCGGCCCGATCTCGGCGAAACCCACAACAATCTCGGTTCGGCACTCTCTGCCAAAGGCCGGCTCAACGAGGCGATCAAGGAATTTACCGAGGCCTGTCGACTCACCCCGCACGTGCCGGCCATGCATGTGAACCTCGCCAACTCGCTCTTCCAGGCCGGCCGCTTCGCCGAAGCGAGCGAGAAATTCCTCACGCTGTTGGAGAAGGAGCCGAAGAATCCGGCCCTCCTCAACAACTACGCAGTCACGCTCTACAAGCTTGGCAACAAGGAAGAGGCGGTCCTGTATTTCCGCAAGGCTCTCGAGCTCAACCCAAATTTGAAAGATGCCAGAGAGGGGCTCGCGGTTGCTCTTGGCGAGCAGACGGTCCCGGCCCCCGCGGCCTCGGGCCAACTGACGCCGGAGCGACCATTTGGAAATCCCTCAGTGATCGAACAGGCTGTTCCTGGCCAATCCACGCTTGGTCCAGCACCGTTCGCCACGCCGACGCCCACCGGCAAGGCGTTTGACCCGCTCGGCATCCAGGGCAAGTGACCGCTGCCCCGGGTGCCATGACGATCATGGAAAAGCCCAACGAACCGGTCTCCCATCGCTTCCGCTCCGGGCTTTTATTCGACTGTGATGCAACCGCCTGAGGGAGCGCACCGTTGGAATAAAAGCCCCCGGCGGAAGCCGGGGGACTCCGGGTGTGACCACGATCCCGCTGGCCATGACGATCCGGGAAAATCACAACGACCGCTCACCCCAGCCACGTCTGCCAGGCGAGCCGCAGCAATTCGCCGATGCTCCGGCGGCTCTCGGCGAAGTCCGCCTTACTGGCGCCCCGCTGCCGATCAGTAAACGTGATGGGCACCTCCGCGAGCCTTCCACCGGTTCGGTGCACTCGCCAGAGCAGGTCCTCTTGAAACGCATAGCCTTGGGCAAACGGCCCGGACAGGCGATCGAAGATCGCCAGCCGCACCGCCCGGAATCCGCTCGATGCATCGCGGATCGGCACCCACATCACCCACCTCGTAAACCAGCCGACCAACCGGCTGGCGACGTGCCGCGAGAGCGGCCAGCCCACCGTCTGCCCGCCCGGCACTCGCCGCGATCCAACCACGACATCCGCCGGTTGACCTCCCACAGGCTCGAGCGCCGCCAAGAGCCGCGGAATGTCGGCGGGATCGTGGCTGAAGTCAGCGTCCATATTGACGGCCACGTCGAATCCATGCTGCCGCCCCAGTTCGAAGCCTTCCAGGATCGCCGTGCCGAGGCCACGTCTGCCACGCCGCACCAACACATGCAATCGCGGGTTGCGATCCGCAAGCGACAGGGCGATCTGTCCGGTGCCGTCGGGAGAGTCGTCGTCGACGATCAACAGTTGGAGTTCGGGTGACACCGCCAGCACGCGCTCGATCAGCGCAGCGATGTTCTCTTGCTCGTTATAGGTGGCCGACACGACGAGGACACGGCCCGATGGCCAGTCGCTCCGTGAATGGGTATCTGCTGTGGTTGACATGACGCGGGTAGGTTACCCACCCCGTCGCAACCGTGCGAACAGCCGACGGTAGTCCCCCAGCCGCACGGCCGAGACCGCCGGCCGACTGCCGGACTGCACGAGCAGATCTTCCTCGATGACGACCATGTCTGCGTCCTCGATCTCGGCCGCAGCCCCGGCTCCATGCGCAGCCAGCGGCCGCCCGCCTCCCTCGGCCAGGGTGGCCGCGTCGTGTTGTGGCCGGGGGTCAACGGGCCCCACGCCCCCGCCAGCATGGGCTGGTCGCCGGGTCTCACCCAGTTCCGCGAGCTGCCGCACAATCGCCGCCCCGTCGAGACCGGCCAGGTGCTGCTGGCGGCCGAATTCGTCGTGAGTCCGGCTCGAGAAGCGTTCCACAATCCGCTCCTCCTGCTCAAAGAACTCCTGAAAGGGGTCGGCCGAAGCGTCGAACGCAAACTCCACATCCGGTCCACGCCAGGGATCAGACCGCTCATCAGCGACTGGCTTCTCGGCGGATCGGCCGACGATCGCGCCGATGTCGGTGAACGGACGCATCACTCCCTCGTCGGCCTGGTCGTCGAGCGAACCAAACTCGATCATGCCCACGCCACACTCACCACCATGCTCGTGGACCAGATACCCCTCGGGAAAATCGTCGAGGGCACCCTCTGAAGAACTCTCTGCGATCCCCATCTCCGTCTGCGCATCAGCGACGGGATCGAGCCTCACGGGCTCCTGATGTGTCTCGTCCATCGCGCCGTGACCGAAGATCGCCTCCGACGGCAATCTCTGAATCTCCCGCCAGGCCGCCGCGATATCCACTCGCTTGACTCGCCGGCGGGCGTCCGCCACGACCCCGAATGCCTGATCGCAGATCTGATTCATCAGGCGTGGCACGCCGTCGCCGGCAGTGTAGACGGCGTCATCGCAGCCGGGCTCGAAGCACGTGTCCCAGTCGAGACCTGCAGCCTTCGTCTGTGTTCGGAGATAGGCGACGGTCTCCGCGTGATCGAGCGGTTCCAGATAGGAACGGACCGCGATCCGCTGCGCAAAGCTCTCCATCTTTGACGACCCCAGCCGTTCCTCGAGGGCGGCCGGACCGGCCAGCACGATGTGGACCGCCGGCAGCGGTGTCGGCATGTTGGCCAACAACCGCAGTTCATCGACAAGCCGCAGAGGAAGCGTGTGGGCCTCGTCCACCAGGATCACCAACCCCGAACCGGTGGCCGCCAGCCCGCGGACCAGTTCAGCCACGGCGATCCTTAACTCGGCCTCGTCGATCCCGCGGTAGGGCTGACCAAGTTCGGCCATGATCGACTGCCAGAGCGCCCGGCGGGTGCAGATCCGTGCACCGGACAGCAATGCCACCTTGAAATCCTCAGCCACGCTCTCGGCCACTTTGGCCAGTAGCAGCGACTTGCCCGTGCCCGGCTGCCCAACCACAAGCGCGATGCCCTCCGCACGACGGATCGCGCGGTCAATACCTTGCAACGCCGCATCGATCACCCTGGCGGGGTGGTAGAATTGCGGTCGAGGGGCGGCCATGAATGGACGGGTGGATGGGTGTCGACGGGGTTGATGCACGGGGAGTGGTATCCAGAGGTGGCGTTCGCAACTTCCGACCCATCTGATTTCGACCAACGGCCACGGCTTCCTGCACCGTCTGACGGGGCCGTAGACTTTCCGATGTGGAGAAACAGGCCCGACCCAGACCGGTGGTGCCGGATATGCCGCCCGGAGATGATCGCGTGTTCCATGTGAAGATTTGCGGGGTGACGACTGCCGCCGACGCGGCCATGGTCGCCGCGGCAGGCGCGGATGCCATCGGCTTGAACTTCGTTGCAGGCTCGCCACGGCAGCTTGACCTTGCTCGCGGTCGCCTGGTGGCGGCGGCGATACCCGCCGGAATTCTCAAGGTGGGTGTCTTCGCCGGAACGTCCGCCGCCGACATGCTGCGGCTCGCCCGTGAGCTCAGGCTCGACGCCGTTCAGTTCCACGGCCATCTCGACGCTGACCGGGAACCGTTCGATCCTCCCGGGCGGTGCGGAGAGCTGGACGGTGTTCCCGTGATCCGGGCCGTGCGGCTGGATCGCTCTCGGCCTGGCTCGGCCGGGCTGGCCTCGGCGCGGGAGTGGATCGCGGCGGCCGCCGCCGCGGGTGCCGTCCCGGCGATGGTGATCGTCGATGCCGCCGTAACGGGCAACACCTCCCCAGGTCAACTCGGCGGCACTGGAGCCCTCGTCGACTGGGAGGCTCTGGCCGGGGCCGGCTCCCTCCCCATGCCAATGGCCATTGCAGGCGGGCTAACGCCGGGAAACGTGGCAGAGGCGATCCGGATGACAGGCCTCCGGGCTGTCGACACCGCCAGCGGCGTGGAGGCGGCCCCCGGGCGAAAAGATCCCCGAAAAGTCAGCGACTTTGTCACCGCCGCCCGCCGGGCTCTTGAAGCGAGCCGCTAGGCAGCTTTGCGATTGCCGCAATAAGGCTATTATGAGACGACTCTCGCCATAACTTTCCGAACCGCTCAGGAGCTTTTCCCGTGTCGCAAGTCGAAACCCGCCTGCCGTACAAAGTCGCTGATCTCTCGCTGGCCGATTGGGGCCGCAAGGAGATCATGCTGGCCGAAAACGAGATGCCCGGCCTGATGGCCCTTCGTCAGAAGTATGGCCGGTCGAAGCCCCTCGCCGGAGCGCGGATTGCCGGCTGCCTGCACATGACAATCCAGACGGCCGTCCTCATCGAAACGCTGAAGGAACTTGGCGCGGACGTGACCTGGAGCAGCTGCAATATTTTCTCCACGCAGGATCACGCTGCTGCTGCCATCGCCAAGGCCGGCTTCCCGGTCTACGCCTGGAAGGGCATGACCAACGAGGAATTCGACTGGTGCATCGAGCAGACGCTGTTCTTCCCGGACGGCGAGCCGCTCAACATGATTCTCGATGACGGTGGCGACCTCACCTCGATGGTGCACAACAAGTATCCGGAACTGATCGGCGGCATCCGCGGTCTCTCAGAAGAGACCACCACGGGCGTACACCGGCTCTACCAGATGCACGAAAACGGCGAACTGAAGCTCCCGGCGATCAACATCAACGACTCCTGCACGAAGAGCAAGTTCGACAACCTCTATGGCTGCCGCGAAAGCCTCGCGGATGGCATCAAGCGGGCCACCGACGTGATGGTGGCCGGCAAGGTGGTGGTGGTCTGCGGCTACGGTGACGTCGGCAAGGGCTCTGCCCACTCCATGAAGGCGCTCGGTGCCCGCGTGATCGTCACCGAAGTTGACCCAATCAACGCCCTGCAGGCCGCGATGGAAGGCTACGAGGTCACGACCATGGAGGAGGCCGCCTCCCGTGGCCAGATCTTCGTGACGGCCACCGGCTGCCGCGACGTCATCCTCGGGTCGCACATCCAGCAGATGCCCAACGACGCGATCATCTGCAACATCGGACACTTCGACCTCGAAATCGACATCGCCTGGCTGGAAAACACCAAGGGCGTGAAGAAGGTGGAGATCAAGCCGCAGGTTGACCGCTACACGCTGCCGAGCGGCAAGTCGGTGCTCGTGCTGGCCGAGGGCCGGCTCGTGAACCTCGGCTGTGCCACCGGCCACCCGTCGTTCGTGATGAGCACGAGTTTCACCAATCAGGTGCTGGCCCAGATCGCGCTCTGGACCGACACCGACAAGTACGACATCGGTGTTCACATGCTCCCCAAGAAGCTCGACGAGGAGGTTGCCCGCCTGCATCTCGACAAGCTGGGTGTGAAGCTGACCAAGCTCACCCCCGCTCAGGCCGAGTATCTCCACGTGCCGGTCGAGGGCCCGTTCAAGCCCGAGTATTACCGCTACTAGTGCCAGCCCGTTGTGTGGGCTCGCCTCGATTCATGGCGGGGGCGTCGCGATGCGACGCCCCCGCTCTCGTTTTGCCCACGAACGTTTCACGTGGAAACACGCCCCGAGTGGGCACGCTCCCGGCTTCGTCGGGTTGAAAACCTGCTGCCTCGATCCTGCACCCCACCGGTTTGCTACGCTGGCACGTTCCTCCCGCCACCTCCCCGGACACCAGCACCAGCATGCCCTCGATCGCCTCCCTCCGCGGCCTCCGCTACGACCCCAAGCATGTCGGTGTCCTCTCGCAGGTCATCGCGCCCCCCTACGACGTCATCGATGCCGCGTTGCAAACCCGCCTCTACGAACAGCATCCCGCCAACGTGGTGCGGCTCGAACTCAATCGTGAGGAACCGGGCGACAGCGATTTCTCAAACCGATACACCCGGGCGGCGAAGTTCCTCAAAGCCTGGCGGGAGCAAGGGGTGCTCATGCAGGAGTCGGCGGCGGCCCTCTATGTCTACCACCAGGAGTTCGAGGTGGATGGGCAGAAGCACTGCCGCCGGGGCGTGATGGCCCGGGTGCGGCTGGAACGCTTCGGCACCGGCAACATTCATCCGCACGAAGAGACCATGTCGGGCCCGAAGCAAGACCGACTCCTGCTCACGCGGGCCTGTCGGGCAAACCTCAGCCAGGTCTTCGGGCTCTATCCCGACCCGGAGGGTGAGGTGCAGGCCCACCTCGACGCGGCGGTGGCCGGTCAGCCACCTGTGGAGGCGATCGATCATCTCGGGGTGCGGAGTCGGATGTGGCCCATGACGAACGAGCCGGTTGCCGCCAGAGTGGCCGGACTGATGGGGCCGAAGCCGGTGTTCATTGCCGACGGACACCACCGCTACGAGACCGCCTGCAACTACCGCGACGAGGTCGCCCAGGCCTACGCAGAGACGCATGGGGGCGATCCTTTGCCCTCCGACCATCCGGCCAACTTCGTCCTGATGATGCTGGTGGGCATGAGCGATCCGGGGCTGGTCGTGCTCCCCACGCACCGGCTCTTTCTCCAGCCCGCCGTCGTCACGGCCGGGCAACTCTCTATGGCCCTTGGCGACTGCTTCTCCACCGAGTCGGCGGGGGTCGGTCCAGCCGAGGCAGAGAACGTCTGGCTCGAAATCGAAGCCGAGGGCGACCAGGGCACACTGGGCTTCTACACGGCTGGCGACCAAGCCTGGACCCTGGCGCGGATCACTTCCGTCGGGCGGTCGAGAATGGAACAGGTGGCGGCTGACCATGGTGCCGCCTGGCGGAGACTCGGCGTGTCAATCCTCCACCGGCTCGTGATCGATGACCTGCTTGGAAGCCGGGATGCAAGTCACACCGCGCTGCCCACCCCAGGCTACGTGCACCTGGTACGGGAGGTGGTGGAGGGCCTAGGGACGGGTCGCTATCCGCTGGCCACCCTCGTCATGCCAGCGAGCGTGGAGGACATACGCCTGGTGAGTCAGACCGGCGAACGGATGCCGGCCAAGAGCACCTACTTCTATCCCAAGCTCGCCAGCGGTCTGGTCTTCAGCATGCTTGAGTGAAAGCACGGCACTCCGGCTTCCTCCGGGGGCTTCTGTGCCGACGGGAGCCGCACCGCAAAGGTTCCACGTGAAACCGGCGACGAGGCAAGCTGCGCAAAGCGGGTGGTTTCACGTGAAACCACGCCCATGCCGGGCCGGTTGCTGCCGATATTCCGTGGGCACGCGTTGTGCGTGCGTTGGCGTTTGGAAGGGATGTGCGTGTGGGAAGGATTCTCTGTGTGGCAAACCAAAAGGGAGGCGTCGGTAAAACGACGACCTCCTCCAACCTGGCCGCCGGCCTGGCCAGGGGAGGCCTCCGCACACTCCTGCTCGATCTCGACCCGCAATGCAACGCCACCACTGGCTTCGGCGTCACGCCGGCCGTGACCCATCCTCTGGTGTCGGAGGCCCCACTCTCCGAGTCGGTGGTGGAGACGGGCATTCCCAACCTCTCCATTATCCCCGGAAGCCGCAGTGTCCGCGACGTTGAGCGGATCGCGGCCGAGGCGAGAAGCGGATCGATGGTGCTGGAAAACCATCTCGCCCGCGGGCTCAATGCCTGGGACTATTGCCTGATCGACTGCCCGCCCAGCGTGGGCGAACTCACGCGAACGGCGCTGGCCGGGAGCACGGAAGTGCTGATGCCCATTCAATGCGAATACTTCGCGCTCGAAGGACTCACCCAGATGATCGAGGTGATTCGTGACGTGATGGCCGAGCGGCCCGGGCGGCTTCGCTTCAGCGGGATCGTGCTGACGATGCACGACGCCTCGCTTGAACTGACAGCGGAGGTCGAGGCCGAAGTAAGAGACTTCTTTGGGGAGATCGTCTTCGAGACGGTGATCCCGCGCGACGTGGCCGTCTCGGAGGCGCCCAGCCACGCGCAGAGTGTGCTTGATTACGCGCCGCGCTCACGAGGAGCGCGGGCCTATACGGAACTGTGCATGGAGGTACGCGACTGTGAGTAAGGAACGACGCTTGGGCCGGGGTCTGGAGGCACTGCTGGGCCGGGCCGGGATCGAACCGACGCCAGCCGCGCCGGCGACGCACGGCAATGTAGCGGTGGCCGCGCAGCCGACTCGCGCCGAGTTGGGGTCAGGTGCTGCCCGGCTCATCCTGCACAAGCCAGAAGAACTGGAGCAGGCCGCGGCGGCCCTCCCCACCAATGAGATCGCCGAGGGTCTCATCGACCCCAATCCGTGGCAGCCGCGGAGCATCGTCAACGACACCGACCTCGTCGAACTGGCCAACAGCCTGCGGGAGCACGGGCTCGTTCAGCCGATCGTCGTGCGGGCGCACGGCGACCGCTACCAATTGATCGCCGGCCAGCGGCGGCTCTTCGCCGCGAGACGGCTGGGCTGGGGCATGGTGCCGGTCCGGATCCTCGAGGTTGACGACCGGCAGATGTCGGAGATCGCGATCGTTGAAAACCTGCAGCGTCGCGACCTCGACCCGCTGGAAAAGGCGGCCAGCTTCAAGCACTACCTGGCCGCCTGGGGTGGCACGCAGGACGAACTCGCCAAGCGGCTCTCGATCGACCGATCCACGGTCGCCAATCTGATCCGCCTGCTCGAACTGCCGGAAACTGTGCAGAAGCGGCTGCGGTCGGGTGCGATCTCGATGGGCCACGCGCGGGCGCTGCTGCCGCTGGGCGACGATGAGGAGCAGGCCCGTCTGGCAGACCGGATCGCGTCGGAAGGTCTCTCTGTTCGCGCGATCGAGGCGGAGGTGGCCGAGATCCTTCGG
This sequence comes from Planctomycetaceae bacterium, assembly GCA_947449135.1. Classification (GTDB taxonomy): domain Bacteria; phylum Planctomycetota; class Planctomycetia; order Pirellulales; family UBA1268; genus CAMCQY01. Next base: position 6,648 of record CANFQO010000031.1, on the reverse strand, counting down.
ACCGATGATCTCGCCGACGAGGATGGGCTGGCCGATGAGGAGGACATGCAACCGGCTGTCGGCGGCACCGCCAAGGCGGCGAGCACCGTGGCGAAACGCAAGCCCGGCCGCCCGGCCACGAAGCGTTCCAGCCAGACCGTGGCGGTGGAAAATGACCTTCGACGGGCGCTGGGCGTGAAAGTGGTGGTCCATGCCAACAGCAAGGGCACCGGCCGGATCGTGATTCCATTCACCGACCTCGAGGAATTCCAACGGCTTTTCGAGCACCTCTCGGGGTGACGCGACAGCCCGATACCGTAGGGTCTGTCGGTGGACCGATGTTCGGGGCGTAGCGCAGTTGGCAGCGCGCCTGGTTTGGGACCAGGAGGTCGAGAGTTCGAATCTCTCCGCCCCGATTTCCTTATGGCTTTCCCTTGAGCCGTTTGATGACGACCGCGGTGAGGTCGTCGCCCTGGGGCGTGCCACCAGAAAAGTCGATGACCGCCCGATAGAGCACGTCGATCAATTCGGCCGCTGACGCATCGCGGTGGCGATGCACGAGTTCAGTCACCCGTTCGCTGCCGAACTGTTCGTCTGCAGTGTTGGTCCATTCGAAAAACCCGTCGGTCAGGAGCACGAGCATGTCGCCGGGCGCCAGCACGTGATCGACGGCGGGTTCATATTCCATTTCGGGCATGAGTCCCAAAGGCAGTCCCTGGGAGGGTAGCTCACAAAAGCTGGCATCGTCTGCCGAGTAGGCCACCAACGGCCCCTGGCCTGCACTCAAGTAGGTGATGGTATTCCTCTCGGGCGAGAGCACGCCGAAGAATGCGGTGACGAATCGACCCTCGGGCAGATCCATGCTGAGCAGAGCCTGCACCTCGCTCACGGCCCGCTGCAGGTCTGGTTTATGCAGCACAACGGCACGGAAGAGCGCCCTTGTTTCCGATACCACCAGGGCCGGACCAATGCCGTGTCCGGTGGCATCGGCAATCGTGATGGCAAGCCCTCCGCCATCCACCGGCATGAAGTCGAAGTAGTCACCGCCCGTCTCGTCGGCTGGCCGGTTCCAGCCGGCAATGTCGAAGCCGGGTATGACGGGCGGATCGCGTGGTAACAGCCCCCGCTGGATGTCACGGGCAATGTTGAGGTCTCGCTCGATCCGCTGCTTCACCGCGAACTGCTCGAGGAGCAGCTGTCGGTGGATCGCCACACCGGCCTGCGTGCCAAGGAATCCCGCGATTTCCTCGTCGCGGGCAGCGAACGGGCCGCCCAGTTTGTTCAGCAACTGCAGCACGCCCACTGTCGCGCCGTCGTGAGCGACAAGCGGGATCGTCAGCATGCTGCGTGTGCGAAAGCCGCTTCGACGGTCAAACTCCGGATTGAACCGCGAATCGGCATAGGCATCCGGGATGTTGATCGCCGCACCACTCCGGGCGACCTCGCCGGCAATCCCCAGCGTGACGGGAAACCGGATCTCCTCGATCGGCGAACCGGCTATGCCCGTAGCCAGCCGGCTGTACAGTTCTCCCGCCTTCCGATCGAGGAGAAACACCGTGGCCCGCTCACAATCGAGTACCGACGTGGCCGCCGCCGCGATGGCGGCGAGCAGTGGATCGAGTTCGACGGTCGCTCCGAGCTGTCGTGCCACGTCGAGCAGCCGCTCGAGGTCGGCGAGTCGTCCGTTATCATGAGGAGTGGTGTGCATGTCATCGTTGCGGATAGAGGGACGGAAAGGGACACACGATCAGACGGCCGTCCACGAGCGGGATCGGCGCCAAATGCATTTTAATTGGACCAATAGATGTACTCGTCGGTCGCCAGCACCGGTCGCCCCAGCGGCTTGTCGATCAACACCGGCACTTCGATGAGCGCAGGCCAGAGCGGCTTTGCCTGCTCGGCGTCGATGGCCGCCAGTTCGGTGGCCAGTTCGGCCACCTTCACCGGATTGGACTCCGCGAGGTCATGCTGCTCCGTGGGGTCATCGGCCAGGTTGTAAAGCCATTTTTTCTGCCGCGTGTCATCGACGTGCAGCTTCCAGTCGGCCAGGCGAATCGATCGATAGTTTCCGCTTCGCCAGTAGATCGACTCATGAGGTCGTCCGGACGCCGTCTTGTCGATGAACGGAATCAGGTTTTGGCCATCGAGAACACGATCGGTGGGCAGCGTTGCGCCGGCCACGGCTGCGGCCGTGGCATAGATATCGACATGGGTCACCGGCGCCGTCACGGCCTCCCCCTTCGGCAGCCGCCCCGGCCAGCGCATGAAGAAGGGCACCCGTAGGCCGCCCTCGAAGAACGTGGCCTTCCAGCCGCGAAAAGGCTTATTCAGGGCCTCGAGCCCAACGTAGTTCGCTCCGCCGTTGTCACTGGTGAAGATCACGAGCGTATCGTTCTCGAGCCCCTTCTCCCGGACAGCCTCCAGCACGCGGCCGATGTTGCGGTCGAGGTTACGAATCATCGCCGCATAGACGCGGAGCGGATGGTCCTTGATCTGCGACAGGGCGTCGTAATCCTCTTTCGTGGCCTGCAGTGGTGAGTGCGGGGCGTTGTAGGCCAGGTACATGAAGAACGGCCGGTTGCGATTCGCGTCCATCGCCGCGATCGCCTGATCCGTGAGATAGTCGGTCATGTAACCGTCGGTTCTGAACACCGGGCTGCCGTTGTACTGCACGCCACTCGGCTGAGCTGCCCAGATAAAGTCGTCGACGGGATCGAATGACTGTTTCGCGTTGACGAAGGCGGGGCTGCGCGGGTCGGCATACATCGAACCGCCCGCCATAAATCCGAGGCTTTCATGGAATCCATGACGCTCCGGCCGGAACTCTTCGGTCTCGCCCAAGTGCCACTTGCCCAGATGCACCGTGTGGTAGCCCGATTCCGACAGTAACTCCGCGATCGTGATCTCGCTCGTGGGCAGCCCCAGGGTCTGGAATGGAGGCACGTCCTTTTCGCGATCCTGGTGGTAGATGGCCTTGTGGAATGGATTGCCCAGGCTCATCGCCACGACGCGGGCGAAGTTGACCGGGGCACTCGTAAACTCGAAGCCAAATCGCGTCGGATAACGGCCAGCCATGAGTGCTGCCCGCGACGGCGAGCAGGTGGCGTTTCCCGCATATGCCATCGGAAAATTGCAGCCGTCGCGTCCGATCGAGTCGATGGACGGCGTGGGGACGGCGCCGTTGGCAACACCGCCGCCGTTGAACGTGATGTCGTTGTAGCCCATGTCATCCGCAAGGATGAAGATGATGTTCGGCTTGCGGTTCTCGACCGGTTCGGCCGGTCCCTGCTCCCAGATCACCGGCCGGTTCGCTGCGGGCTCGACTCGCCGCATTCTGGCCACGATCAGCAAAAGTCCCTGCCGACCGCCGATCAGCATGAAGCCGGCGGCAGCAATGCCGGCCACCACGAGGCAGAGCAGACCGATTTTCAGCAGGAGGTTTTTCGGAACAATTTTCGGATCAGTGTTCGGGGCGTTGGTAGAGGACACGGGCAATCCAGACGTGGGTGTTATCGGCCCGTCTTCTGCACCAAACGGCGCAGGCGGCATGCGACTTTCCGCGAAATCGCCGAGAAAGACAAGGGGTTTTCGAACGCGCGACGGAGAATCCGGTACCGTGTCGAGAACCGCCGCCTCCGAGACCGACCTGCGGCCTTGATCGGCAGGATGCCGCAGGCCTTGCGACAGCCCGCTCGTGGCCTATCATCCGGCCATGAACATCACTATCGCCGTGCTTCCTGGCGACTACATCGGCCCCGAGGTCATGGCCGTCGCCCTCCCGGTCCTGGAGGCCATCCTCCGGAAATCGGGGCATACGCTTCGCCACTCGACCCACGATGTCGGTGGCGCCGGCATCGACCGGCATGGCAAGGCTCTGCCCGACTCGACGCTTGCGGCCTGCCGCGAGGCCGATGCGATTCTCTTCGGCTCGGTCGGCGGGCCGAGGTGGGAGAAGCTACCGCCGCAGGAGCAGCCGGAGCGGGCGTCGCTCCTGCCGCTGCGGAAGCACTTCCGACTGTTCGCGAACGTGCGGCCTGGTCTGCTGCTGAAAAATCTCATCGACACCTCTCCGCTGCGGCCCGACCGCATCCCCGATGGCGTCGACATGGTCTGCATCCGAGAGCTCACCGGCGGCCTCTACTTCGGCGCCAAATCGACCCGGGAGATCGAGGGCGGTGACATCGAGGCGATCGACACCATGGTCTACCGTCGCTCGGAGATCCTGCGGATCACCGACGTCGCCATCACGACCGCCCGGACCCGCCGTCGGCATATCACGCTGGTCGACAAGGCCAATGTGCTCGAGACGTCGGTGCTCTGGCGGAAGGTCGTCGGCGAGCGGATCAAGGAAGTTGCCCCCGACATCACGCTGGCGACGATGTACATCGATAACGCTGCGATGCAGCTCGTGCTGCGGCCATCACAATTCGACGTCGTGCTCACCGAGAACATGTTTGGCGACATTCTTTCGGACGAAATGGCCGTGATCTGCGGCTCGCTCGGCATGATGGCCTCGGCGTCCCTGGGGCTGGATGAGAACCGTCACGGCAAGCCGTATGGGCTCTACGAGCCGTCAGGCGGCACCGCGCCCGATATCGCCGGTCAGGACAAGGCCAATCCCTGTGCGCAGGTGCTGTCGGCCGCCCTCATGCTTCGCCATTCGTTCGGGCTCGAGGCCGAGGCACGGGCGATCGAGTCGGCCGTGGAGCGGACGGTGGCCGAGGGTGTCCGCACTGCCGACATCGCCGGCGGTGGCCCGGCCGTGGGCACAAAGGCGATGGGCGAGGCGATCCTCTCGAGGCTCTGATCCGTAACTCGGCAGAACTGCTTCATCCGGAAGCAAGCTCGAACGGGAAACTCGCTTACTCCCGCGTCCCCATGCCCCTGTTTTACCAGGGCTTTCGAAGCTTTCGGCCCCGGATTCTCTTTCTGGATGTGGTTCCGTTTGCGCGGGGGCCAGGTTATCGGCGATCCCGGGGTCGAATCCGTAGGCCCGGGTGGTAGGCTGGTCGCATTCGGGGGGGCAGGTTCAAATGCATTTGACTGACGGTTCAGGCGGAGTTGAGCCGGCGGGGGATTCGTTCAGCACACACCCAGCACGCGGGAGAGCAATAGCATGACTCAAGGAGCCACATTCGTTGCCTATGCAGTGGCAGCGATCCTCGCTTGGTTTGCCTATGCGTCGCACAAGCCGGCCGAGGTGCCCTCCGCCCGGCTGAACCGGGCGACCGCAATCAAGGCGCAGGAGACCGCGCAGGCTCAATACGAGGAGCATCAGAAACGCGAACGAGAGTCGCTCGACGAGTTCCGTCGCACCTCCCCCTACCGCCAAGCGCGGACGATCTCCGTCGATACTTCGTCTGGAAAGATTCTCGGCTTCTGCACGCTCGGCGCGGGGCGGCTCGCGCTGCTCACCGGCGCAGCGAGACCTTATGGTGCCGCAACCGAGACGAGCGACCCCGCGATCGGGAATCGGCTGGTATGGCTCGCCGCTGACGGCCAAGAAGAGCGTGCGGTTCCGCTTGATTTCGTTCCCCGCAGTGTCACTACCGCCCCCGACGGCTCGCTCTGGGTGGCGGGCGACGCGAGCATTGCCCATCTCTCAGCCACCGGCGAGATTCTCGCCACGGCGGAATCACCCCACTTCACGCTGGAACCGGAGGGACGGGAGGAATTCCTGGCTGAGGCGAAGGCCCGGCAAGAGATGCTCGTAAAACAGATGGCTGAGAGCCTCCAGCAGCAGACCGATACGGTTGCGGAACTGGAGCAGAAGCAGGAAGGGGAGCCGGGTTTTGCGCCGCAGGAGATGGTCGAACGGGTGAAGGAGGGTTGCCAGAGCATGAAAAAGTCGATCGAAACGATGAGCTCGATGACTGACGAGCAGATCATGGAAAATGAGCTCGTGCGTCTGCGGCAGATTCACCGCATCGCGGCCACTGCTGAAAACGTATTTCTCGTGGCCCAGCAGCCCACCGGCTATGGCTATTCGGTGTGGCGCTGCGGCAGCGATCTCTCCAGCCCGGTGCGGATCGTGGAGGGGCTCTCCGGATGCTGCGGCCAGATGGATATTCAGTCGGTCGACGGGGGACTGGCAATCGCCGAGAATTCCCGCCATCACGTGCGGCTGGTCGATATCGAAGGGGAGGAGATCCGCACGTTCGGCGAGCGCAGCGAGGCCGATATCACGAAAGGGTTTGGAGGCTGCTGCAATCCGATGAACACCTGCCTCGATAACACCGGCTGCCTGCTCACATCCGAGAGCAACGGGCTGGTGAAGCGCTACTCCCTCGAAGGTGAGATGCAGGAGGTGGTTGGCGTGGCGGATGTCGAAGCGGGCTGCAAGAATTCATCGATCGGCCTCTCCGCCGACGGTTCTTCCCTCTACTACCTCGATGTCCACAAGGGAACGATTGTCGTTTTGGAAAAGGCGGGGTGAGCGAGCGGGACACTTTTCCGGTAGCGCTCGTATTGATTTCATTCTCCGCACTGCACCCGCTCATATGCTGACTCACTTCTCTTTCGGAGGCAGCCGATGTCTGCGACCCAGCTCCGTCGAATGGTCGGTCTCGTCGCCGCCTTGATCTTTGCCGCGGCCCTGTCGCCCGGTCTGGCCGCCGAGCCTGGGCTGTCGCTGGTCGTCACCGATCCGCTCGCCGCGCCACTCTCCTG
>CANFQO010000030.1 GCA_947449135.1 Planctomycetaceae bacterium | reverse complement strand
ATCGAGCACCTCGCCCAACACCGCGGCGGCATCTGCTTCTGCGTCGACCTCGATCCGCGCTGGGTGATCAAGCTCATCCAGAAGGGCTGGATGGAGCACCTCGAAGCCTACAAGCAGCACTGCATCGATCAGGCGATCACGATCCTCGAGGCCGGCCACGACATCCGCTGCATGTTCACCACGCCGAAACTGCTGGAGTCCTTGGCTCTGGCGCTCGAAAAGAAGGGCACGACGATCCGCAAGGCGGGCATCACCGGGATTTTCTCCGGCGGCACCGAGTTCACGCCGCAGTGGACCCGGTTTGCCGTGGAGGAACTGCTCGACGGCGCCTACATGACGCCCACCTATGGCAACACGCTCATGGGTCTGGCCGCCTCGCGGCCGGTCGTGCCGGCCGACGGCTACACGATCGCCTACTACGCCCCGCAGCCGCGGGCCGTGATCGAGGTCGTCGACTTCGACAACACGAACGAAGTCGTCCCCTACGGCGGCACCGGCCGCGTCCGCCTCACCACGCTCACCCACGAGACGTTCATCCCGGGATTCCTCGAACGTGACGAGGGCGAACGCGAACTCCCCTATGCCAAGTATCCCTGGGACGGCATCAGCGGCGTACGTCCGTTCCGAGCCCTGGCGGCTTCCACCACTGTCGGAGTCTACTAGCTTCACGGCTCCACGGCCCTCCATGGCCCGTGCAGCCTGGCGTCGGCAAGGTGCACCTCGCCGATCATGCGATCATCCATGCGAAAGGTTCAGTGATGCATCTCCCCGCCTATCGGTTTGGCAAGCCCTACGAATCGCTCGAACGCGACACGCTCGTCCACTTCCTCACCGGCGAAAAGGTGGCGGAGGTGAGTCAGGTTGGGGGTGCGATCGTCGGCCGGGACCTGCCGAAGGCTGCGCAGGCCCGCGCGGCACTGCTGGCCATCGATCCGGAGGAGATCGTCGAGCGCCTGCAGACCGCCGGCAATCTCTACGCCCACGGCACGCTTACCGTCGGCGATGAAAAGCAGTCGCCCGAAGACTTTGTGAAGCAGCAGTCGGCGACCACCGGCCTGCCCGAATCGCTCTGCCGGGCCAACATGCAGAAAAACATGTTCGTGCTCGCCAACATGGACCGCATGCTCGACGCCCTCTCCCGCGGCCTGCCACCCGAGATCCTCTGGAAGGGATACGGCACCGAGCATCGCGGCGTGGTCGTCAGCTACCAGGCACAGTCGCCGGTGCTGGGGCTCGTGCTGCCGAGCAATTCTCCGGGCGTGCACACGCTCTGGCTCCCCGTGATCGCGCTCGGCGTGGGCCTCGTGATGAAACCGGGCAGCCAGGAGCCCTGGACCCCCTACCGCATGGCCGCCGCGATGATCGAGGCGGGCATCCCTGCCGAGGCGATCAGTCTCTATCCAGGATCGACCGACGTCGGCGCCGGAATCCTCAACGCCTGCCGGCGGAGCATGATCTTCGGCAGTGCGAAGACGGTCGAACAGTATCGGGCCAACCCCGGCGTGCAGGTGCACGGGCCCGGCTTCTCGAAGATCATCATCGCCGACGACTGCGTTGACAACTGGGAGCGGCATCTCGACCTGATGGCGGAAAGCGTTGCCATCAACAGCGGCCGCGGCTGCATCAATGCGTCGGCGATCTACGCCAGTCGCCACACGAAGGAGATCGCCGCCGCTCTTGCGGAGCGGCTCGGGCCGATCGACGTCAAGCCGCCGCAGGATCCCGACGCCAAGCTCGCCGCCTTCACGATTCCCGGTGCAGCCAAGGCAATCTGGGGACAGATCGAAGCGGGACTGAAGGCCCCTGGGGTCACGCACATGACCGCCGCCTACGGTGATCGTCTGGTGGAGGGGGAGCGGTGCGGCTGGCTCCGTCCGGTGGTGGCCCACTGCACGTCGCCCGAACCGGAAATCGCCAAGGCTGAATACATGTTTCCCTTCGTGAGCGTGGTGGAATGCCCGCAGCGGCAGATGCTCGAAAAGATCGGCCCGACACTCGTCTGCACCGCGATCACTGGCGATCCGGCGTTTCAATCGTCGCTCTCCGACTGTACGGCCATCGACCGGCTCAACCTCGGCCCGATTCCCACGACAAAGCTCGATTGGCTCCAGCCGCACGAGGGCAACATCATCGACTTCCTCTATCGTTCGCGGGCCCTCCAGGTGCCGGCGGAGACGGTGGCCTCGCTCGCCTAGCCCGTGAACCTGCCCGTGACGCATCCGGATGCATCCGCCGCGTTTGAATTCCGTGCCGCCACACGACTCGTGGTCGGGGCCGGCTCGATCACACGGCTCGGCCAGTTGGCCCGCGAGTTCGGCGCGACACGAGCGCTCGTGGCGAGCGATCCGGGCGTCGTGCATGCCGGCCACACCGCCGCGGGACTCGCGGCACTCGCCTCATCCGGAATCGCCACGACCGTCTTCGACCAGTTCGGCGAAAACCCCACGACTGCGCAGGTGGAGGCCGGCACGGCCGTTGCACGGGAGTTCCACCCAGACCTGATCGTCGGCCTCGGCGGCGGCAGTTCGATGGACTGCGCCAAAGGAATTAATTTCCTGGTGTCGTGCGGCGGCCGGATGCACGACTACCACGGCCGCGGCAAGGCGACCGGGCCGCTCCTGCCCTCGATCGCCGTGCCGACGACAGCGGGCACCGGCAGCGAGACGCAGTCGTTCGCGCTCATCACCGACGCAGCGACCGGCGTGAAGATGGCCTGCGGCGATCCACGAGCAGCCTTCCGCGTGGCAATCCTTGACGTGCATCTCACGCTCACGCAGCCCGCACGGGTGGCCGCGCTGACCGGCATCGATGCCGTGTCGCACGCCCTCGAGAGCCACGTCAGCCGGGCCGCGACGCCCGCCTCGCGGATCTTCTCTCGGGAGGCCTGGCGGCTGCTCGCACACAACCTTCCCCGCGTCTTTGCCGACGGCGGCGACGTGGCCGCCCGCGAAGCCGTGCAACTCGGCGCTGCCTGGGCTGGTCTGGCCATCGAAAATGCCATGCTCGGCGCGGCCCATGCATTAGCCAATCCACTCACCGCCGCGCACGCGGTCGTCCACGGACAGGCGGTCGGGCTCATGCTCCCGCATGTCGTCCGGTTCAACGCCGCGTCCTGTGCCGATCGCTACGCCGAACTCGCGGCTGATCTGGACGGTTCGATCGCGGCGGCCGGGGTGCCTCCGGCGGAACGCATCGCCGACTGGATCACGGGGCTGGTCGCTCAGGCTGGACTGGCCACCTCACTCTCTGGCCTGCGCATCGAACGGCCCGACATCGCCACCTTGGCCAATGCCGCAGCGGCCCAATGGACCGGCGGATTCAACCCTCGCCCCGTGGGCGTCGACGAACTCGCCCGCCTCTATGAGGCCGCCCGATGAGACGCCTGCTCCTCCTTGTGACGCTGTTACCGCTCGTCGTGCCGCCGCTTGTCTTGCCCCCGCTGCCTGCCGTTGCCGACGAGGCAGCACCAGCCGCCCTCGATGGTGCTCTCAACGCCGCCCCTGCCGACGCCTGGCCGATGGCCCGCGGCTGCCCGGCCGGCACCGGACGATCGGCGACCACGCTCCGCCTGCCGCTGGCTGAACGGTGGCATCGCGGCTTTGAGAAAACGGCCTTCGGCGCCGTGCCCGTGATCGCCGATGGCACGATCTATCTCGGCGATCTCGATGGCACGTTTTATGCGATGGCCATCGATACGGGAGCCACGCGGTGGTCGTTCAAAGCCGACGCGGCAGGATTTCCCTCGGCGGCGGCGGTGTCGCTCGATCCCGCCTTGCCGCTCGTGGTGGTTGGCGACGACACCGGCGTGGTGCGGGCCTTCGACCGTGCGACCGGCACGCCGGTCTGGCACTACGAAACCCAGGGGGAGATCTCCGGCGGCCCTACGCTGCTCGCTGGTGCCAATGGCGGCCGCGTGCTCGTCGGCTCGCAGGACGCCTCGCTCTCATGTCTGCAACTCGCCGACGGCACGCTGCTCTGGAAGCATTCAATCGCCGATCAGATCCGCTGTTCGCCAACCGTGGCCGGCTCCGCGGAGGGTGACCGCGTGTTCCTCGCCGGCTGCGACGGCAAGCTGCACGTGATCGATGTGGAGAGCGGCGACGAGAAAGCGGCTGTGCCAATCGATGGTCCGACCGGCACTACTCCCGCAGCCGCCGCCGACCGGGTGTTCTTCGGCACGGAGGGGGGCGGCTTCTTCGCGATCGATTTCCAAAAGGCCGAGGTGGCCTGGCGATCCCAGGCGGCGGTCAACGGCCAGTCGTACCGGTCGAGCGCCGTCATCGCCGGCGATCTCGTCATCGTGGGCTCGCGGGGCAAGGCAGTCGAAGCGTTTTGCCGCGCAGATGGTAAGAGGCGATGGCGGCATCCGATGCGAGGAAAGGTCGATGCCTCACCGATCGTGACGGCCACTGAGGGCGGGCGAGAGGTGGCAATCGTGGCCGACAGTGCCGGAAAGATCGCGGCCCTCGACGTGACGACAGGTGAAACCGCCTGGGAATTCGACGCCGGCGGCGGCTTTTCGGCGGGGGCTGCCGTGGCGGCGGGCCACGTCGTGATCGCCTCCGATGATGGCACCGTCTGGTGCTTTTCATCCCCAGACGGCTGAACACGATGGCTGAAGAAGGCCGCTGAACCAGTCCGCTGAACCAGACAGGACGATCGATCATGGCATGGCTGCAAACGGAGATCCGGCTGGCACCACGTCGCCGCGGCTTCCACCTGATCACATCCGAGGTCGAGGCGGCAGTGGCGGGCATGGAACAACTTCGCGTCGGACTTCTGCACGTCTTCATCCAGCACACCTCGGCCAGCCTCTCGATCAACGAAAATGCCGATCCAGACGTGCCCGTGGATCTCGAAATGGCCTTCAACAAGATTGCCCAGGAGGATTTTCCCTACGTGCACACGCTCGAGGGGCCCGACGACATGCCGGCCCATGTGAAGGCCTCGATGCTCGGCAGTTCCATCACCGTGCCGATCAAAGACGGCCGGCTCTGCCTCGGTACCTGGCAGGGTATCTATCTGTGCGAGCACCGCGACCGTGGTGGCCCCCGCCGGCTCGTGATCACGCTGCATGGGGAATGACAGCATGCCAACCGAGCCGCTGCCGGCCTTCGATCCGGAGCGCTTCCGCCGCGAGGGGCGGGCAGTCGTTGACTGGATCGCCGACTACTGGCAGACGGTGGCCGACAGGCCGGTGCAGTCGTCGGTCGATCCGGGCTGGGTGCGGTCGCAGTTGCCCGGGCATCCGCCCGAGCAGCCCGAACCGCTCGCCGCCGTGCTCGCCGACCTCGATCGCATCATCGTGCCCGGCCTGACGCACTGGCAGCATCCGGGATTCTTCGCCTACTTCCCGGCAAGCGCGAGCGGGCCATCGATTCTCGGCGAACTGCTGTCCGCTGGGATGGGCGTCCAGGGGATGCTCTGGGCCACGTCACCAGCCTGCACGGAACTCGAGACCCACGTGCTTGACTGGCTGCGGGAGCTGCTCGGCCTTCCCGATCGATTTGCCAGCGCCGGCGTTGGTGGTGGCGTGATCCACGACTCGGCCTCCAGTGGCCTGCTCTGCGCGGTCGTTGCCGCCCGCGAGCGGGCCCTTGAGTGCACGGCTGAGCAAACCGCTGCCGGCAGCCCAGAGCAGCGCCAACCGCTCGTGGCGTACACCAGTGCCGCCGCGCATTCCAGCATTGAAAAGGGACTCGGGATTGCCGGCATCGACCGGCAGCGGCTCCGGAAGATCGAGACGAATGATCGTGGCGAGATGGATGCTGACAGGCTCGCCGCCAGGATGGATGCCGACGCGAGGAATGGAATGATCCCGTTCTTCGTGGCCGCCACGGTCGGCACGACCTCCTCCGGCGCGTTCGACGCCGTGCCACTGATCGCGGCGGCCACGCAGCGACACAACGCCTGGCTGCACGTCGACGCCGCCTGGGCGGGAGCGGCGGCCATCTGCCCGGAGTTGCGCGGCGGCATCGTTGCCGGCGCCGAGGCGGCAGACAGTTGGGGCTTCAATCCGCACAAGTGGCTGCTCGTCAACTTCGACTGCCACACGCTCTGGGTGGCTGACCGCAGGCCGTTCGTTCGGGCCCTTTCCATGAAGCCCGACTACCTCCGCAATGCTGCCACCGAAAGCGGCAGCGTCATCGACTACAGCGACTGGCAGGTGCCGCTGGGCCGCCGGTTCCGGGCGCTCAAGCTCTGGATGACGCTGCGGATGATCGGCGCCGCAGCCCTGCGGCAGCGGATTCGCGACCATGTCGCCTGGGCGGCCGAGTTTGCCGACTGGGTACGGGCCGATCGGCGGTTCGAACTCCTGGCAGAGCCGTCCCTGAGCCTCGTGGCCTTTGGCCTGCGGGCTGGCGACGAGGCCGCGGAGGCCCTGCTCGACCGGATCAACCGTGGCGGCCGGGTGCTTCTCAGCCCCGCACGGGTCGGCGGCCGCCACGCCCTGCGACTGGCTGTCGGAGGCACGCTCACCCGGCGAGAGGACGTGGAAACCGCCTGGCGGGAGATTTCCAGGCTGGCCTGACGCCGTTCCCGAACTGTTCCAAATGTCAGGATCAATTTTTCCTGCATTTCTGACCCAATGCCGGTCGATATTCGACAAATTGGGATAGAGGGGACGGAAAGCGAACCAACTCCGGAGGCGGTCCGTAGTATTGGATGCGACTCGGTCTTGAACGGCCTTAGTACGGCCGAATGACCGGGCGAGGAGCACCACAATGGCACGAAAAGACTCTCTTTTGAACCTGCGGGCGATTCTTGTCCGCCGCCGCGACGCGTTGCGAAGCGCGCTGGCTGGCGACCTGTCCCTGTTGAAGGATCTGCGCAGCGAGTCGCCCGGCGACGTCATCGACGCGGCATACGATTCGACTCAGGACGAGATCAGTTCCCAACTCGCCGAAGTGGAAAGCCGCGAACTGGCCAACATCGAGAATGCCCTGCACCGCATGAGTGCCGGCAAATACGGCTCCTGTGAGGTCTGTAACGGCAAAATTCCGCTGGCTCGGCTCAACGCCCTGCCCTACGCCACCATGTGCATCGAATGCCAGCGGGATCTGGAGCGGTCGGGCTCGTCCGGACTGTCGCGACACGACGACCGGGAGGAACAGGCCGAGGAAACCGTCACCGGCGACCTTGAGTTCTGAACCGGTCCAGCGACGGGTGATATGCTGTCGCTCGGTGGATCGATCTGCCGATGGAACTCGGCCATTCGATCCCGGCCCCGAGCGAGCGTTTCATGATGCCTGTCGAACGCAGCGTGACAAGCATTTGCCTTTCCAACGCGGCGGTTCTCGCGCTGCTGCTCGTCGTCGCGGAAGTGCGCAGCAGTCGCGCTGAAGAGCCGGCGCCGTCGGTTCAGCAGCCGCCCTCGGTGCGGCTGACGCCGATCGAGCGACAGGCGGCCGGCAGCGGCGGACGAGTCGATCCCATGCGATCGCTGCGGCTGTCGAACGCGGAACGCGAGAAGCTCTATGAGCAGGTGTCCCGCGATGCGGAAGAGCTCGAACGGCAGGGCGCCCAACTCCGTCGGCTCACACAGTTGCTCCGTCCGACGGTCGTGCACATCGACGCCAAGAAGCCGGCCCTCCGACCCAAAAACGGCAAGGCCAGCGAAGACGAGGCCGGATCGGGGGTGATCACGCTGGTGGCTGGCCGGACGGTGGTCATCACCAACCGGCATGTCGTCGATCGTGCGGAACTCGACAACATCACCATTCGCCTCGACGGTGGCCGGGAGATCCGGCCGGTCCGGCTCTGGTCGGATCCGAGTACCGACATCGCCGTGATGGAGATCGAGGGAGACGATCTCGAAACGGCCCGGCTGGCCAATGGCGATTCCCTGCAGATCGGCGACACGGTGCTGGCGATCGGCAGCCCGTTCGGTCTTTCGCATTCCGTGACGCTCGGCATCGTGTCGGCAAAAGGCCGCCGCGATCTCGAACTGGGTGAGGGCAACGTCAAGTTCCAGAACTTCATCCAGACCGATGCCGCCATCAATCCGGGCAACAGCGGCGGGCCGCTGGTAAACCTCCGCGGCGAGGTGGTCGGTCTCAACACAGCCATCGCCAGCAATTCCGGCGGCAGCGAGGGAATCGGTTTCGCGATCCCGATCTCGATGGTGATGTTCGTGACGCGGCAACTGGTGGAGACCGGCACGGTGTCGCGGGCCTACCTCGGCGTCACGCTCGACCGTGTCTTCACGCAGAAGGCGGCCAACCGTCTGGGCATGCTACGGGCCGTGGGGGCGCACGTGTCGGGGGTCACCAAGGGTTCCCCTGCAGACGTCGCCGGCATCCAGGCCGACGACGTGATCCTGGAGGTGGATGGCGAGGCGATCGAGGATGACGACCACCTGGTGAGTCTCGTGAGCGTGACGCCCACCGACCGCACGGTGACGCTCATCGTATTTCGCGATGGCGAGCGGATTTCACTGCGCATGCCGGTGGCCAGCCGCGAGCAGTTCGAATCGCCGTAATTACGCACGACACGGCATCCTGCCGTTCTGCTTCACGCGAAACACGACATCGTGTCGTTTTCGCTTGGCGGGCCTCCGCCCGCTGGTGCTGCGCAGGGCATCCTGCCCTGCAGCGGTGAGGAGACGCACGACACGGCCGCTTCACGTTGCTGCCGCGGCAGCCGCCAGCGACCGTAGGATGCAGTCCTTCACCGCCGGCACGTCGCAGTTGATGAACTGGTCAGCGTTCGGCCGCTGCTGGCGGACCTGCCGGCGGTCAATCACCAGCATGCCGGCCGTGAGGTCGCCGGAAGTCTCCACGTCAGCCACGATGGCCGTTCGCTCAAACAGTTCCGGATTCGTGGCCGCGACGAGCGCCACCACATCATGCAACCAGACCCCCTCGCTCCCGAGCAGCTGGCGATGGGCCCTGTAGGCATGCGGCAGCATCCGCCGGAGCAACAGGCCGGCCCGTGAGGTCTCGTCCGGCAGATGATCCAGGAAATCGAACTCGAGCAACACCTGACTGGTGGTCTCGAGTGGGACGAGCGACTTGGTGAGCGGCTCGCGGACCACATGCCGGGCCGCCAGCGGATCGCAATAGAAGTTGAGATCGGCAACCGGCGTCACGTTGCCGCTTCCATGCACGGTGCCGCCAGAAATGATCACCCGGTCGATGATCTCCGCGATCGATGGATCCCGCCTCAGCAGGCGGGAGAGATTCGTGAGCGGCCCCAGAGCGATGATCGTGACCTCCCGCGGATTCGCGCGGATCGTCTCCCACATCACCTTCTCCGAGACATGCCCGCCATGCAGTTGGGCCCGCGGTAGGTTGATGCCACCCAGTCCGTCACTGCCATGCATGTTGAATGGCTTTTCAGGCATCGCTGTGTCGCCGGGAGCGACGCCAATCCGCGGCAGCCGCGGCGGATCGAGGTAGGCCACGAGCGCCTGGAGGTTGCCGGTGGCCTGTTCGGGGAGAACGTTGCCACCAGCCGCAGTGACAGCCAACACCTCCAGCCGTGGATCGAAGAGGGCCATGGTCAACGCCACGGCATCATCAATCCCGGGGTCGAGATCCAGGATCACCTTGCGTGGCACGGTGGCAGGCTCCTCTGTCGCGAGTTTTTTTCTTCACTCGGCACTGTGGTCAACTCGTGTGCGGGCATGGTGGACATGGTGGCGTGGTGCTCCGCCTGTGCTCAACACCTATCCCTGCGGGGTAGGCTGTTGCAGAATGGTAGCCGAAACCAGACCGCCGTGCCGTCCGCCCGGGTCTGGCACCACAGCTGCTGTGAGATTTTCATGGACCGATCGACCGACACACCCGACCTGCTCCGGTCTCTCGAAGGGCTGCGGCAGGGCATCCATGCTGGCCGTGACGAAACTCGACAACTCGTCGACGGTGTTCTGGCGGGAACGGTCGATCTGGAACTCTTCGGCCAATGGCTGCTGGCGCTGGCCGACCTCGGCGAATCGGCCGACGAGATCGCCGGCGTGGCCGAGGCCCTGCGGGGCAGGATGCTTCCGGTTCACACGACGCACGCGGTCGTGGCCGACACCTGTGGCACCGGAGGCGACGGCTGTGGCTCGTTCAACATCTCGACGGCGGCGGCCGTGGTCGCGGCGGCGGCTGGCCTGCCCGTCGCGAAGCATGGCAACCGCGCGGTGACCAGCCGCACCGGATCGGCCGACGTGCTCGAACAGCTCGGCGTGGCGGTCGGGGTGCCGCCGGAGACATCCGCACACCTGCTCAAGCAGGAAGGATTCTGCTTCTGCCTCGCTCCGGTGCATCATCCGGCCATGGCCCGTGTCGGCCCGCTGCGGCGGTCACTCGGCCGGCCGACCGTATTCAACCTCGTCGGCCCGCTCTGCAATCCTGCCGGGGCCACCGTGCAGGTGATCGGTGTCGGACGGGCCACCGCGCGGGAACCACTGGCCGAGGCCGCTCGGCTGCTCGGCGCGAAGCGCACGCTCGTCGTCTCAGGTCATATTGGCGACGACACGAATAAGAATGTCTTCGACGAGATCAGTCTGTTTGGGCCCACCGACGTCATCGACGTGTCGGCCGGCTCGACCACACGGTCGCGTTGGACGCCTGAAGACTTTGGTATTGCGATGCAGCCCGCAGATCGCCTCGCGGAACTGACGGTCGCTGGCCCTGCGGAGAGCGCTGCCGCGATCCGCGACGTGCTCGCGGGTGCGAGGGGCCCCCGCCGCGACGTCGTGGTGCTCAATGCGGCCGCGGTGCTCTGGGCCGCCGGCAGGGCCAGCGATTTACCCGCCGCCCGCGCGACCGCCGAAGCTGCCATCGATTCCGGCGACGCAGCCCGCCTGCTCGACCGCCTCGCTTAAAAAAGGTGCTGTGTTCACGCGAAACATGGCATCCTGCCATTTTCGCTTGGCCGACCTCCGTCGGCTGGTGCTTACACGTGCCTTCGGCACGGGAGCTGATTGGTTGCTGCCTTGCTCGCCGGCCGGATGCATCCGTGAGGGGCTGCCCATGTCCCGAGAGCCGGCGTTGCTGACCAGCGCAGGCAGGATGCCGGAGCGCAGTCAGCATCGAGTGAGCGAAGGACAGGATGTCCGCAGCGAACGTCCGGCGACGGGGCATGGGCAGCCCCGAACCGTCACCAGCAGTCTGTCACGCCAGCGGCAACGACAGCCCGTCGTAAGCCAGTTCGACGCCGGCCGGCAGCGCCGCCTGCGTGGCGGCATGCGACAGCTCATGCGACATGTGGACGAAGAGCGTGCGGCGGGCCTTCACCCTGGCCGCCACGGCAACCGACTCGGCGAGTGAGAAATGCGTCGGATGTGGCGTCAGCCGCAGGCAGTCGAGGATCAGCGTGTCGACGCCCTCGAGGAGCGGCCAGGTCTCGTCGGGAATGCCGTTGGTGTCGGTGCAGTAGGCGACGTTCCCGAAGCGAAAGCCAAGTACATCGAATGGCCCGTGCCGGAGCCGCAGCGGCACGATCCGTTGTCCGAGTAGTTCGAACGGCTCGAGCCCGATCCGTTCAAAAACGACTTTGGGCACACCCCCGCCCGCCGGTGGCTCCGAAGAAAAGGCATAGTCGAAGGCGGTGCGGATCCGCCGCTCAACCCGTTCCTCGCAGTGGAGCGGCAGAGACCGGCCGGAGGCAAAGCAGATCGGCCGGATATCGTCGAGACCGTAGACATGGTCGACGTGGTCGTGCGTGTAGAGCACGGCATCCACCCCCTCGATGCGTTCGCGGAGCAGCTGGGTGCGGAGGTCGGGCGTCGTGTCGACGAGCAGCGTCCCGCCCGGCAGGCCAAGGACGACGCTCGTGCGGGTGCGGCTGTCGCGGGCGTCGCCGCTGCGGCAGGTCGCGCAGGCACAGCCCACCACGGGCACACCCACGCTCGTGCCGGTGCCAAGGAAGAGCAACTGCCCGGAAACATCGCGAAACATCCCCGGTTCGGCGGGCGTCAACGTCATGGAACCAGCTCGTGGGGGCGGTGAGCACGCCAGTTCGCCGGCGTGGCAGCGAGCAATATGACGACTTTTTTCCATGAGTACAGCACCGGGTCGCCTTGACCCATGCGCGGGCTGACCGCGACAATCGTTTCAAAGGACGACATTTCACTATGCAACAGCTCGAACGGATCTGGGACGGTTTCTCGAACGTGGCTGCCGGTGCCGGCTCCCGACTGGAGCGGTTCATCACCGGGCTGTTCGGCTCGTCTAATGCGCGGTACCTCCGACGCTTGGAACCCCAGATCGAGGCGATCAACTCGCTGGAGCCGAAATACCAGGCCATGTCCGAGGTAGAACTCCGCGGCCAGACTGCGGAATTTCGTCGCCGGCTTGCCGGCGGCGAAACCCTCGACGACATCCTGGTCGAGGCCTTTGCCGTCTGCCGGGAGGGTGGCCGCCGGTTCCTCGGCATGCGGCACTACGACGTGCAGCTCATCGGTGGCATGGTGCTCCACTCGGGGGCCATCGCTGAAATGATCACCGGCGAGGGCAAGACGCTCGTCGCCACACTGCCGGCCTACCTCAACGCCCTCGAAGGCAAGGGCGTCCATGTCGTGACCGTCAACGACTACCTCGCCCGCCGCGACATGGAGTGGATGGGCCCGCTCTACATGGGACTCGGCCTCACGGTCGGTGCGATCCAGTCTGGAATGGACTCGGGCGAACGGCAGGAGTCGTATGCCCGCGACATCACCTACGGCACCAACAACGAATTCGGCTTCGACTACCTCCGCGACAACATGCGGATGGCCGCACGGGGCGACGACCGTTTCCCCAAGCACATGCAGCAGAGCCAGGGACCGCTCAACTTCGCGATCGTCGACGAGGTAGACAACATCCTCGTGGACGAGGCCCGCACACCGCTGATCATCTCGGGCCCCGCTCACGACGACGTCACCAAATACACCAAGGCCGACCAGATCTCCAGGCAGTTGGTGGCCGAACAGCACTTCGAGGTGAAGGAAAAGGAACACACCGTGGCCCTCACCGAAGAGGGCGTGCGGACGGCCGAAAAGCTCGCCGGCGTGGAGAGCTTTTACACCGCCGGTAACATGGAGTGGCCGCACCTCATCGACAATTCGCTCAAGGCCCACCACCTTTACAAGCGTGACGTCAACTATGTCGTGCAGAACGGCGAGGTGGTCATCGTCGACGAATTCACCGGCCGGCTCATGCCTGGGCGGCAGTGGTCCGACGGCCTTCACCAATCGGTCGAGGCGAAAGAGGGGGTGAAGGTCAAGGAAGAGTCGCAGACCCTCGCCACCGTCACCCTGCAGAACTTCTTCAAGCTCTACAAGAAGGTCGGCGGCATGACCGGCACGGCCATGACCGAGGCGAACGAGTTCTGGAAGATCTACAAGCTCGACGTCATCGCCATCCCGCCCAACCGCGGCATGAAGCGGCTCAACCACCCCGACGTCATCTACCGCACCGAGCGAGAGAAGTGGGTGGCGGTGGCCGACGAAGTGGAGCGAATCAACCGCTGGGATACGTTGGCCATGACCGACGGCACCTGGAAGATGGGCACGATCTTCAAGACGGCCGATGGCATGCACGAATTCCAGCCCAAGGGAGAGCGGACCACCGAAATGGTCCCGGTCGCCAAGGTGAAGGAGGTCCAGCGCAAGGGTTTGCCCGTGCTGGTCGGCACCGTCTCGATCGAGAAGAGCGAGCGGCTCTCGGAGTTGCTTGAAAAGCGGGGCGTGGACCATCAGGTGCTCAACGCGAAGCAGCACAAGCGGGAGGCCGAAATCATCGCCCAGGCGGGCCGGCTCGGCGCCGTCACCATTGCCACCAACATGGCAGGCCGTGGCACCGACATCATCCTCGGGGGCAATCCCGACACCCTCGCATGGGCGAAGCTTCAAAATACGTATGCGACGCGGCTTGATGTTCCCAAGGAAGAGTGGGATGCGTTGGTCGCCGAGATCTCGGCCCGCGAGAAGATGAAGGAAGAAGGGACGATCGTCCGTGACATGGGCGGCCTCCAGATCGTGGGCACTGAGCGGCACGAGGCCCGTCGCATCGACCTCCAGCTTCGCGGCCGCTGCGGCCGTCAAGGAGACCCCGGCTCGAGCCGTTTTTTCCTCTCGCTCGAGGACGACCTGATGCGGATCTTCGCCGGCGAGTGGGTGAAGAACGTGCTCACGCGGCTCGGCATGCAGGATGGCGAGGCAATCGAGAGCCGAATGGTGACCCGCCGGGTTGAGGCCGCGCAGAAGAAGGTCGAAGAGCGCAACTTTGAAGTCCGTAAGAATCTGCTCGAGTACGACGAAGTGATGGACGAGCAGCGGAAGCGTGTCTACGGCTTCCGCCAGCGAATCTTGGACGGTGAGCCCTGTCGCGAGATCATTCTCGACATGGTCGACCGCCAAATCGACCAAAACATCGGCACCTTTCTCGACCGCGATTATGGCACCCAGACGTACGCCTCCTGGGCGTCGGGCCAACTCTCCTGCGAGCTTGAAGGCAACGACTACCGCGGCATGTCGCCGGAGGAGGCCCAGCGGCGGGCAGTGGACGAGGCCGTGCGGCAGTCGGAGTCGCAGATCTTCGAGGCCGTCGAGGAAAACCTCCCGACCGGCGAGGACGAGGCGGAGTGGAACTGGTCGGCTCTGGCTTCATTCGCCAACACCCGCTGGAAGCTCTCCGTCAACGACCGTGATCTGAAGCGGGTTGGCCGCGACGACGTCGCCGAATTCCTTCAGGAACGAGCGCGGGAGGCGATCCACAAGATCGATCTTTCCGAGGGTGCGCGATTCCTGGACTCCGACTTCGGTCTACGAACCGCCTGCGGCTGGACGGAATGGCGATTCGGCATCGGCCTCGACCAGCAGGAACTCGCTGCGATCGACAAGAACGCTGCCGACCCGCAGGCCTTCAAACAGCTCGTCCGCCGCAAGGCCCGCGAGGTCTACGCACGCCGCGAGATCGAATATCCGGTGCTCGTTGGGCTGTCGCACTTTTCCGGCCGGCTGCCGGACGGCACCCGCGGCCTCAACCGCGAAGGGCTGCTCGCCTGGGCACAAGAGCGGTTCGACCCCTCGATTACGGCAAGCGATCTCGCGTCGTCGAATCTCGATGAACTGAAGGCGGTGCTCACGACGGCAAGCCGGCGACGGCATGCCCAGCCCGACGACTCCCGCGACGAGATGAAGCGGATGGAGCGGTCGGTGCTCCTGCAGATCCTCGACAACGCCTGGAAGGACCACCTCCTGGCCATGGACCACCTGCGGGCAAGCGTTGGCCTGCGCGGCTACGCCCAGGTCGACCCAAAGGTGGAATACAAGCGGGAAGGGATGCGGACCTTCGACTTGATGTGGAAGGGCATCGACGAACGCGTTACCGACATCGTCTACCGGATCGAGCAGGTCGAGGACGACGAGTTGCGGAGCACGTGGAAGGAGACGGCTGCCATCCATGCGGAGGCCTCTTCCGCGACGCTGCCGGAGCAGGGTCAGTCGGCCGGTGGTCAGGCCGAAGCAGCAGGCGACACGCGGGGTGTGCAGGCGGTGGAGCCGATCCGCAACCTGGCCCAGAAGGTCGGTCGCAACGATCCATGCCCCTGCGGCAGTGGCAAGAAATTCAAGAACTGCTGCGGCAAATCGAGCGGCGTTGCAGCAGGGTGAATTCAGGGGTGAGTCCTGGGATGAGCGTCACGCTCGCGGCTTTGCTGCGTGAACCGCCACGTAGTGCCCGGTGAGCCACCGCGTCGGCCAACGTTCCAGCTGCTCCCACGTCTGGAGGTTGCGCAGAAACGCCTCCTGCCAAGATCTACTCAGCCGCTTCATCAACCCGGCCAGCGCCACCGCGATCGCCCGTGGGCAGTGCATGACAGCGGTCGTCTCAACGACATCGAGGCCCGCGGCCTGCACCGCCCGCTTGAGCGACCGCGGCGGGAGCGTCGCCCCCACCTGATAGGGCACGATGCCACTGCGGCGAAGCAGGCTGATCAGCGGCCCGTTCCGCAGCCAGATGAGCGGATTGGAGGGATTGTCGAGCGTCAGGGTCAGCGTGCCGCCGGGCCGCAGCACGCGGCGGAGTACGCCAAGCGCCGTCTGAATATCGGCTGCCGACTCGAAATGGTCGAGCGTCGATCCTGACAACACGACGTCGAACGATGCCTCGACAAACGGCAGCGATCGCACGTCGGCGACGACGGCTTCCCGGCCGGGATTTCGAGCCACCGCTTCTGCCACGATCGCCGGCGCAACATCGATGCCCGTGACGTGCGCTCCGCTGGCGAGCAACCATGGCACGATTCCCTGACTGGCCACCTCGTCGAAGAGGTCGGTCTTGAGCAGATCGGGCCGGCTCGCACCCCAGATCCAGCCGTTCAGCCATCGCGTGAGCAATCCGATCTGCTGGCGGTCCGTGAACTCCAGCCACATTCTGTGCGGGCGCCGCCTCTGCCAGTCGGCACCGACGGAGTCCCAGTATTCCTGCCGGCCGATTGTCATCGTTCATGCGTCGCGGTGTTGGTGCCGTGAACGCAATGGTACCGCCGGTCAGGCCACGGACGGTACTCTGGCGATAGCACCATGCATCCGACGCTCAAGACATCGCTGCACTGTGCTGTGGACAACACCCTTCGACGGGTGCCACTCGTGTTGTATTCGGGCACTGCAGGCAGCATGCTGGTGGCGGGCGAGGTCCGCTGGTCGCGGCATCTGCCAGGCCGCTTTTTCGGCAGCGGGCCGCGGGAGAGCCGACACCTCGGGAGCTACTGGACGTGGCAACTTCCCCAGTTGCTCCGGCGCTGGCGCGATGCCGCCGACATCACCGTGGCCCGTGCTGATCGGATAACGGCCCGTCACTTCCCCGCCGCTGAATACCTGCGGGTGCCCGAATGGATCCGGATGGCGGCACCGGTGCCTGCGTCGAATCGCGACTTCACGACGAGCAGCGTGCGGAGCGACATGCGTGTCGTCACGAGAAGCAGACTTGCCTGGCGAGTCAGTCACGACGCCGATGAGATCACCACGTATCTCGACCGCGACTAATATCCCTGCACCCGACTCCGGCACGGCGATGACTCTTTCGTCCAATCACCGCGATGGATGAGAACCTCCTTTCGCAGGGGCGGGCTTCTCTGGGTCGTGAGAGAGGGCGTGCCGATCGCGGGACTCGTCTTCGAACAGGAATATCCTGTCTTTCGTTTGTCGACGGTGGCGTGCGTGGGGGCTGACGAAGGTCTGCTGCGTCAAGTCGCCCTCGCGGGAGGCTACCTCTTCAGTTTCGAGTGCGCCCGCTCGCTCGGCCTGACGTCCCTCGACATGCGGGGCTGCAGACCGTGCCTGTATGATCCACTGTTCTTCATGAAGCGCAAGAACGGCACAGCGGTCGAGGACAAGCCCGACAATGCCTACGACCTCCTCATCCGCTGGAGCACCGCCACGCCGGCGGTGATGCGTTTCCTCGCCGAATCACCGCTTATCTTCCGCGACGGCGATGGGCTCTCTGCTGTCCACGCCGATCGGGTCACGCCGCGGCAGAAGATTCTTGCTCCCGGACTGCGCCGGCTAGTCACTTTCCGCCCCGACGCCCACTTCAACGCGCGGGAGGAAGATCGGGGCGACGCATCAGTGGCGCCGTTCTGTGATGACCGAAACAAGTCACAGTAGCCGGCGTCGCAAGACTGTCGCACGCCGCGGCTTTCGTGTCGCAGAGTGCGGAAATCACGCGGTTTCAGGTCGCATTTTACGGTTTTTTTGTCGCTTCGATCCGTGGCAGACCGTGAAGACGACATTAGAATTCGGAGAGGGGAGGGTGAAGCAGGACCAGCCCTTCATTTGAGTCTGACATCGAATAATTTTTAATTTTGACCGACTCACGCAAAGGGGAATACATATGGTTGCCGCCAGCATTACGACAACTCAAAGGGGCTCACGGAAGGGGTTCACGCTTGTGGAACTGTTGGTGGTGATCGCCATCATCGGCACGCTCGTGGGGCTACTCTTGCCGGCAGTGCAGTCAGCCCGAGAGGCAGCACGGCGTTCTAATTGCTCGAATAACCTGAAGCAAATCGGTCTGGCCGTTCAGATCTATCACGACTCCAAGAAAAAAATCCCTCCGTGTTGGGACTACAGTCCGACCTTTAACTACGACGGTTCCTCCGGGGACTTCAGCGGGGCGTCGCTGCACTTTTCGTTGCTTCCCTACATGGAAGAATCCGCGCTGTACCAAAAGGGAGCAAGTGACTGGGCGGCTGGGTACTGGGGCGTCGCAAAAAATGCTGTTATCGCGCCTTTCTCCTGTCCATCAGATGGAAACGGGCCCAAATGGGCATTTCCATCAAGCACTCCCCCGGAATGGGCGACAACCAATTACGCCGGCAACTACCAGTTCTTCGGTAATCCGGATGCGGGAGACGTGGGCGGAAAGAACATGAGTTCGAAGGCCTCTTTCAGCAGCGTCGCCGACGGGCTCAGCAAGACGATAATGTTTGCTGAACGGTACCGCCAATGCAACTCAGGTTCGCCGATGGTCATCTGGGCCCATGGTCCATGGGTGCAGCAATACATGGCGATGTTGCACTACGGCCCCCGCAGTGGTGCGTACGCGTACGGACAATGGAATGGTTACGGACAAGGGGGAGCCGCATCGAAGCCCCAATCAAATCCTTCTGCCAATGACTGCACGTGGTACCTACCACAGAGTTTTCACCCGGGCGGCATTCAGGTCGGCATGGCTGACGGCAGCACCCATTTCATTCCTGCCGGGATTGATGGCAACACGTGGTGGGGCCTCTGCACACCAAAAGGTGGGGAAACTGTCAGCATCCCATGATCCCCGTGGCCTGCCGCGTGCCGTTCAAATCGAAAGGAGCTTCGCTTATGGAAATGGTGTTGGGCATGTCACCAACCCGTGCCGCTTGTCTGAAGAGCAACTTCCTATGCGGCATTGTCGCGGTGACGATGCTGCTCTCATTCATAGGATGTTCAAGGATCGCACCCACTGGCAGCGTCACGGGGACCGTCCGCTTCGCCGGGAAGCCCGTCGTCGCCGGACGCCTCACGTTGCTGTGTGAGGGAGGCGGCGAACCCGTCTTCTTTGCGGACATCTCGGATGGCGTCTATCGATTAGCGAAAGCTCCCGTGGGCCGTGCGAAAGTGACCGTTCAGGCCTTCGCAGCGGAAACTTCAAACAACGTTTCCTCGCCTGTTTCGGACACAGCGCTGCCGGGTGGCACCCCCCCCATGCCGATCGCGACATCAATACCGAGACAAGGCAAGCCATTTCATGGTTTTCCAGAACGGTATCTCAATCCCAAGACCTCCGGGCTCATGTGCGAGATCAAGCCCGGCACGCAGTCGCAGGATTTCGACCTTGTACCGTGATCGCCGTGGTGCCGTGATTGGCTTGGGTCTGCAGGCCATCCCCATACTTCGAACGTTGTTATGGTCATCGTGAATGCCTCTCCATTTGGTTTTCGAGCCGCACTTATCGGTGTACAGCCGCTGTTACTTCAGCCGCTGGCCCTCTGGCTGACCCGGACGTGCGCGATCGAAACGACATTTCTGAACAGCGCTGATCAGTCGGTGGCCGATCGATGCTTGGCGTTGGCTCCGGATGTGACGGTCGTGGATCAACTCTCTGCGAATGGATCAGTTGTACCGATCGTAGACGCCCTGCGGTCATCACTGCCGGAGACCAAAATCATCCTCCTCGCCGATCGTGCCGATTCTCCCGCGAAGGCTCTCGCGGTCGCGACGGGCTTCGATGGAGTCGTCGGTAAAAATCAGACCGCGGAGACCTTCGTGTCGGTCCTCCGCAGCGCTCGCGGGCTCGCCCTGCCCGCCGTTGGTGATGACTCGCTCATATCAAGCTCATTTGCGCCCGCGCCGAGACTGACGCTCCGCGAGCGGGAGGTGCTTCGGCTCCTCGCCGCTGGCCTAAGCACGCCACGCATTGGCATGGAACTGCATATCGCAAACAACACAACCCGCGCGCATGTCCAGCGGGTGATCGAAAAACTCGGCGCTCATTCCAAGCTCGAAGCAGTCGCCCTCGCGAGACGGGCTGGCGTCATCACCTGCTGAGTCACTCTCTCCTGATTCTCAACTTCTGAAAGGGACCCCTTGCGTCATCCGAAAGCAGTCGTTCATCGTCTCGTTTGCCATGCGGTTCGTTATGCCAGCGTGCCGGCCACCGTCGCCGCCTGCGTCGTCTTGTCTCTGTTGGCAACTGGTACGCCATCGGCCGACGAACCGCGGACGGAGGGCCCGGGAGGTTACCGATATTTCGTCGGCATCGTCGGCAATCCATCGGTGCCCGACATTTCCTGGAGCGATGATGAACTGACGCGGATCAAGGAACTCGGCGTCAATATGGTGCAGCTCTCCATCGCCTGGGGTGGCAAGCCCGCGGGGGAGGTTTTGAACCTTGAGGACCTCACCGCCGAACAACGGGAGAAATTCAGGTTTCGAATCGCGCAGGCCAAGAAGCACGGGCTGAAGACGATCGCTCACTTCGGCATCCCGCGGATGATCAATTTCAATCCGGTGCGGCCGGCGTGCATCCTCGATGCCACCGTGCAGGCCAAATACCATGACCTGCTCAAGGATTTCATGGTCTCGTTCCCCGAGGTCGACGATGTGCTCGTCTACACGTTTGACCAGCAGGCATGGCTCTGCAGCGAATTTGGCCCCTGTCCGCGGTGCAGCGGCATTCCGCTCGATGCGCGGCTGCCGGCGTTTCTCGACATGCTGAACGAGACGATGCAGTCGTGCCGGCCCAACACGCGGCTCTGGTGGAAGCCGTGGGAACTCTCCAAGGGCCAGATCGTGGCGATCCTCGACAGGGTCAAGCCCGCGCACTTCGGACTTGTCCTCAATCCCTCCAGCAGCAACGAGGTCTATCCGTTCAATGATCGCTCGTTCAAGTCGGACCTGGGCGTGCGACGGCTCACGCAACTGGCCAACGAACGCGATATTCCCGTGCTTGGGGAGTTCGACCACACCTTCTACAAACCGCTGTATCTGTTTGAGGACTTCTTTCCCCGCCTGATCTACGAGCAGATGGTCGGCTGGAAGGAGATGGAGGGCATCGTCGGTGTCAAGGAATACTACGGCTTTTCCCCGGCCACGTTCTCTGTCAATGCCGCCATGCTTCAGGCTTGGATGAAGTCACCACAGAAGTCGCTGGACGAACTTCTCGTTGAGATCGCTGCACCATACGGGGTGAAGGCGGCGCCGCTGGCGATCCGGGCATGGGAATACGTGGCCCGTTCCGTAGAGGCCTACCCGTGGGACACCACCTACCTGATCGGGCCGATGGGGCTCGACCGGCCCTGGGACGGCGGCCATGACTGGGAGCCGGTTACCATCCCCAACGCCACCTGGGACACCCCCATCTGGAAGGCGAATCGCAAGGGCAACTTCATGCTCACCGAAGAGCACAAAGCCCATCCGTGGGTGTTCGAGGATGCGGGTCTCCGGCTCGAGGATTCCGCCGCTCTCGGCTTCAAGGCGGTCGAACTCTACGACCAGGCGATCGCCGCCGGGGGCGATCGGGTAGACGATCTCCGCATACAACGAGAGATCGTCTACAAGACCTCGCGGTCGCTGCGTGCCAAGGGGATCCACTTCCTGCTGACGCTGGCCGCCCAGGATGCCCGCATGGTTCAGCACGACGACAAGCAGTTTGCTATCGTCGTCAAGCGAATCGAGGGCCTGCTCGAGCAAGACGTCGCCAACCAGGGCAGCCGGCCGGAGGTCGTCGCGAAACTCGCCGAGTTCCGCAAGGATCCACAGGCGTGGATCGGCGTGAACCTTGCGCCGCGGTCCTACGAGTCGAAGGCGGCCCCCGACTGGAGCAAGTGGGTTCCGCGGCAGGAGTGACCGTAGGTGGCTACCGGCCAGTGAGCGCAACGCGGGAGCGTTTCACCGCCGTCCGCATCTCGTCGAGCAGGCCAGCGTATTCGGGTCTGCCGCTGAGATCGGTTGTTTCGCCCGGATCATTCTGGAGATCGAACAACTGCTCCACGACCGGGTTCTGGCTGAAATAGCGATTGTATTTCCAGCGTGCCGAGCGGATGCCCTCGCTCGGCACGATACGACCGTCGGCGGTCCACGTGAACTCGTGGTAGAAGTCTTCACGCCAGGCGACGCTCCGGCCAGCGACCAACGGCGTCAGGCTCCGGCCTTGCATCGCTGTCGGGACGGGCAGGCCGGCCCATGAGAGAATGGTCGGCGCGAGATCGATATTCAGCACCAGTTCGCTGCGCGTGAGGCCGCGGGTGTCGGCCGGCAGCCGCGGGTCATAGACCACCAGCGGCACCCGGATCGATTCCTCATGCGGCAACCACTTGCCCCAAAAACCATGGTCGCCGTGGAAATGCCCGTTGTCGGACGTGAAGACGATGATCGTATTGGAGTCCACCCCCTGCTCCGCGAGCAGTTCATGGAGCCGGCCCACGGTGCCGTCGATGGTGGTCACCTGCCGGTAATTTTTCCGCAATTCCTCGGCAAGCGCCGCGTGATTGTTGACAAGCGACCGACCTCGATCCGAGGCGAGAGACGCCCGCAGAAACGCCGGCTGACTGGCAGCATCAGCCTCCGTGGCGGTGGCCGGGATGGGCATGCTGGCAGAAGCATAGAGCCCGGCGACGTTGTCGGGGGAATCCGACCAAGGATCCTTGGGCCCGCGAAACGCGACGGCCAGGAAAAACGGTTTGGTCGTGTCTCGGCCCGCGAGAAACTGACGCACTTTCAGCGTCACGATGTCGCGATCAAAGTGGATGGGATGGCTCATGCTGGCGGAACCGGTCCGCGGCGTTGACCCGTCCGGCGGGCAGGTGCACGTGATCGCCGCCTTCGATGCGCGACCGTCATTCGTCACCACCGGGCAGTCCGGCTCGTGCCAATAGTTGCCGTGAAGACGGTCGCCGCCCCAGAAATCAAACAGGCGCATGCCCATCTGGAAGCCGTCCTCGCCGGCCCCCACGTCCCATTTGCCGATATATCCAGTTTCGTAGCCTCCGCTACGGAGCACGGCCGGGTAGGTTGCGTTCAGGGCCGCAGGCGTCACCATCGCGACCAGATCGCCCACACCCCGCGAACACGGATATGCCCCCGTCAGCATTGCCGTCCGGCTCACGCTGCACACCGAAGCAGTAACGAACGCATTGGAGAAAAGCGTGCCCCGGGCAGCCAACCGGTCGATGTGCGGGGTCTGGATCACCTTGTTGCCCATGCACCCGAGCGTGTCCCACCGCTGGTCATCGGTCAGGAGAAAAAGAATGTTCGGAGGCCTGTGGGCTGGCGGCGCGGGATCGGCCGCAACGCCGGCTTGGTGGTGGCAGAACACGACCAGCAGGCATACCCAGAGCATGCATGTCCGGGGTGTAGCCTGGGATGGCATGATGCGTGTCTCACGGCAGCAGGTCGAAACGGCGAGTCTCGCCAGGGGCGAGCCGAATATCCGGCATGACCGCCCAGCCATCCTTGATACTGGCTTCCGGTAGCCGAAGCGTGGTCGTGCCGGCGGGAAGCCTCACTCGGAGCGTCCGGGTCCGCTCGTTGGCCGAGCGGTTCTCCAGTGTGACGGAGACCCCGGTGGGCGAAGACTCGCCGCTCACGAGGATGCCGCCCCGCGCGGCGAGATGTGTGAAGGCCACGCGCTCCTGCTGCCATGCTGCAGGGAGGGCTGGAAAAACGGCAATCTTGCGATCGTCATCCGGATTGAGGAGCATCTGCACCACGTTGCAGATCAGGGCCGCATGAGCAGCCACCTCGGGTGTCTTCTTACAGTCCTCGCGGTCATTGACGATCTCGCCGAAGCAGCAGTCGTCAAACACCGTCACGCCCGGGCGAAAAACCCCCTGAGCCCAGCGGTGGGCCTCGTCCCCGTCACCGAGCTTCGCGGCGACCACGCCCATCCAGCCGTTATTGAAGACATAGTCGCCGGTTTTAGAGCCCCGCAGCATGTCATACGTCGATCGGGCAAGTGGATCGTCGGCGGCGATGACTCCATACCACCAGAGCGGCACGAGCCAGGTCACGTCACCACGACCTCGCTCGGGGGCGGCGCCCGGGCCGGCCAACAGCACGCGGGCACCATCAAGGTCGGCCGTCGGCAGGTAGACGTTCCGAGCGAGGGCATCCCAGCCCTCCTCGGCCACGCCGCGGCGAAGCGATTCGCGGACCGCAAAGGCCGCGGCGGCCTGCTGGACTGTCGAGGGCATCCGCTGGTGCAGGTGGCCGCCGATGTCGGGCCGCGGCACGAGTTCCTGCGCCATAATCTGTGTTGTTTCCCGCAACAGTCGTGTGGCAAGCGGAGCTCGTTCGGTATCGTCACTCCAGTCGACATAGTCGAGCGCGACGAGCGCCATGTTGGTGCCCGAGAAATCCTCGTAGGCCCAGACTCCCTCGCCCGTGGTCGGAGGCAGAAGCGTCGTGCCGTCATAGCCGAGCAGCGGGCCATACTTCGCACCGCGGTCATACCGCACCGAGACATCGTGCAGTCTGAGGCCTTCGCGGGCCACCCACGCCCGCGGCAGCGTCCGCCCTGCCCAGCCGACGACGCGGCGGGCCTCGTCGAAATGATTGGCGTAGAGCAGGGCCTTCTGGTCGATCACGAGGTCATATTCCGGGCAGATCGCACCGGCAAAACTCTCGAGACTCGTGCCGTTGCATCCCGGCGGGACGTCCGTGTTGCCGAAGAACACGCCGAGATACCAGATCGATCGGGCATACCAGGTCGCGAGCTGACGGTCTGGGACAACGACCGACGACGTTTTGAAAAACGCCTGCCACCAGGCGGCCGTCTCGGCCCGTAGGGCGTTGAAGCCCCGATCACGGGCCGCCTCGGCCTTGGCCCGCGCCGTGGCTGCAGGATCAGCCCCGCCGTATGACGACGTGGGGGCAATGTAGAGCGTGGTCGTGCCGCCAGGCCGCGCCGTTCCACAGGTCCGGCTGGGGGCGTCGACGAAAGCCGCCGACGTATCGACCGCGACGGCGAGCGCGGCGGTGCATGACCGCTGACGCTCGGCGGTCACGACGAGCCCATCAGTCGCGGCAGCGGCGCTCGCGGACCACGGCTCGTGCTCACGGGCGTAGGTGCCGCTGTTGAGGTAGATGCGCACCGCCCGATTCGGGTCGATGCGCAGCCGAAACGGCAGTTTCGCGGGGCCGGTGTCGGTGACGCGGACCACCCACACGCCATCGGGCGTGACGAACATTTCCCGACGGCTGCGCCACGCCGTGCCGTTGGCGGTGAGGCCGAGTTCGATGGTGAGGAGGCCCGTGGCGATATCGAGGGCATGACGAAACGCTTGGATCTCGCCGACGGCAACGTCGTTTCCATAGCCACCGACCAATTCAAATGGCTGGTGGCGATGGGCATCTTCGTCCCACCAGTGCTGCTGGCTGAGATAGGGACGGCTTTCCAGATGGCCGGTACGATCGACCGCGGGGGCGGCGGGGGCCGTGAAGCCGTGCGGACCGACGCGGACGACCGTTCCCGCCAGCCCGATCGTCTCGCACTGGTAGTGCGGATTGAGCAGGAATCCACCCGGCGGCTGTTTCGGCTGGTCAATCCCCTGCTTACGGAATGCCGCGCTGGCAACCGTTTTCTGCCAGGAAGACAGTGTGTCATCCGCAGCCAGCGTGCCACCGGAGAACATCAAACCGATCGCCACCCCACTGAAGGCGACGCTGCGGATTCGTAAAGCTTTGGCCTGCACGCAGCCTCCCGGTAATGGTGATGTTGCAGTCCGTGGAAAACTCATCCGTAACCTCTGCCACTTGGTCACCACGGCCTTCTCGCGAAGCAGACACCCCGTGCGATCTCAAATCAAGAGCGGCAAGCCGGGAGACGATCACTCTGGGCATGGGTTGCAGATGCGCTAGCGCATTCGCGCTAGCCGCCGATCGAAACCTGTTCCCCTTGCAATGGCATCATTGACGCCGCAGGCATTCGCCGTGATATTCGCACCTGTCGGCGGGGCGACGTCGCCTCTCCAATTCTCTTGGAACGTTCCTCTGCATCGGGATGCCATCGGTGAAAACTTCTTTCAGATTCGCGATCGTGTGGATTGGCTGCTGCGCAGCGTTGGCCAGCGCGCAGGCGATTGCCGACATTTCCTGGAATGGGTCAACAAGTAGCGACTGGTCGATCGCGTCGAACTGGAGCGGTGGCTCCCCGTCGGACCCCGCCGCCGGCAACACCGTCATCAATCAAGGCTCCCCGAACGCAGTGCCTGTTGTCAGCACGATGGGCAACAAGACAGCCGGACAGGTCTATATCGGAACTGGTGCCGGTCTCAACGTGTCGTCCGGCGGGCAGTTGTCGATGACCGACCTCATCACCGGAGCCAATGGCAACAGTGGTGGCGTGATCGTGACCGGCGGATTGCTGAGGATGAGCGGCTACCTGAACCTCGGCGCCGGCGGCAAGGACGGAAAGATCGACATCTCCGGTGGCATCGTGGAGAGCACAGCCTTGTCGATCAACAGTACGGGAGGTGCGGCGATGAACATCTCAGACAAAGGCACGTTCATCACAGCCAGCAGCCAGCTTGATAACGTGAAGTTCTGGGTCGCACACAACCTCATCAAAGCTCACAACGGCGCCGCTGGCTGGTCGATCAACGTCGACACCACCACCGATCCGGCCAAGGTGATCCTCACGGCAGTGCCACCGAAATCACCTGTGTCACCGTGACCGCGAACCGTGCCCCCCGGCCACTCCTCGTTCCTGATGACCCATGCGCACCATAAAAGTCGGACTGTTTGGCATCGGCCTTGACGCCTACTGGCCGCAGTTCGCCGGGCTCAAAGAGCAGCTCGAGGGATACCTCGGTGTGGTCCAACAGAAGCTCGCCAGGGACGGCGTCGAGATCGTCAACCTCGGGCTGATCGACACGCCCGAGAAGGCGTTCGATGCGGGGCATGCGTTCCGGCAGGCGGACGTGGATCTGATTTTTCTGCACGTGACGACCTACGCCCTGAGTTCCACGGTGCTGCCGGTGGTACAGCGGGCCAAGGTGCCGGTGATCATCCTCAACCTCTCGCCCACGGCGGCAATCGACTACGACGCGTTCAACGCGATGGGGAATCGCACGCTGATGACGGGCGAGTGGCTGGCACATTGCAGCGCGTGCCCGGTGCCGGAGATCGCGAATGTCTTCAACCGGGCTCGCATCGATTTCCACCAGATCACAGGCCAACTGCACGACGACCCGGAGTGCTGGCAGGAAGTGGACGCTTGGATGGACGCGGCGAAAGTCGCTGGCGTGATGTGGCACAATCGGCTCGGCCTGATGGGTCACTACTACGGCGGGATGCTCGACATCTACTCCGACCTCACTCAACAGTGCGCCTTCTTCGGCGGGCACATGGAGATCATTGAGGTCGAGGAACTGGCGGCACTGCGACGTGACGTCACGCCCGCCGAGATCGCGGCAAGAGTGGCGCATTTTGAGCAGGTATTCGCGGTGCAGCCGGACTGTTCGCAGGCAGAGCTCGAGCGGGCGGCGCGGACATCGGTGGCGCTGGACCGACTGGTGGCCGAGCACTCGCTGGGCTCGATGGCCTACTACCACATGGGCTCTGGCAACGAGGAAAACGAGGACGCGCTCAGCTCGATCATCCTCGGGAATTCGCTGCTCACCGCCCGCGGCGTGCCCGTGGCGGGAGAGTATGAGGTGAAGAACGCTCAGGCCATGAAGATTCTCGACAGCTTCGGCGTGGGTGGATCGTTCACCGAATACTACGCGATGGATTGGCGCGACGACGTGGTGCTGATGGGCCATGATGGCCCCGGCCACATCGCCATCGCGGAGGGCAAAACGAAGGTGCGGCCGCTGGCGGTCTATCATGGCAAGGTGGGCCGCGGACTGAGCGTGGAGATGAGCGTGAGGCACGGCCCCGTTACGCTGCTCAGCGTGGTTCAGACGGTGGACGGCAGGCTCATCTTTCTCGTCGCGGAAGGGGAGAGCGTACCGGGACCGATCCTCGAAATCGGCAACACGAATTCCCGCTACAGGTTCACGATCGGCGCCCGCCGCTTCGTGAACGAATGGAACATCCACGGACCGGCTCACCACTGCGCCGTGGGCATCGGCCACATCGCGCACAAGATCGAGAAGCTCGGAAAGTTGCTCGGAATGGAAACCGTCACCGTCTGCTGAAGGCCCGGACTACCGAACCATGGTTTCACTCGGAGTGCTCCTGCACGCCATTGGTGGCTTCGCCGCGGGCACATTTTACCTACCTCTCAGCCGGATTCGCGGCTGGTCGTGGGAAAGCGGCTGGCTGATCAACGGCATTTTCTCGTGGCTGATCGCGCCCCTGGTCGTCGCATGGCTCGTCGTGCCGGACCTGCGCGGACTTCTCACCGCAGTGCCGTCGGCCACGCTCGGCTGGACGTACCTATTCGGCCTCCTCTGGGGCATCGGCGGGCTGACCTTTGGGCTCTCATGCCGCTTCCTCGGACTGTCGCTCGGCTATGCGCTGGCCCTCGGCTTCTGTGCCGTCTTTGGGACCATCGTGCCGCCGATCTACGAGGGCACATTCGGCACCCTGCTCGGTCAGGTGCCGGGGTTTGTGCTGCTCGGTGGACTGTGTGTGTGCCTGCTGGGCATCGCCGTCTGCGGCGCCGCGGGCATGGCCAAGGAGCACGATCTGGCCGCGGCCCACGCTGCGGGCCGGGCGGCAGATTTCAGCTTTACGAAAGGCCTGTTCGTTGCGATCTTCGCAGGTCTGATGAGCGCCTGTATGTCGTTCGGTTTTGCTGCCGGGGCTCCGATCGCGGAGCTGGCGACCCGTCACGGCGTCGCGGAGCTCTGGAAAAACACCCCGGTGCTGGTCGTGATCCTCGTGGGCGGCTTCACCACCAACGCAATCTGGTGTCTCCTCCTCAATGCCAGGCATCGCAGCTTCGGTGACTACCTGGGCCGCACCGCGGCGTCGACAGCGCTCAATTATCTGCTGGCTGCCATAGCAGGCGTGACCTGGTATCTGCAGTTCATGTTCTACGGCATGGGCTCGACACAAATGGGCGCGTACGACTTCAGCAGCTGGACTCTCCATATGGCTTTTATCATCGTCTTCAGCAACCTCTGGGCGATCCTTCTTGGTGAGTGGCGGGAGGCGAAGCCACGCACGCTGCGGCTGATCATCTCGGGCATCGCGATCGTCTTTCTGAGCACGCTCGTGGTCGGGTTGAGCAACTACCTCGCCTGCAACAGCGGCGCGAGCCAGCACTGAACGACTGTCGTCGAAACGGCCAAACGAAAGTCGGACTCATCCGCATGGGCGGCTGCATACCTCTGAAGGGCTCTACACGAGACGTCGCCGCTGTCGCAAAATGCGGCTTTTATGTCGCCCGATCGCGTTGACTGCCGGCGCGTTCGGCGCGAAGCTGTTTACGGAGCTTGAGGGGCGTCGCGCCTTCCGCTTTCTGGACGGCGCGTGTCATGGCGTCGGGACTCGAAAAGCCGGATGCGGAGACGATTTCGGAGACGGAGAGATCGGTGTCGATGAGCAGCCGCTTCACGCGGTCGAGACGGCAGCGGAGGATTTCCTCGCGAACCGTTCGGCCGAGGGCCTCCTGAAACCTTCGCTCAAGCGAACGGGATGTGATATGCAGCATTTTTGCCAGGGACGCCACGGTGAGTTGAAGGTGGCTACCGCTCCAGATTACTCGCAGGCCATCGCTTACAACACGATCTGTCAGCGCCGTTACATCGCGCGGCCCCTGCAGGATCAATTGGTGGGCCTCCTCGGGCGTGGCGGCGATGATCGCGGCAAGGATCTCGAGCGCGTTCGCAGCAATCAAGTGAGGAAACCCGGCCGGCGCAGCCCGCAGACGGTCCATCAACACATGAAACGGCGAGAGGATTGACTCATGCAGCCCGCATCGCAAGACCGGTTGATCCGGGGAGAGAAATCGGTTGAGCACCAGTCGGTCGACCTGCTCGCCGTTGAAACCAACCCAAAACTCCTCCCACCCCACACTCTTCTCGGGACGATAGCGATGCCACACGCCAGGAAACAGGAGCAGGACCGTACCGGCCACGATCTGCTTGAGTCCCGTGACGCCAGTCTCAAACACCCCCTCGCCGGCAGTGATGTAAACGATCTGGTATTCGGGAAGGCTCCGGCCCTTCTGCCAACTGAAGTCGTAGAGCTCCGGATGGCCGGCGGGCGGGTAGGTACCACCGGGGGGAATAACGGAATGGCCGGCGCCGCAGACATGCAGCCCCCACTGGATGTCTCGGGGCCGTACGGGCAGGTAACGAAAATCGGATCTGGTTGGCGACTGTCCCATGCCACTGTTCCCACGTTAGACCCGAGCACGGCCATGCGGCTGCATGGCACTTCGTCACGACACGATAGCATCGATCGGGCGGCTCGTCTCGCACGGGAACAGTATGCTCATCTGGGCGTCGATGTCGACGCCGCGATCTCGGCACTATCCCGGATCCCAATCTCGCTCCACTGCTGGCAGGGAGACGACGTCACAGGCTTCGAGGAACAGTTCGGCCCACCGGGAGGCGGACTGGCGGTGACGGGAAATCACCCGGGCCGCGCACGCACTCCCGAAGAACTCCGCGCCGACCTCGATGCGGCCCTGGCAATGATCCCGGGGCGGCACCGAGTGAACCTCCACGCCCTCTACGGCGAATTCGCTGGCCGCCGGGTCGATCGCAATGCCATCGGCCCCGAACACTTCCACAACTGGATCGAGTGGGCACGGGAACGCGGTCTCGGTCTCGACTTCAACCCCACCTGCTTCGCCCACCCCAAGGCGGCCGACGGCTTCACGCTCTCGCATCGCGACGCTGGGATCCGTGAGTTCTGGATCGAACACTGCCGACGAGCCCGCGAGATCGGCGCAGCGTTCGGCGCGGCCCTTGGCACACCCTGCGTGACCAACGTCTGGATTCCCGACGGCTTCAAGGACACGCCTGCCGACCGCGCGGCCCCGCGGGAACGCCTCGCAGCGGCGCTCGACCAGGTCTTCGCAAAGCCGCTGCATCCTGCCCACAACCTCGACGCGGTCGAGCCGAAGCTCTTCGGCATCGGCTCGGAAAGTTGCACCGTAGGCTCAGCTGAGTTTTATCTCGGCTACTGCATCAGCCGGAAAAAACTGCTCTGCCTCGACGCGGGTCACTTCCACCCGACCGAATCGATTGCCGACAAGATTTCGAGCGTCATGCTCTACCTGCCCGAGATCCTCCTGCACGTGAGCCGGGGTGTCCGCTGGGACAGCGACCATGTCGTCACGTTCACTGACGACCTACTGGCCATCGCTCGGGAGATCATTGTGATCGGCAACCCGTCCCGTGTGCACATCGGGCTCGATTATTTCGATGCCAGCATCAACCGGATTGCGGCCTGGACCATCGGCACGCGAAACATGCTCAAGGCCCTGCTGGTCGCGCTCCTGGAACCACCGGCAATCCGTGAGGCGGAGGCGGAAGGCGACACGACAACCCGGCTTGTGCTGCAGGAGGAGGCGAAGGGCTTGCCCTTCGCTGCGGTTTGGGATCATTACTGCGAACTGCAGGGCGTTCCGGTCGGCGCGGAGTGGCTCGAGCCCATCCAGCAATATGAACGGGAAGTGACGGGGAAGCGACGATGAATGCCACGGCCGCACTGGATGCAACCGACACAGACACCAGCACGTCGCGAGCGGCGTCGGAATTCGAACGCGAGCGTGTGCCCGAGAGCGAACTCAAGGGGCCATCCGCCTTCTGGGGCATGTATGCGGGTGAACATACCGCCGGCACTGAGTTCATGATCGGCCCCCTCTTCGTCGCCTGGGGCGCCAGTGCTGCCGGGCTGGTCTTCGGACTGTTCCTGGGCAACCTGCTGGCCGTCCTCACTTGGCGCTACCTGACGGCGGTGATCGCCTGCGATGAACGGCTCACGCTCTACTACAAGATGGAAAAAATCGCCGGCCGTAACCTCGTGGCTATCTACAACCTCGCCAACGGCCTGCTCTTCTGCTTCCTGGCAGGTTCGATGATTACCGTCTCGGCCACGGCTGTAGGGCCGTTGTTTCCGGCCGGCGCGATCGAGATGCCGACGTTTGATTCGACGATGCCAACAGGCCCGGCCTGGATCGTCTCCTGCATCGTGATCGGCGCGGCGATGACGCTCGTGGCACTCAAGGGCTACGGAGTGATCGCCCAGATGGGCCATTACGCCGCCCCGTGGATGTTTTTCGTGTTCCTGGCCTGCGCCTGCGTGACGCTCGGCAAACTTGACACCCTCGATGTCTGGCAGTTGCTGACACCGCCTCCCGGCACCGAACAGAAAATCAGCTTTCTCGGCATCGTGTTCTTCTCCTGGTTCTGCAACGCGGCGATGCACATCGGCATGGCCGACCTCTCCGTGCTGCGGTTTGCCAGGAAGCCGACGGCTGGCTGGGCGAGCGCGTCGGGGATGTTCCTGGGCCATTACGTGGCGTGGATCTGCGCCGCGTTGCTGCTGGTCTACTGGGTTCGCGCCCACGGAGTCGATCCGACCAAGGGAAAGGATCCGGGCACGATGGTTGACGACGCCGTAGGTTGGGCCGGACTCATCTGCGTCATCATCGCGGGCTGGACGACGGCAAATCCCACGATCTACCGCGCGGGCCTCGCCTTCCAGGGCATGCTTCCCGGGATCTCGCGAACCACCGCCACGCTGATGGCTGGGGCCCTGTGCATCGCGGCCGGAATCTTCCCTGCCTTCGCGATGAACCTGCTCTCCTTCGTGGGGCTTTATGGCACCGTACTCGCCCCCGTAGGGGCGATCATTGTCGTCGATCATTTTCTGGCGGAACGACTGGGCATCCCCCGTGATCCGGCGGAGCACGCGGGCTCGACCTTCAATGTCAATGTTCTTCTCGCTTGGCTGATTCCGGTGGCAGTGGCGCTCTACTGCTACCAGGTTCACCACGTGTTCGCATCGTACCTGCCGCTGCCCTGCGCCCTTGCTTGCGGCTTCCTCTACTATCTCCTCTCCAAGTGGTCATCTGGCCGGGCAACGGCCGCCCGAACGTAAGCAGCGACACCAAGGAACTTTCATGCGAACGATCGCCACATGCCTGGGATTGGCTGCACTGGCCGGCACGATTGTGCCGGCCGTCCTCTTCATGCTGCATGCCGTTCCTCTCGACACGGTGAAGTCGATCATGCTGCTCTCCACAATCGTGTGGTTCGCGGCGGCCCCGTTCTGGATGAAGGTCGCCTGAACCGCAGTGGCAGCGGCCGATGCGAAAAGGGCGTGGACGGATTTTTCCGCCGACGGGTAGCCTTGGAATCGATGCGGCTCCTGACACGCCGCCCAACTCCCGGCGCGTTCCCCGCCTTCTGTCCGCCCTCCGCCGCATGCTGCTCAACGCCGTCTATCTCGTCGCCTTCGTGGTCCTCCTGCCGTGGGTGGCGTGGCGGAAGCTCTCGGGCGGGCGACCGGTGGCCGCCCCCTGGACACGGTTCACCGGCGGCATCGCTCCCCTGCCCCGCTGCGACACTGGCGTTGCCCGCATCTGGCTCCACGGTGTGAGCGTGGGCGAAGTGCAGCTGCTCTCCGTGCTCGCCGCCGAGATTCGCCGGCAGGCCGACGCGGCCGGCCGGCCGGTCGACTGCGTCATTTCCAGCTCCACGACGACAGGCCTCGAGGTCGCCGCCAAACGTTTTGGTGTCGACCACACTTTCCCCTGCCCACTCGACTTCACCTGGGCCGTGAACCGTGTGCTCGATCGCGTACGGCCCGAGCTGCTGGTGCTGGGCGAACTGGAACTCTGGCCAAACCTTCTGGCCTGTGCCCATGCCCGCGGCATCCCGATCGTCGTGGCCAACGCGCGGATGAGCGAGAAGAGTGCGCAGGGCTACGGCCGCATCCGCCCGCTCGTCCGCCGCATGCTCGGGAACGTGTCGCTCGTGATCGCGCGGTCGCAGGAAGATGCCGACCGGTTCGCGTCATTCACGCCGCCAGGCGGCTGTGACGTGATCGTCACCGGCTCGATGAAGTTCGACGGCGTGAAGGGAGATCGGCAGGCCTCAGAGGTCACGCGACTGCGTCAACTGGCTGGCTTCCACGGCGACGACCTGGTGTTTCTCGCCGGCAGCACGCAGGCCCCGGAGGAGCAACTCGCCCTCGATGCCTTCCACGCCTTGGCGGAGACGCATCCCCAACTGCGGCTGGTGATCGTGCCGCGGCATGTGGAGCGGACGTCCGAGATCGCGGCCATTCTCGACCGGTCAGGGCTCCGCTGGCAGCTGCGAAGCCGGCTCGGCCAGCCCGACGCCGCACTTCCGGCCGACCCGCGGTCCCGAATCCTGCTGGTCGACACGACCGGCGAACTCGGCTGGTGGTGGGGCACGGCGGCGATCGCCTTCGTGGGGGGTAGCCTCGACGGCAAACGCGGCGGCCAGAACATGCTGGAGCCAGCGGCCTACGGGGCGGCCGTGGCGTTTGGCCCTCACACCCGCAACTTTCGCGACGAAGTGCGGCGGCTGCTTTCAGCTGACGCAGCGGTGGTGGTCGCCGACGGCATCGCCCTGACTGCGTTCGTGAGGACGTGCCTGGAGACCAAGGGGTTCGCCACGGATCTGGGCCACCGGGCCGCCGATCTCGTTGCCTCGCAACGGGGCTCGACGGCCGCGACGGCCGTGGCGATCCTGCAACGGCTGCCCCCGACAAAGGCCCTGATATAGCGGTTGCCAAGAATGAGCCGCTCCGCCAATAATCGAATCTTTCAGACCTGGAAAGCATTTCCTTTTACACCCGCACGAGGCACACGCCGTGGCACAAGGCAAGTATCTGTTCACCAGTGAGTCAGTCAGCATGGGCCACCCGGACAAGTT
>CANFQO010000029.1 GCA_947449135.1 Planctomycetaceae bacterium | reverse complement strand
TTGCCGACATTGCCGCCGATCAGCGACGTGCG
Organism: Planctomycetaceae bacterium; assembly: GCA_947449135.1. Taxonomy (GTDB): domain Bacteria; phylum Planctomycetota; class Planctomycetia; order Pirellulales; family UBA1268; genus CAMCQY01. Next base: position 35,319 of record CANFQO010000029.1, on the reverse strand, counting down.
GATGATGTTCCAGGTTTGCTGATGATTCAGATCAAAGGCGGGATTGCTGGACGTGATCAGGATGCCGTTCTTGCCGTTCGCGACCGCTCCGCCGAATGCCACCATGCCCACGAAGCTGTTCCACGAATTCACGCCGCTGGCGGTGTCGCGAATCTCGATGCCATTGCCCTTGTTACCCGAGATCACGTTGCCCAGCGGGATCACTCCGCCGAGCGTGACGCCCTGCGAGTCACCCGACACGAGCAGGCCATTGCCGCCGTTGGGCACGGGCGTCTTGTTGTTGCGACCAAGGCCCATGAAGTTGGCGTAGACCGTGGTGTTGTCCGAGTCGGTGATCCGCAGGCCGTTGCCGCCGTTGCCCGAAAGCACGTTGTAGAAGACGAACGGATTCTGGTTCAGCGTGGTGCCGAGGAGGCTGTTGTTGTCGGCTCCCACGATCGCCACGCCATCGAGGGCGTTGCCGAGCGGGGCGAGGCCCGAGGCAGTCGTCCCGACATAGTTGCCGCTCAGTTGGTTGGACTCCGCCCCCTCGCTGATCAGCACGCCGTTGGCGTAGTTGCCCGAGATCAGGTTGCCCTGCGGCGGCCGGACGAACACGCCCTTCGTCGGGTCGTTGCCACCGGTCGCCTCGCCGCCGATGAGATTGCCGGTGGCGTTGGCCGTGATCACCACGCCGTTGCCACCATTGCCACGGTTCCGAGTGCCGCTGATATCGGTGCCGATATAGTTCATGGAGACGATATTCTTCGTCGCACCGACGCCCGTGATGCTCACGCCGTTGCCGCGATTGCCTGAGATCACGTTGGAAAGCGCGAACGCGGACGTGCTGTCGTCGTTGCCGATCAGGTTGTCGTGCGAGCCGTCCAGGATCGCCACGCCATCGCCGCGGTTGCTCTCGATCGTCGAGCCATCCGCCCGCAGGCCGATGTAGTTGCCCGCCACGGTCACTGCAGACGCGGAGAGGCTGATTCCCGCGCCGCTCGAATCGACCAGCGAGAGCGACTGGATCACCGAGCCGTCGGCACCCACGGAGACGACGAGGCCGGCATTGTTCTGGAAATCAAGCGTCACGATCGGCTTGCCGGCGTACCCCGGGGCGGACGAGCCATCAAGCTCGAGCGAGTCCGTGACGGCAGGCAGCGCCGACTTTAGCGAGATCGTGCCCGCGACACTGAAGTCGATCGCATCAACGCCCTTGTGCTTGTTGGCAGCTATGATTGCCTCACGGAGCGAGCCGGGCCCCGAGTCGGCGAGCGTGTTGACCACGTAGGTCTCCGAGGCGACGAATGCCGCCAGCACCTGCCGGCCCTCGAGCTGTTCAAGCGTCAACGGACCACGGGCAGAGCGGCTGCCGGCGCTAGGACCTCGGCCGCGACCGTCATGACGGGAACGGCGTCGGTTGGGGTGAGCCGTGCGAAGCGACGTGGGTCGGGGGCGAATGAAAGGCGACATTGATGATCCTAGTGCGTGCTTCGTGGAAGGGCCGAAAAGAGTTGGGATGAGTCGCAGGGTGAAGACGTGATCAACCGGCCTGGGTCACGATCGGCGGGATGACATAGGTGGAGGGCAGTTTCGGATTCTTCGGGCTGCCATAACCACGGGGCAGAGGCAGTGCCGAGGGCGGAAGGTTGCCCGGCTGCGGGTAGTACATCCGCAGGATCGGCTCGATCGTTGTGTTGACCGTCGTGGTTGAGCCGTAGATCGACTGCAGATAGGCCGTCGATGGTGTCGGGATCCAGTTCGTGGCCGGCACGCCTGCCGGCAGCGTCGGCGACAGCCAGATCGTGTAGGAACCCTTGGGGAACGCCGGGTTAGTGCCGTCGTTCTGCTTCAGCGAGCCGTCCGCCACCTGCATCGAGCCGAGCTGCGACACCTGCTGCACGACGCCGTATGTCAGCGGTGAGCCACCGACGAGCGCCGTGGTGAAATCCACGGATGTCCCGGCGCTGCCTGAAAACTGGATCGGCACCCCGCTGCTCGTGAGCGTCTGCTTCCACTGCGTTGAAATCTGGAACGTGTAGGTGTCGCCGCTCTGCGCCGGCGGCGTCGCGATGTAGTAGGCGGTGTTGGCGACGAGACCGTACGTGTCCGCATTGCTTCCGAACATGATCGGCGTGTTCGCCTTCAGCGGACCGACAGCAGACTTGGGCACGGTGATCGTGTCGGCAGTCGGATCGATGGAAATCACAGGCGCCACGGCCTTCGAATAGGCGGTGTTCAAAACCGCCGCCTGCGAGAGGAAGGGCGCCGCCGATTCAGCGTTGTCCGGCTGGTAGACGGTGACCGACCAGAACCCGGCCACCGACCCATCGGGATTCTTTACCATCGGCGGAATGATGCCGCTGGCGGGTAGTTGGCTATACGTGTAACTACTCTGGGGTTGCGTGAACGTGATTGAGTAGGTGCTGTCGCCGGTGAGAGTGGTGCCGCTCGCGTTATTGGTAAAAGCAGCCGCGTAGAAGCCGTCCTCCGGCATTTCTGTGAATCCGCCTGCCGTCGTACTTATGCTGCGGTTTTTGTAGCCCTCGGGCGTGCTGGGAAACACGCCGAAGGTGGTGTTGTTGGACACCCAGTAGTTCGTCGACGCGGCGCTGCCGATCTGCTTCTGCAGTTCCAAATCGATGTAGTGCTGCCCCAACTCGTAGCCCTTCTGAAGGGCGTCGATCTGGGCAGACCCCCAGCCCTTGGGAATCGTAAATCCGTTTTGCGTGAGACCGAGCGGCTTGAGGGCGGCGAGCGCGGCCTGCTGACCGGAAGACGGTGCGAAATACACGCCCTTCGGGTTGTCGGACTGGTTCGCGCGTGGCTGCGGTATCACGTAGGCAGGCACCTGCCGCAGCGGCGTTCCGGCGATACCGGTCTGTCTGGTCGGCAGCGGATTGAGCTTCAACGCCTCTCCGACCTGCTTGAAGAAGGCGACGGCGTCACTCGGCTTGTTCTGCCACTTTTGGGCCTCGTGCAGCTGCGCTTCGGTGGGGGTCCACGTCAGCTGCGCAGGGGCGACAGGCTTGTTGCCATTTGCCACAAACTCCTGAAGCGTGTTTAGGTAGAATTTCGTATCCACTTGGTCATAGACATTCTGGGCCGCCTGCGGGCTCGCCGCGTCGGCGAGACTGTTGGCCCGCAGTCGCACGAGCAGTTCGCCGCGGTTCGTGTCGATCGTGATCACCTTGAAGTTGAACCCGTTGATCACGGCGCTCGTCTGGTGCGAATAGCGGGAGTTGGGGCCTACGAGCAGGAATGATGCCGCTGTGTCCGACGGCGTCGTGCGGGTGCCAGGATCGGCGACGGTATTCGTAAAGGCATCGATGATCTGGCTGACCTGGAACTGCGCATTCGTGGGCGGGATGGTGTAGACGAGGTCGGTTGTCGTGAGGTCCAGTCCCGCATTGATGTAGAGCACCGACGAGTCACCGGCGTTCGTCGAGGCGTTGTTCCATGCCGCCGGGGTCGTCACATGCGCGAGTTGGTTCACCGGGTCCGAAATGAGTTCGTTGTATTTGCCGAAGCGGTAGACCGACTCCGGGCAGAGACCCCAGACATAGGCATCCTTGGCCAGCTTCGTGATGGCGGCCAATTGGTGGGCGACGGACGCCTGGCTGGCAGCGGGGTGAATCCCGCTCGATGCTGAGAGCGCGAGCCGTGGCTCGAGTTGCTCCAGGCGGAAGGCAGCAGGAAGTCGGAGCGGCTTACCAGTCAGTCTCCTGCGGTCGCGTCGGGGTCGAACGCCAGTGCTGCATGAGACCTGGGCTATGGTCTGCCCGAAAGGGGATGGCATAGAAGTCCTTTTCAAAGACTCAATTGCTTGAAGCAACTTTGGGATGTCACGATTTCGAAAGGCCCCTTGAGGCGGCCTGTCTGCTGGCTCAGACCGGCTCTAGGAAAGCTTGAAAACCGGCTGCCGTCAAGAATTTGGTACGAACAAGTCTGTTGGCGCGCACAAAACGGGCGTCTGGCGCACCAAACGGGCAGTGACGCCGCCTTTTACCGGCTACGGCCTTCGTCGTGCACCGGCACGCCGTCGACCACCTGCCGCGGTGTGAGCGCGGAACCGCTGTCACAATGCCTCTTTTCAGGGTCGGACGGAATCCGGATCTTCACGTGCAAGCCGCCGATGTCGACCGCGAGTGTGCTGTTCACGTTGGAACGCCTGCCCTCCTGCAGAAACGGCCTACTCCCGCCCCGTGCCGACAGTGGACTGACCCAGGATGATCCGCTTCCCGTGTTTGCGTGCCAGCAGACTCCAGCCTCATTTAAGGAACACGGTGCTTTTCTCCTGAGTTCCGCTCACAAGAAGCAGGTGGACGCCACGCCATGCCAGCCAGGTCACGGTGCCGGTGAGCGTCTGACCAAACGCCAGCTCCACGACGGCCGCCCCGCGGCCGATCGTCGCCATCGTCCACTTGACGACGTCGCTGAACGGCTTGCCGGTGCAGGCTGCCATGCCGTCGGCGATGATCACTGCGGATTTCCAGGCCAGCCTCAACGCGTTGCTCGTGCGGGCCCGTCAGGGTGTGACGGCGATATTGTGCGCTGAAGCCGAGCCGTGGCGGTGCCACCGGTCGTTGATCGCGGTTTCGCTCTTGGTCCGCGGCGTCGCGGTGAACGACATCTACGGGCCTTCAAGAGCCCGGCCTCACAAACTCACGTCGATCGTCCACGTCGTGGGAACGCGGATTACCTACCCGCCGACGGCCCTGGACTCCGCTCCAAGCGAGTGACGCCCGCCGCGTCACCGATAAAGACCACATCGGCGATGCCGACGAACAGCCCACACTCGACGACACCGACGATCCGGCCAATCTGTTCCTCCAGCCTTGCTGGGTCGGCGATTGGGCCGAAGCGGCAGTCGAGGATCCTATTACCGTTGTCGGTGCAGAATGGCTTGCCGTCTGCGGAGCGCCGCAGATCGACCGTTGCGCCCAGAGCTTCGAGTCGGCCCCTCGTCGCCTCCCAGCCGAAGGAAACGACCTCCACGGGGACCGCCGAGCGCTCCCCCAGCCGGTCGACCAGTTTCGTACCATCGACGATGATCGCGAGGCGGCGGCTGGCAACGGCGACGATCTTCTCGCGTAGGAGGGCACCGCCGTGCCCCTTGATGAGATTCAGCGTGCCGCGTTCCACCTCATCGGCGCCGTCGATCGTCACGTCGATCCGCGGATGGTCGGCAAACGTGGTCAGAGGAATTCCGAGCGATGTGGCCAGAACGGCGCTGCGGTCAGAGGAGGGAATGCCGAGAACCCGGAGACCTGCACGCATCCGATCGGCGAGCGCATGAATAGCAAAAGTCGCGGTCGATCCGGTCCCGATGCCGACGATCATGCCGTCGGTGACGAGTTCGACGGCGGCATAGGCTGCAGCCCGCTTCCAGGCGGCGTGAGGGTTGGCGTCGCTGCTCATGTCGCGTCGCCCTGGATGAACCGCTCGATCGCCTTGGCAAACCCCTCAACAGCGAAGGATTCGGCCGTCACGCTGGCGGTCGCCTTGAAGTGGTCTGAGGCATTGCCCATCGCCAATCGTGGCAATCTCCTCAGACGTGATCGCCAGTCGCGCGTGGCACCACCGACGAAGCCGATAAACCGGCGATCCATAGATAAGACTCAGATACGACTTGCTGCCACAACCAGATCACAGAAGGTCGTGAAAAGTGTAGTCTACTGCGATGACACTACAAACGGTCCCGTGTGTCACTCTATGTGATCGATGACAGGCGTGTGGAGTGCAGCCATGAACTATGAAATCTTTGCCGATGAGCCCGCCGTCGCCGCCGCTGCCGCGAAGCTGATCGCTGCGGAAGCCCGTGCAGCCGTCGCAGCCCGCGGCCGTTTCCTGATGGCGGTGAGCGGCGGCAAGACTCCATGGGCGATGCTCAAGGATCTCGCCGCAGAGGACGTGCCGTGGGCGAACGTGCACGTGTTCCAAGTGGATGAGCGGCTCGCGTTGGATGGAGATCCGGACCGCAACCTCACACACCTCCACGCGAGCCTGCTGGGAAATGCTCCGATTCCGCCCGACAATATCCACGCCATGCCGGTGACCACGGCCGACCCTACGCACGGGGTCCGGGACTACGAAGAGACGCTCGTGAGATGGGCCGGCACACCACCTGTGCTCGACCTGATTCATTTGGGGCTCGGTGCCGACGGCCACACGGCATCGCTTGTGCCCGACGATTCCGTGCTCGACTGCCATGATCGCGACGTGGCGCTGACCGGTGTCTACCAAAACCGGCGACGAATGACGCTGACGTTTCCGATCATCAACCGGTCACGCCGGATTCTCTGGCTGGCGACAGGCGCCGGTAAAATCCCGATGGTAACGCGTCTTCTGGCCATGGATTCGACCATCCCGGCCGGTCGTGTCACCCAGGACAATGCGATCCTCTTCACCGATACCGACGCCTCGAAAGGGCTTTCTTCGCCGGGCTGAAGCGGAGACCGGTACAACACTGGAACTCCGCACCCGCGTTCAGATGTGCGACGTCCTACCACGCGTGCCATACTGGCAGTTGATCGTGGCTCCGTTTTTCCTGTGTGCATCGATGCCTCAAGCTCCCCTCACACATCGCCCAGAGCACGATGAAGCGACCGTCGATGCCGGATCGCAGCGACTCATGTATTGGCGCCGCGATCAGATTTTTTGGTCGTTCCAGGTGATGTTTTGGCTGGGGATCGGCGCGGCGGTGCTGGGGTTATCCACAGCGCTACGACCTGACGCCCCGACGCCGTGGATGCCGATGATGATCCGCACCGCTACAGGTTTCGCAGTCACGAGCCTCGCCCACTGGTTGTTTCAACGGCCGTTCCTGCGAGCGATGCCACGGCCTCAACGCTGGACGCTCATCGTGATCGTGGCAGCCGTGGCGCTGGTGGCGTCGGTGAGATTTCTGATGGTGCTGCAGATCGGCGGCCCGACAAACTGGAGCGGCGAGACCACGATCGGGCCCATCGTGCCGAGGCTGGTCGCGGCGGGGATGTGGTGCGCGATCTACTTTGGCCTCGACCTGCTGAATGATCTCCACGAGTCCGAAATGGAGCAGGTAAGGGTGAAGGCGGCCGCGAGCGACATCGAAATCCGGGCCCTGAAGGCCGAGACGCTCGCGAGGCAACATGAGATGCGGCAGTTGCAGGAGCAGCTGAACCCGCACTTCCTGTTCAACGCGCTCAACGCTGTGATGGCCAGCAAGGACGATCCTGCGGCTGTTGAACGGGTGTCGCAGGATCTCTCCGACTATCTGCGGTTCGTCCTCCGCGAAGCCCGCACGCTTGAGCCGCTCTCCCGGGAACTACAGGCCCTGGAAACGTATCTCGCCGTGCAGCACGCGAGGTTTGGCGACAACCTCGTCTGCCGTGTCGTAGCCGACCGGGCAGCACAGGGCGTGCTCGTGCCACCGATGCTGATCCAGCCGCTGCTGGAAAACGCACTGCACTACGGCGTCAAGACAAGCAGCATGCCGCTCAAGGTGAACGTGCGGGCGAGCGTGGAGGACGGCATGCTGGAGGTGGTCGTCGCGAACTCAGGCCGCTGGATGCCGCCGGGCAGCACGCAGTCACCAGGCACAGGCATCCGCTCACTGAGGAAACGGCTGGAACTGCTGGTCGGGCACGCCGCCACCGTCGACACGCATCTTGAGCCGGAACATGACGGAGGATGGGTCCGCATCGTGGTCCGGCTTCCTGCCAATCTCACATACACCCCGCCACCGGCACTGGCCCCCGAGCGAACCTGAACGCTCACAACAGCGTTCTTCATATTCCCTGGAATACTCTGCGATGCTCTCCGCTCTCCTCGTCGATGATGAACGGCCGGCCAACGAACGGATGCGAAAGCTCTTGGCCGTGCACGGTGGGATTGAGGTCATCGCCACCGCAAGTAGCGTGCAGGAGGCGCAGGCGATCCTGGACACGCAGCGGCCGGACGTGGTGTTTCTTGACGTGGAGATGCCCGGTGCCACAGGGCTTGAACTGCTACCGAGCATGCCACGCAGCACGCAGGTGGTGTTTGTAACGGCCCACGAGACCTATGCGGTGAATGCCTTTGCGGCGGGCGCTCTCGACTATCTCGTGAAGCCGGTCGATCTCGAGCGGCTCTCTGAGACGGTGCGCCGCCTGCAAAAGATGGCGTCGCTGTTGCGGCTGAAGGCAACCATCACGCCCGAGCCCGACGACCAGGACGAGGATGTCATCGACGGGGTAGCCAACCGCGCCAGCACGACAGCGCTAGGGCTCACCGATACGATCACCGTTCCACTGCCGGAGAAGGGACGCACGTCGATCGTGACCATCGGCGACATCTGCTGGATCGAGGGCTTACGCAACTTCACCCGCGTCGGCCTCAAGGATCCGGGGCGCATCATCCTCTTCCGACGTCGGCTGGGCGACTGGGAGCGAGAGCTTCCCAGCAACCTCTTTGAGCGCCTCGGCAAGTCGCTCGTGGTGCAGGCCGCTGCGATCCAGGAAACGGAGTGGAGGTCACGTGACGAGACGCTTGTGACGTTTGCAGTTGACCTTGAGCCGCTTGTGATCGGCCGTTCGACCGCGTTGCGACTGCGGGAGATCTTCGCTCGGGGAACCGCCGGCCTAGACACCGCCGGGACGTAGCCGGCCCGCTGTGATCGCCCCTGCGGGCAACCAGTAACGCTGTGACTGTAGTTACCGAGCATGCCCTTGGACGAGAGTCTCCATTACGGCGACGAACCGGCGGGCGGTTTCGAGCGTATTGGCAACCTGTTCCCTTGGGATGTCGACAAAATCGCCGTAGTCGGCGTCAGCATCTGCTGCGAGACGATCTTCTGCCGGGATTCGTCTTCCGTCATCGGCGTTCCCCAGGCAGGGAAAGAGGTATGTCAACGCCCTCGGCGTCGATTTCCTTGCGAATCGGAGCAGCCTGGTAGACGCCACGCCACCATTCCTCGCTCGTTCGAATGTAAAGCTCGGGCCACGTGCCGTGCGCGAGACCGATTCGACGCGACACCGCTCGCATGTCGCCGATCTCTTCCGGAGCAAGCGGACGGCCGGTCAGCACGAGCAGGTCGATGTCTGATTCGGGGGTGTCGTCTCCTCGCGCCTTCGATCCATACAGTACGAGCGAATCGACGGGCCAACGGGAGGGCAGCAAGGCCGCCAACTCCTCGACGGTCTTACGATCGCTGGCAGTGAGATCTAGCGTCAAAGAGGTACGAATCATCGCATCACGTCCTCTCGAACAGGCGACTTCGATGATATGCGTTGCGATGTGGCAGTGAAAAGGGTGCGCAGCCACGCCTGTTCGGCATAGCGATGTGCATATCTCTTTGGGGTGTCTGGCGAACCAGTGTATCCAGGACCGCGCTATCAAAAGACACATTCCGTGGCTCACCGATCGGCAAGCGACTGCGGAGGTGCCATTGGCCCTTTCATTCTCAGACGAGGGTCGCGACGTTGCTTTCATCATGACTGCAGCCCTGAAATACGAACTCTGTGCAGCCGGACACTGGCTACGCCATGCGGATGACCTCGGCCGATCCGTCACAGTGCCGGCGACTTCGAACAAAGGCTTCTAAAGCCGGTATCATGCGATCTCCCTGCAGGATGAAAGGTCTATTCATGAGCACGCCGCTAAGCAGCCGCTGGAGCGCCATCGCTGTCTCTGCAGTGGTTCTTGTTCTTGCCTGCTGGATCACGGCGGCTGCGCACGAGGTCGCCGTGCCCGGGCCGGCAGACTGGAAGCAGGCCCAGGAGCGGGCCCGGGCGGCGAAATTTCTCACCCCTGACGAGGCGGTCGGCGCGATGACGGTGCCGCCAGGATTCCGAGCGAGCCTCTTCGCCGCCGAGCCGATGATTAGCCAGCCCTTTGCGTTCTGCTTTGATGCCAGGGGCCGGATGTGGATCGCCGAGAATCGGGATTACGAGAGCCGCGGCCACGGCTTTTCCAATATCGGCAGAAGCAGGATCATCATCCTGGAGGACAACGACCACGATGGCACGGCCGACAGCCGCAAGGTGTTTCTTGAAGGCATTCCGTTTCCCTCGGCAATCGCGGTCGGTTTTGGCGGACTCTGGCTCGGTGCGCCCCCCAATCTACTCTTCGTGCCCGATCGAAACGGCGATGATCAGGCCGACATGGATGCCATCGAGGTTCGCCTGACGGGCTGGGGCATCGCCGACCGTCATGAAACGCTCAACAGTTTCATCTGGGGCCCCGACGGCTGGCTCTACGGTCTGCAGGGCTTCGCGACGCCGTCAAACGTCGGCCGCCCCGTCGGCAAGGGCCGCATCTATACGCACAAGGAGCCGTTCCCAGAGCAGCACGAGTATGCCGACACGCCCGTGAAGATCGATGGCGGCGTGTGGCGTTACCATCCCGTGAAGGACCGCTTCGAGGTCGTGGCTCACGGGTTCAGCAACCCCTGGGGCATCGATTACAACGCCAAGGGCCAGCTGTTCATCACGGCGTGCGTGATTCCGCACCTCTGGCACGTCATCCCCGGCGGCATCTATCACCGTCAGGGCGGCAGCCACATCAGCCCGCACGTGTATTCCGACATCCGCACGATCGCCGACCACGCCCACGCGTCGGCGCATGGCGGTGCCCGGATCTATCAGTCGGATGCGTTTCCCGAGCCATACCGGGGCCGCATCTTTATGGCCAACATTCACCAGCACGCCATCCTCACCGATATCCTCGAGCGGCAGGGGAGCGGCTACTTTGGCAGGCACGGCGACGAGTTTCTCCTCGCCAACAACGAGCACTGGGTCGGCTTCAGCGTCGACATCGGCCCGGATGGGTCGGTCTACGCCCTCGACTGGCACGATGCCGACATCTGCGGCTCCAAGGTGGAGCATCCTGACACCGGCCGCGTCTACCGAATCGCCGCGGAGAACTCCGCCGCCACAGCCTTCCCGAATCGCGACGCCGACCTGGGATCGCTCAACGACGTCGCCTTGGCTGCGTTGCAACAGGCCCCAAGCGTCTGGCATGCAACGCAGGCGCGGACGATCCTGCAGCATCGGGCGGCAGAGCGTCGCCGCGACGCGGCCCGACCGGCACCTATCGACCCGCGGGCAGTCGCGCAACTCAAGGAGATATTTCGCAACTCGAAGGACGTCGACATGCGGCTGCGCGGCCTCTGGGCACTCCACGTCACCGGAGCGATCGGCCGTGATGAGCTCATGGCAGCCCTCGACGACCCTGACGAATTCATCCGTGGCTGGGCGATCCAACTCCTCTGCGAAGACCGCGACGCCACGCCCGCCGAGGCCGCCGCCTTCGCACGGCTTGCACAAAGCGACCCGTCGCCTGTCGTGCGGCTCTATCTCGCCTCGGCGATCCAGCGACTGTCGCCTGACGCCGCCTGGCCGATCATCGAGGGGCTGGCCACGCATGCGGAGGATCGGGATGACCACAACATTCCAAAGCTGATCTGGTTTGGCCTCGAGCCGCTCGTTCTCGGCAACATCGACTCGGCCGTGCGGTTGGCGACATCGACCGACATTTCGCTGCTCTCACGGCATGTCGCACGGAGGCTCGCTACGGCCGGACAGTTCGAGTTGCTCCTAAGGGCAATCGCCACGGCTGAGACGGGGCGACGTGAAGCGATGTTGCTCGGCGTGCGGGACGCGGTCGATGGGCGGGCCGACATGCAGCCGCCACCGGCCTGGGGCGAGGTTCGCGACCAGCTCGTTGCCGCCGGAGGAAGGACCGCGGAGATCGCCGTCGAATTGTCGCAGCAGTTCGGCGACTCGCAGGTCCTGGCCACGCTCGAGCAGGCGATCGACGATCCTGCGGCCACGTCTGCCCGCCGTGGTCGGGCGATCACGACGCTCGCCGGGAGAAAGGCTCCCTCGCTTGGGCACAGGCTCGTGAGTCTGCTCGACGATGCGGCCCTGCGACGGGAGGCGATCCGTGCAGTGGCCGCCTACGATGATCCTGCGATCGCAACAGCGTTACTCGAACGCTACCCGTCGTTCTCCGAAGACGAGCGACGGGAGGCGGTGTATTCACTCGCCGCGCGGAGCAGTCACGGCCGGCTGTTGACCGAGGCGATCCGCACGGGCCGGATCCCGAAGCAGGACGTGCCGGCCCAGTTGACAAGACAGTTGCAGCGGATTCTTGGACCGACGTTCGTCGATGTCTGGGGGCCGATCGATGTCTTGCCGGCCGACAAGGAAGCGGCCTATGCAAAGTACCGTGGGCTGCTCACCGACGCTGCGATCGAGAAGGGCGATCTGGCGAACGGCAAGGCGGTCTACAGCCGGGCCTGCGCTAGCTGCCACAGGCTTCATGGCAACGGCGGTGAAATCGGTCCCGAACTCACCGGGGCGAATCGCGGCAATCTGGAATATCTGCTGAGCAACATCCTGACCCCCAGCGAGGTCATTCAGGATGCCTACCGCATGCAGGTCATCCTGCTTGACGATGGCCGGGTCTATTCCGGCATTCCCGCGGAGGAGAACGAGCATCAGCTCAGGCTGCGGGTGGCAAACCAGCCGGAGCCCATCACGATTTCCGTCGCGGAGATCGAGTCGCGGGAGATCGCGAGCACCTCGCTCATGCCCGAGGGACTACTCGCCAACCTCTCTGACACCGATGTCATCGACCTGATCCGGTATCTCAGGTCACAGGCCTCTCCCGCCGCCCGCTGACGCTATGCGACCCGCGAAGGGAGCAGGGAGTAGGGGCAAGCCGAAGCGAGCACCTACAGAGGCTTCACCTTGATGGTTCGGTATTCCACCCAGGTGCCCTCGTCTCCGGAGTGGCTGTCTTGCACACCAATGAATCCCTTCAGCGACTTGTCACGGGTCTTGTCGGTGGTGGTCTGATCGAAGTCGACTACCTGCGTGCCGTCGACGGTCACCGTGATCCGATTCTTCACGGCGCGAATGACATAGGTCCGCCATCGTTCGGGAGTTTCGTCAGGGCGGGGCTGAACGCCGGCATACCCGTAGAGCGAGCCTGAGCAATGCATGTCGTCGCGGGGCGGCTGCTCGTTGGAGATCTGCACCTCATAGCCCGTATCCCACGGCCATTCCCGGAAAGGAGAGCGGATGAACACACCGCTGTTTCCCTTCGGCGAGACCCGCCATTCCACGACCAGTTCGAAGTCGGCGAATTCACGGCCCATATAGAGCATGAACTGTCCGTCACCGCCACGCTGGCAGCGGACGATGCCATCCTTGATCTGAAAATCAGCCTTATTCTTCCAGATCTGCCAGCCCGTCAGATCCCGGCCATTGAACAGGGGGAGGTAGCCGTCGCCATCCGGCACCAGTGCCGGAGCATTCGGTTCCGCATGCGCTGCGGCCATCAGCAGACACGCCAAGACGATCGATGCCAACGTCCTCATCATCACACGCTTCTCCTCGGAACAGATACTCCAGAGGGAACTGCCTCGCGGCCCGGCAAATCCCACGACAGACGGCCCAACCGCAACCGTATTTTTTGGCGCGGCGACGAGCCAAGAATAGCCCGGTCACGACCGCTGCATCAATCGCACCGCTCCCGAGCACCGAATTATTTTGAACCCACGCCGCCTGAGTCGGTTAGCCCCGCTGCGGGAGTGCGGTCTAGTATGGTAGAAGGTGTGTTTCTTCTGCAGCAAACGGCCCTCTGACCGATCTTGTCCAGCTTTTCTTGGAGCTCATTCTATGAAACTGACCCGACTTTGTGCGGTTCTCGCGATTTCCACATCTGCCTTGGCCCTGCTGGCTTCCCCCACGTGGGCGGCGCCCTGCAAGGGCAGCCGTGGCAATGCCGTGCAATCATCCCGGGTCGTTCACCCGACCGTCGTCCATGAGACCATCATCCATGAACGGGTGGTGTCTCAACCGGTTCATCAGGTGGTTGTGCAGCAAGCACCGAAAGACATCGTGGACACGGCCGTCGGGGCAGGGACGTTTAAGACCCTGGCCGCAGCCCTCGGGGCGGCAGACCTTGTTTCAACGCTCAAGGGTCCCGGGCCATTCACAGTCTTCGCGCCGACTGACGAGGCTTTTGCAAAGCTGCCTGCAGGCACGGTCGAGACACTTCTGAAGCCCGAAAATAAGGACAAGCTCAAGGAAATCCTGCTGCTTCACGTGGTGCCTGGCACTGTCTACGCCGCCGATGTCGTCAAGCTGACCGAGGCCACAACCGCCGGCGGCAAGACCGTCAGTATCTCGACCGACGGCGGCGTGAAGGTCGGCACGGCCACTGGGAAGGCCAACGTCACGAAGACCGACATCAAGGCAAGTAACGGCGTGATCCATGTGATCGACTCCGTGATTCTGCCCTGACCTGAACAACGGCACTTTCCCCCTTCTCAATTGCCACGACGCCCCGCAGGATTTCGCTCCTGCGGGGCGTCTGTGTTTCAGCGACATCCGGCAGCGGATTCGCTCAGCCGCACGCTTCTGCTACGTTGCCGTTGCACAATCCGGTCTGGTGCCCTCACCCCAGCCCACCACACGAAACCCCTTCGAGAGCGACTCCTCTGGGATCGACGGCGATGATGAGAATGCTGCGTTTTGCTGTCTTCGTGCTCTCTATCTCCCTCTCGCTCGCCACCGCAGCCAACAGCCTGACCTGGGCGGCCGAAACGGCACCGTCAAACCATCCGCCGCTCGTCGCGGTTGAGTCGCTCGTCATCGACGTGCTCTCCGATGACGTCAGCGACACCTACGTCACCAAGACACCCTTTGCGACCTCGGAGCTGTCGAACATCGTCACCGCCGGAGCCACGGTCGTGTCGGGCGAGACCCTCTGCGTCGCCAACCTTGGCTACGGGCTGCGACTCCGCACCCGCGTCGGCGACACCGAGCACGTGCTCCTGTTCGACGTCGGCACGGAGGGAAACGCGTTTCTGCACAACTGCCGGGCGCTCGGGGTCGATCTTGCCGAGGTGGAGGCGATCGCGATCACCCACGGACACTGGGACCACATGGGCGCCCTGCCGCAGACGCTGCCCGTAATCGTCGCCAAGCGAGGGCGGGGCAGGGTAGCGGTCCACGTCAATCCTGACATGTTCGTGGAGCGCGGCCTCCGTCTGCCCGATGGCCGGATCGTGCCGGCCGACAAGGTCATCTCCGCGGAGCGGATGGAAGAGGCCGGAGCAACGGTCGTCAACTCGCATGAAGCCCGCGCGATTCTCGATGGGCACTTCTACTACAGCGGCGAGATCCCCCGCGTGTCAGCGTTTGAGAAGGGGCGGTCGGACCATCTCTGCAGGCCAGCGGGGGGCGACTGGCAGCCAGACCCGCTCCTGATGGACGAGCGGATGGTGGTCGTTCACGTCAAGGATCTCGGCCTTGTCGTGTTCAGCGCCTGTTCGCATGCTGGGATCGTCAACGTCTGCACGGAGGTTCGCTGGCTGTTTCCGGGTGTTCCGATCCACGCCGTCCTTGGCGGGCTCCATCTCGGCGGCGCGATGGAGCGGATCATCCCCGAGACGGTCGCCGGACTGGAGCCGTTCGACATCCCGTTCCTCATCCCCGGCCACTGCACCGGCTGGCGGGCAGTCCACGCACTGGCCAACGCCTACGGCGATCGAGTCAGCCAGTCGGCGATCGGCACGACGTACCGGTTCGCCGCAAAGGCCGCCACGACTCTGGAAGTCAGCCCCCGCTGATACACCTGTCGACCTTGGGTAGGGCGTCGAGCGTCAGCGCCGGCAAGGCCCGCAATGCTGGCGAATAAGTCGCTCCGGCCGAATCGGTTCGTGACAGTCGACACGAAGCATTTGTGGGAAACCGTTTGTCGGCACGATGGATTCCAGTAGCTTAGTTTGGAAAGGCGGCGTCATGACACACGTACGATACAGCGGCTTCGACAACCCATCGGGTCCACGGGAGTCCTGAGGTCGTGACTTCAGGCTGAGTCTGGATCGACAAACCTATGACCACCACGCGTCAGACCTGGCTGGGAGCTGATCCTCGAAGCGCCCGGCTCACTGGCTGCCTGCTGGGCATGATGGCATGCTTGGTCTTCCTGCCGGCCATACGCTGCGGTTTCGTCGACTGGGATGACGGCGCCTACGTCTTTGAAAACCCACTGGTGATGGGCGGACTCTCTATCACCGGCATTCGCGACGCCTGCACACGTGTTGTGTTCGGCTTCTGGGCGCCGCTGACGATTTTGTCCTTACAGCTCGATGCCACCCTCTTCGGCAATGCACCATGGGGTTTTCACCTGACCAACGTCCTGCTCCATGGAGCCTCGACCGGGCTTCTCTACATGGCCCTGGTCAGTATGACAGGGGCACCTCGCCGCTGTGCTGTGACCGTGCTGCTCTTTGCTTTGCACCCGCTGCGGGCAGAAAGCGTGGTCTGGATTGCTGAGCGGAAGGATGTGTTGGCGATATTCTTCCTGACGCTCTCCCTGCTGGCCTACTCGCGGTATTGGCGACAGCCCTCGGCAGCCCGGTTTGGCGGCGTCTTCCTCGCCATGCTGGCAGGCTGCCTGGCGAAGTCCTCACTCGTCACACTCCCCGTTCTCCTGCTGCTTCTCGATGTCTGGCCGCTCGCCCGTGTTGCGAGCCCCAATCGTTCACGCAACGCCGGAACAAAGCAAGTGAACTGGGCCGAATGCCTCACGTCGTGCCGGCCGCTTCTGATCGAGAAACTGCCGCTCTTTGGACTGTCGGCCATCTTCACGGCCATCACGCTGGTGACCCATTCGTATGCGATCGACACCACGGTCGCTGCCCAGCCCACCACCGCGAGGTTCGGTCACGCGTTCAACTCGCTTGCGTGGTATCTCCTCCACACGCTCCGGCCGACGGGCCTCCATCCGATGCACCACCACCTCGAACCGCTGCTGTCGATTGTCGCAGTGGCTATCGCGAGCCTTCCGGTTCTCATCCCCATCGGGATCGCCCTGATCCGGCCGTCCGTTCGACCCGCGGTCGGCGTCGGCCTGGCCTGGTTTCTGGTGGCGCTCCTGCCATCGCTCGGGGTTCTGGGCCGTGTCGGCGTGGCACCCTACGCCGATCGCTTCACCTACATCCCTCACATCGGCCTGATGCTGGCGGTCGTCTGGTCAGTGGCCTCCGTCGTCGACGAGGGCCGCAGCCCTGCCGAACGGAAGTTCTTCACCTGGGCCTGCGCCGCGGCTCTTGCAGTGCTGGTCTGCACCTACGTCGTCATCGACGAATCGCAGATCGGCATCTGGAAGAATTCCAAGACACTTTTCCAACACACCATCGCGGCTGACTCCGGGAATTTCATCGCCCGCTTTCAATACGGCGAAATCCTCCGGCGCGAGGGAGACCTGCCCACGGCTGTGGCGGAGTTACGCCAGTCGCTGCAGTCGATGGAGGGACTGCCGGTCAGTGCCAAGAAACGGAGTGCCGTGCATAACGCCCTGGGCGTGGCGCTTCGCGATGGTGGCAGTGTTGCAGAGGCTGACGAGGAGTTTGCACAGGCGGTGTCACTCGACCCCACAAACCGCCTCGCTCTCACGAACATCGGTATTGCTCTGGCAAGCAGCGGTCGTCCAGCCGAGGCACTCGAACAGTTCACGGCGCTCGCAGCGTCCGATCCAACCGACGTTGACGCGATTCACAACCTCGTGGTCACCCACGCCATGCTCGGCAACCTTTCGGAGTCGATGGCCGCCTGTCGCCGGCTCGTGTCGCTACAGCCTCGCAGTGCGGATCCGCGTGCACGCTTGGGGCGGTTGCTCCTCATGACCGGCGAACCGGAGGCGGCGCTGGTGGAATTGCGGATCGCCGCGCAGCTCGATCCCAGGCATCCTGACATCAACGTGTTGACCGCCGAGGCCAGAGAGGCCGCGGCGATGAAACGCAGCGATCGCCCGCTTGAATAAGGTGCCGCTGGCGGCTCCTGCCTATCAGACTTGGGCGAGCCCCACGGGAAGACGCGGTTGCGAATTCCATAAATCTGTCACAATCTGCTCCGCTGGTAGGTCCCAAGTCCGGTCCTTTCAATACTCTGCCCCGGTCGCGTGGAGACAATCGCGTGGAAACAATCGTTCGCCGCTCATTTTGCTTGGCTGCCATCGGTCTGCTCGCAGCCTCTGGATGCTTCGCGGGCAGCTATGAAGAGGCCTATAGCAAAAGCGTGGACCGCTATCGGCAAGAGAGCGAGTTCCAGCGATTGCACAAAGAGCCGAAGAAATTGCTCGGAGGCCGCCTACAGTTTCGCTTTCCCAAACTGTTTGCCGATGAGGACCAGGACGGGAACAAGGAGTGGTCAAAGCCACCGATTCTCAATGATTTCCCGGGCACTCGTATCGGCTACCGTCGCGTTCGGGACCTCAACAACGAGAAGCTGTGGGCCACGCTCACCGTGTGGGCGGTGACCGATGGGGAGCGCAGCCTCGACACGATAAAAACTGAAATTCGTGATGCGGTCCGGAAAGCGCCGTTTGAGACGGTGGACTGGCAGACGGTCGAGCCTCAAGCCGATGGTGGCGGCAAGCCGGCGTGGTCGATATTGAAACTGGAGGGGCAGCAGCCCTTTGAACGGGAAATCGCCAGCGTTACGGAGTCGAAAGAAACGAACGGCGAGACCCAGATCTGGGTCTCGTCGAACCCCGAGAGCAAGGTCTCGGCGGTGCTCGTCTGGCGTGTTCCCGAGGAACTGGCCGCGGATGTGCCTTTGAATGAGTTGGCGTCTCTCGTCTCCCGTACTGTCGAGCTGATGCCGGAGCCCAAGCCGGCCGCGGCGGCTGCCCCGCCAGAAGCCGGACAGGACCCCGCCCCGGCAACAAACTGACACTCGCCCCATTTCAACGTGGCGGGAGCCGTGCCGAATGAGGGTACGATACGGGCTTCGAGTGATAGCGGGCGGGGGCCGATTTCAGCAGCGTCCTGATTCTCCAACGCGAGGTGCGGCATGATTCCCGTCGTTGAACACTCCAGCCTGCTGACGATTCTCTATTGGCTTTGCATGATCCCGATCGCGATTATCGTGCTCATTCGGGTCACTGGATTCTTGGCGGATGACGGGCCGGAAACGGTATCGGGCGCCGTGAAGACGATTCTCGTCATGGCGGTCGCCGTCTTTCTCACCTACGACCTCTCGGGATATGTGCTGGCCTCCGCGATGCAGGACCCGCAGCTGGGGATTACCTTTCCGCCGCGCTACCATTACTGGAACTGGATCCGGGAGCCGCTGAGCCTGAAGTGGCACGTGCTCGGTTTTGTGCCGATGATCCGTTACCTGCCCGTGATGTTCGGCCTGTGCGCTGGGGCGATCGTCCAGATCCTTCTCTGGAAAATCCCGTTTCGGCAGGCGCTCGTCGTCTTTGTCGGCCAGTTGATCATCGATATCTTCGCCATGGCGATGCTGTCACTGGTCTTCAGCTTCTTTGTCGGCGTGCAAGAGGGGGCCGTCGCCAAGGGCCATCCCCGCCAGCGGGCCGGCATGCACGCAAACAATCGCTCGATGACGGCGGACCCAGGCGGCCTTCAAGGTATGCAGATGCGGATCGAGAATCTGGGCGTGGAGGAAGGCCCTCTGGTTCGCCGGCTCTGTGGCCGCTGGGTGACGGCCAACAAGCAGTTGCAGCCTCTTTACGACGTGCTGGATCCGGTGACGAGTCACTTGCCGCTTCCCGTTCGGGATTTCCTCCACGGAGGCGGCTGGCTCCTCGTCATTCCCGGCGTGATTGCCTTGGTCCGTTACTGGCCCCGCGTCCGTCGCACTCCTCTCCCCAAATCCTGATTCGGATGCCAGCCCCCATCGACTGACGCTCTTTCTAAAAGGTTTATGGAAGCACTCGTGTCGACGGCGTGGCAGTGGTGGCTCGTGCTCTGGCCGCACGTGCTGGCCACCGCCATTCTCGCCATCACCATCGGCGCGTCGGCTCACGCGATCCTCGTCAAGCGAGACACCCGATCGACGATCGGCTGGGTCGGCCTGATCTGGCTCTCGCCCGTCTTTGGCGCCATTGCCTACGCCGTGCTGGGAGTGAACCGCATCCGATCGCGGGCTGGCCAGTTGCGGGCCGGCCAACTTGCCGTGATTCATGAGTTGCGGGCCGCCGTGCCCACTCCAGAGCGGCTCGCCGC
Organism: Planctomycetaceae bacterium; assembly: GCA_947449135.1. Taxonomy (GTDB): domain Bacteria; phylum Planctomycetota; class Planctomycetia; order Pirellulales; family UBA1268; genus CAMCQY01. The sequence goes on along the minus strand of CANFQO010000029.1, from coordinate 15,329 downwards.
CTCCACCGGATCCGACCACGCCCCGCTGCGGTCCCTGGCCACGCTCGTGGGCGAGGTGACCGGCCGGCCACTCGTCGATGGCAACCATATCGAACCTCTCCTCGGCGGCGACGAGGCCTATCCTCGCATGCTCGCAGCGATCGATGCCGCCAGCCGCAGCATCGGCATGGCCTCCTACATCTTCGACAACGATCCTACTGGGAAGCTCTTCGCCGCCGCGCTGGCCCGGGCGGCCAAGCGCGGTGTCGCCGTCCGTGTGCTCATCGACGGCATCGGCTCTCGCTATACGTGGCCCACGATCGTGGGCGTGCTGTCGCAGCAGGGCGTGCCGGCCGAGCGGTTCCTGCCCACGAGCGTGCCGGTCTATTTTCCCTACGCCAACCTCCGCAATCACCGCAAGATACTCGTCGTCGACGGCATGATCGGTTTCACGGGTGGGCTCAACATCCGTGACGGATGCTGGCTCGAGCACCAGCCCCGGCACCCCGTCCGCGACATGCATTTCCAGCTCCGTGGCCCGGTCGTCACGCAACTGTTCGAGGTCTTCGCAGAAGATTGGGCCTTCGCCGCCGACGAGGTGCTTGCGGGCGACGGTGCGACCGCCGAAGCCAACGCCGCTTGGACGACGAGCACCACCTTCGCGGGCGAAATGCTGGCCCGCGGCATCCGCTATGGACCCGACGATCCCGACATCGGCCGAATCAAGCTCGTGCTCGTGGGGGCTCTGGCCGCCGCGCAGAAGTCGGTACGGATCATGACGCCCTACTTTCTGCCCGACGACGCCGTCTGCCAGGCGCTCGACGTGGCGGCGATGCGGGGCGTTACCGTCGATATCGTGCTTCCGGACGAGAACAATCTGGCCCTGGTCAGTTGGGCATCGACGGCGATGCTCTGGCAGGTGCTCGGGCGGGGCTGCAACGTCTGGATGTCACCGCCTCCCTTCGACCACACCAAATTGATGGTCGTCGACGGTCGCTGGGCGATGTTCGGCAGCGGCAATTGGGACGACCGCAGCATGCGGCTCAACTTCGAGTTCAACGTGGAGACCTACGACCGCGAACTGGCCGAACGCCTCGATCGGCACATCTCGTCCGTGATCGCGGGCTCGCGCCGCAAGACACTGGCCGAGGTTGATGCCCGCAGCCTGCCGGTCCGCCTCCGTGACGGCATCGCCCGGCTTTTCTCGCCCTATCTGTGATCACGAAAAACACGACCACGGAGGCAAGGCACTTTTCCGCGGTCGTTGTCAGCCCGCGGCCAACACCCTAAATTCTGCTCCATGACAACCCTTCATCTTTTTGATCCCGCCGCTGAAATGGTCGACCAACTGCGGGCGGTCGGCCGTGAGTTCCACGCCCGTTCGTGGTCGCTCGGCACGAGCAGCAACTACAGCGTGGTCACGTCACGCGATCCACTCGAACTCCTCATCACCGCCAGCGGCAAGGACAAGTCGGCTCTCGGACCCGACGACTTCGTCAGTGTCGATGCCGCCGGCCGCGTGATCGACGGCTCGTCTCGGAAATCCTCTGCCGAGACGCTCCTTCACTGCCTGATCGCTGAGCTGGTTCCGTCGCTCGGCGGCAATCCGGTGGGCGCGGTGCTCCACACCCATTCCGTCTGGAGCACGATCCTCTCCGGCGCCGATCTCGCCAACGGGGGCCTCCGCATCGAGGGCTACGAGATGCTCAAGGGCCTCGAGGGCATTGGCACCCATGAGACCTGCGAAGAGGTGCCCATCTTCGCCAACGGGCAAGACATGGCTGAATTGTCGCAACGCATCCGCAACCGCTTCACCGCGGCCGACTGGAGCAACCCGAAGCGGCCTCCCTGCCACGGCTTTCTCCTTTCCCGACACGGCCTCTACACCTGGGGACAGACCCTTGCCGAGGCTCGCCGACACGTTGAAATCTACGAGTTTCTCTTCGAGGTGACCGCGCGGAGCCGGATGCTCGCGGCCGCCATGCACCCCTAGCATGATCGACAAAAGCAGCATCATCCCCACCTACACGCAGGAGGCCTCGCCATGGCGATCGTCACCGTTCCCGCTGAGTCACGAAAGATCACCGATCCCGCCGAGATCACGTCGTTCCTGAAGAGCCAGGGCATCGACTACAGCGTCTGGCCGCTGGCAGACAGGGTCGATCCGGCCGCGCCAGCCGCAGAGATTCTCGCCGCCTACGATCCCGAGATCGCGGAAGTCAAGCGCCGCGGCGGCTTCGTCACCGCCGATGTGATCGACGTCTATCCGGACACGCCCAACCTCGACACGATGCTCGCGAAGTTCAGCAAGGAACACACGCACACCGAAGACGAGGTGCGGTTCATCCTGCAGGGCAGGGGGGTGTTTCACATCAACCCGGTCAATGGCCCCGTGTATGCCATCGAGGTCTGGGCGGGCGACATGATCAGCGTGCCGCTGGGCACGCGGCACTGGTTCGATCTCTGCACCGATCGCCGCATCCGCGCCATCCGCCTCTTCCAAGACACGAGCGGTTGGACGCCTCACTACCTCGAGGACGGCGTCCATGGCGGCTACGAGCCGCTCTGCATGGGGCCGGCGTGGATCCCCGGTGCAGGAAGGACTGCTCCGTGATCGTCTTTGGGGGCCGTGGGATCCTGCTCGACGTCGAGGGCACCACCTCGTCGATCTCGTTCGTCTACGACGTGCTGTTTGCATTTGCCCGCCAGCACATAGGCGATTTCCTCGTGCAGAACCGGCTCGACCCCACGGTGCAGGCGGCCGCCGCGGCCTTGGCCGCAGAAACGGGCGAAGCTGATGCGACGCTCGCCACTGCCGAAGGTGCGACACGGCTGGCGCTTGCCGCCATCGATCTGATGAACCGCGATGTGAAGAGCACGCCCCTCAAAACGCTTCAGGGCATGATCTGGCGGAGTGGCTTCGAGTCGGGTGAACTGGTGTCGCACGTGTTCGACGACGTGCCGCAGACGCTCGCTCACTGGGCCGATTCCGGACTCGACGTGCGGATCTACTCGTCGGGCTCGATCGAGGCCCAGAAGCTATTTTTCTCGCACACCGGCGTTGGCGACCTCACGCTTCATCTCCGCGGCCACTACGACACGACCACCGGGCCGAAGCGGGAAGCTGCCAGCTACCGGGCGATCGCCGCCGACATGGCGATGGAGCCCCGCGAGATCTTGTTCGTGAGCGACATCGGAGAGGAGCTCGACGCCGCGAGACAGGCCGGCATGGCCACGGCGTTGGCCATCCGGCCAGGTAACCGTGACCCTGGTGGCCGCCTCGAACACGAGTCGCTCGTGTCGTTTACCGAGATCGTCACCTGACAGCCGAGCCCCCGGCCCTCAATTCCGACAACATGCCCCACATAATAATGGTCCCATCCGATGCCCGCTGAGCCGATAGCGCCGCCCCCAACCACTGGAATTCGCTGCGCCGTCGCGTCATCGACCGATCCGCGGATCGACCAAGCGATTCGCGACGCAGCGGAGGCTGCGGCACGGCAGCTCGGAGGTGGAGCCGACGTGGCCGTGGTGTTCGTCTCTGCGGGCTATGGCGAAGCAATCCGGCCCGCGATGGAAGGCCTCAGTGAGGTGCTTGGGGCACGGACCGTGGTCGCCACGACCGCCGAGGCGTTGCTCGCCGCCGACGTTGAGTTTGAATCAGGGCCGGCGGTGGCCGTCTGGCTGGCCCGTCTGCCCGGGGCTAGCGTGGTGCCCTTCGCGCTCGAATACACGCAGACGCCCGACGGCGGCATGTTTGTCGGCTGGCCTTCCGCACTCGATGGCATCTGGCCCGACAACGCCGCGATCGTGCTGTTCGCCGACCCGTTTTCCTTTCCAGTCGACGCGCTGATCAAGCGGGTCGAAGAGGACCACCCTGGCGTGCCGATCGTGGGTGGCATGGCGAGCGGCGGTCACCAACCCGGCAGCAACACGCTCGTCGTCGACTCACGGTCGTATGACTCAGGAGCGGTTGGGTTTCTCATCGGCGGAGCAGCCCGCGTCCGGCCGGTCGTGTCGCAGGGCTGCCGGCCGATCGGCCGGCCGATGGTGATCACGAAATCGGAGGAGAACGTCATCGTCGAACTCGGCGGCAAGCCCGCGCTCGAGCGACTGCGGGAGGTGTATGGCGAACTCGATCCCGCCGACCGCGAGCTCGTCCGCACGTCGCTTCATGTCGGCCGCGTGGCCAGCGAATATCAGGACCACTTCCAACGAGGCGACTTCCTGGTGCGAAACGTCGTGGGCGCCGATCCGGACTCGGGAGTGATAGCGGTGGGGGATCTGGTTCGAACGGGCCAGACGATCCAGTTCCATGTTCGCGATGCGAAGAGCGCCCACGATGATCTGGCCCTCCTTCTGGCCCAGGAGAAGGACCGCGGCGCAACGCCGGCCGGCGCGCTCGTCTTCAGCTGCAACGGCCGCGGCACACGGCTGTTCGCCGAGGCCAGCCACGATGCCCGCTGTCTGCAGGACACCATCGGCCCCGTCCCGGCCGCCGGGTTCTTTGCGCAAGGGGAGATCGGCCCAATCGGCCGGCGCAACTGCCTGCACGGGTTCACCGCCAGCATCGCCTTATTCGAGCGAGGCGAATGAGCCGCCAGAAGGGCGGGGCCGTTCTGGCCTTGCCCTGCTGAATCCCTCGGCCTACCGTCCACCGACTCGAAGGGAGACGGTGCGCATGCGAATTCGCTGGCTCTGCAGCACTTTGTGCGGAGTGATGGCCGCGGTGTGTGGGACGTGGACTCACCTGCTGACGATCTGGCTCACAGCCTGCTGCCTGGTCACGGTCGGTTGTGCCCATCACCGCGCGGATCAATATGCCTACGCGCCTCCGTATGCGCCGCCGGTCTACCCGCAGCCCCAGCAACCCCAGGTGCAGATGCCTGCCCAACCGGCCGCCTATGCTGCGGCTGGCGTTCCTGCCAGTGCCGTGCCGGCGGGGAGCCTGCCGCCCGGCGCCGTCGTGTCCGGTACTCCGATGACGACCGACGGCATGATCGTGCCGGCAGTCGGTGGCGACTGCCCGCCGTGCTCGGCAGACGGCATGGTCGTAGGCGGTGCCGCCGTGCCCGTCACCATGATTGACGGAAGTGGGCAGACGCCGCCGTGCCCACCGGGCCCCTGAACAAGCCCCTGAATCTTTCGACAGACCGTCCGCCGCGACGAAACGTCGTATGATGGCCGAGTAGATCACTCGTGCCATCCGCGGTGGAGACTCAAAGCCGTGCCGTTCTGGTCGATCCCTCGTACTCGACAGTCTGAATTGATGGACGACCCGGCACTGCCGGCGGCCGACCACATGCATGCTCTCGATGCCCTGGCCCGCATCAACATGCTGTCGCTGACTTCGTCGCAGGTGGTCCGGGCGATTGCCCGCATGAAGGCCAGCCACCGCCCGCCCCTGTCTGCAACACGTCATGCCTGTCGTGAGCACCAGCCATTCCATGTTGTCGATGTCGCCTGTGGTGGCGGCGATGTGACCGCAGCGGTCGCCCGCAGGCTCAGCCGACGACTGTCCGCCGCAGCAGTGGGCAGGCCAGCGGTGCATGTGACCGGCCTCGACAAGAGCCCACGCGCCGTCGCGCGGGCGGAGCGTCATTCGCATCGGCGGACCGGTTCAGCACACGTGTCTTTCACCGTGCACGACATCCTGGCCGACGCCTGTCCGCCCTGCGACATTGCCACGGTCTCGCTCTTCCTGCATCACCTCGACGACGATGACGCGGTCCATGTGCTCGCGTCGCTGTCCCGTGCGGCCCGGATCGGGATCGTCGTGTCAGACCTGCTGCGAACCGCAGCAGGGCTCGCACTCGCCGTGGTGGGTACGGCGGTGCTATCGCGGTCGCGGGTGGCCCGAGTGGATGGACCACTTTCCGTGCGGGCCGCCCGCACACCCCGCGAATACCGCACGCTGCTCGACCGCGCCGGCCTCCACGGTGCTACGATCCGCTGGGCATGGCCGGAGCGAGCGATCATCGTCTGGACGCGACCCGACATCGAGCCGGCACTGTCCACCGTGCCGGGAACTGCATGACCGCCCCCGCTGCCCTCGGCTCTTCAAGCGAGCCCGCCGCAGTGCTGCCGACGATCACGCCGGTGGCCGCCACTCTGATTAACTGGCACTGCGTCGTCATCGGTGCAGGTCCAGCTGGCTCGGCAGTCGCGATTCGCTTGGCCCGCCAGGGCCTGCGCGTGCTGTTGGTCGACCGGTCGAAAATGCCCCGGCCGAAGGTCTGTGGCTGCTGCCTGTCTCCCTTGGCACGCGCCGAACTCGCGGCCATCTGTCCGCCTCATTCGCTCTCCGCGGCGCTGCCGCTGACGACCGTGCGGCTCGTATCAGCAGGCAGGTCGGCCAATATCCCGATGCCGGGCGGCGGCGTTTTGTCGCGAGAATCGCTCGACACGGCACTCGTGCGGCAGGCGATCGCTGCCGGAGCGGAATGGCTGCCGAACCTGACGGTAGACGCCATTCACGAGCCCCCAGCAGGTCACGACGTCGAATCCGTCACGGTCGTGGCTCGAGCCACGACGTTACAGCAGCAGGAAGCCGCGGAGTTGCGAAGTCGCATGGTGGTGATCGCCGCCGGCCTCGCCGATACGATCCACGTCGTCCCGGCCGACGGTCGCGGCTTGGCCACCGCCAACCCCCAGGCCCACACGCCGCGCGACCGCCGCGTGGCGTCGGGCAGTCGCATCGGAGTGGGCACGACACTGAGCGCCGCGTCTGCTGCAAGTCTGCCCTCAGCGATCGATCTGCCGCCCGGCGAACTCGTGATGGCGGTCGCTCGCCACGGCTATTGCGGCCTCGTCCGGCTGGAGGACGGCCGGCTCGATCTGGCCGCAGCTGTCGACCGACATGTGCTTGCGGCTGCGGGTGGACCGGCGGCTGGGATTGTGAATCTTATCCGTTTGGCTGGTGGCGACCGCTGGACCACCGCCGCGTTCGACGACGCGCTCGAAGCGGTTGCTACAGCCACGTTCCGGGCCACCCCTCCGCTTACGCATTCCTCGCCCAGAATCGCAGGCCGATCACAGCGGATCTTCCGCGTGGGGGATGCCGCCAGCTACGTGGAGCCGTTCACAGGCGAAGGTATCGGCTGGGCACTGGCCAGCGGCCGGCTCCTGGCCGAATCGCTACTCGGCGATGAAGCCACAGGCGAACCGCTCACCACGACCGACATCGTCGCGGCAGCCGAGAGATACCCGCTCCTGCACAAGCGGCTGTTCGCTGCCCATCACGCCCGCTGCCGGTGGGTGGCCCGCGGGGTCCGTCACTCGAATCTTGTGTCGGGGGCGGTTCAGCTGGCCGCAGCTCTGCCCGCGGCGGCAGCCTGGGCCCTTCCGATAGCCACAGGCGCAGCCAGCCGGGCCTGAACGGGCTTGCCCGGAAAACAGGCTCCTGCTATTTCTCCCGCCCCCAGAAGCCCCAGCCCCCACAGAGCCCGCCGTGCTGTCACTCCCGCCGAGACATCGCCTCCCGGATTGGTTCAGGATCATGGTCCTGACGCCGCTGGTCGTGCTGTCACTGCAACGGGGTGTCATCTGGGCCGACGGCGAGATCAACGCCGGACCGACCGCCGCTGCCGCCAGCAACCCACTGGCTCCACTCGATACGTCCAGCCCCCGCGCCACACTGCGAAGCTTCTGTGACACCGTCGACCGCATCAACGCCAACTTCACGGCCAAAACGCACACACTCAAGGAACGGCTGGAGACTCGACGGCTGCTCATGCAGACGGTGACATGCCTCGACCTCTCGGGCATCGCCTCGTCGTTGGTCGATTCCGAGAGCCGTCAGGCGATTGTCTGCCTGAAGGAAGTGCTCGACCGCGTTCCTCTGCCGCCCGCCGATGAGATTCCCGATGCCGCCGCCGTCAAGGCCGCCGGACTCAAGCGTTGGCGGCTCCCCGGCACCGAGATCACCCTCTCTCGAATCGCAGACGGCCCGCGGGAAGGCGACTTTATCTTCAGCGCGGAGACTGTGGCTCAGGCCGAGCGGTTCTACGACCTCGTCCGCCACATCCCGTACCGTGCTGATGCCGGCAGTCCAGGCCTGCATGAGGCCTACGTCACCCTCGGCGGCTGGATGATCCCCGAGTCGCTGATCCGCGGATTGCCTGCGTGGGCCCACATGCGGATCCTCGGCGAGACGGTCTGGCAATGGATCGCCATGACGCTTGTGTTCCTGGGTTCATTCTCGCTGGTGCGGCGTGCCTGGAGGCGACGCGTGCACGCCGACGGCGTGCGGACCAGGGATTTCGCGGGCCGGCTCCTGTTCCCGGCCGTGCTGGTTGCCGTCAGTGTGGCCAGCGACACGCTGCTGACCTACCAGATCCGCATCACCGGCGACAAACTGCTCGCGATCAAGATCGGTCTGCATGTCGTGATGCTGGTGGGCGTGCTTGGCGGCGTGCTGGTAGCGATGTCATGGCTGTGTGATCTGCTGATCAACGCCAAGGGACTCCGGCCGGAGGCGGTCGACAGCCAGCTCATTCGGCTGGCCGGTAAGGTATCGACGTTCATCCTGATCGCCTGGATTCTCCTCAACGCCGCCGACTCGATCGGCATCCCCGTGACGCCGCTGATGGCCGGGCTTGGCGCGGGCGGCCTCGCGGTGGCGCTCGCCTCGCAATACACGATCGAAAACCTCATCGCCGGAATCGTGATCTTCACCGACAAGCCCGTGCGGATAGGCGACGACTGCCAGTTTGGCTCGGTTCGCGGTCATGTGGAGAGAATCGGCCTGCGGTCAACGCGGATCCGCGGCGCCGACCGCTCGGTGATCTCCGTGCCCAATGCGGAGTTTGCGAAGATGCAACTCGTGAACTACACGCAGCGCGACCACATCCCGCTCGCCTTCACACTCACGTTGCAGCCCAACATTGCCCCGCGCACATTGCGGAAGCTACTCGATCGCCTGCAGCGGGTGCTCGTGGATCACAAACGGCTGGCCAACGAGCCCGCCAACGCAAGGCTAGCATCGGCCACACCCAGCGCCATCAGCGTGGATGTCTCGGCCGTCGCACTGACCAGCGACGACGACGAGCACCTCGCCATCCGCGAGGAGGTGCTCCTGACGATGATGGACGTGATCCGCGACTGTGGCTGCGACACCTCTGCCGAACCGACCGCATCACCGGCACTTATGCGGGCCGCCGCCTAAGGCCATCGTCTCGCGACGCGATGCCTCATGCCTGCTGGCAGACGCTTTGCTGGCAGCCAAGGCCGTCGATGCTCAACTCGACGACGTCTCCCACCTTCAGATATTCCGGCGGCTTGCAGCCCATCCCGACGCCGGGCGGCGTGCCGGTGATGATGAGGTCGCCTGCTTCAAGCAGAAGAAATTGCGAGAGGTAGTGCACGATCTGCCAGACATCGAAAATCATCGTGGACGAGTTGCCGGTCTGCCGACGTCGGCCGTTGACATCGAGCGAGAGGCCGAGGCTCTGCGGCTGGGGAACTTCGTCGGCGGTCACGAGCCAGGGCCCCAGCGGGAGAAAGTTTTCACTCGACTTGCCCTTGCTCCACTGGCCGCCCCGCTCGATCTGGAATGCCCGCTCCGAGACGTCGTTGGCCACGCAGTAGCCCGCGATCACGCCGTGGGCGGCCTCCTTCGAGGGCAGGTAGCGGGCGTCGCGGCCGATCACGATGCCCAATTCCACCTCCCAGTCGGTCTTCTCGCTGCCGCGAGGAATGAGGATCGGATCATAGGGGCCGCAGACGGCACTGGTGGCCTTCATGAACAGGATCGGCTCGGCCGGCACTGCGGCACCGGTCTCCTTGGCGTGGTCTGAGTAGTTGAGACCGATTGCAAACACGTTTCTGGGCCGGGCAATCGGCGCACCGACCCGCACGCCGACGGGGGCGGCGGGCAGCACGTCGGCGCGTGCCGCCACTGCCCGAAGTCGCTCCAGTCCGCCGCCGGCGAAGAACGCATGGTCGTAGTCGGTCACGTGCGCCGAGCAGTCCCTGATGGTGCCATCCGCCGCGACAAGGCCCGGCTTCTCGGCACCGCGTGTTCCAAACCGAATGAGCTTCACAGGCTGATTTCTCCGCGACCTTTTTTGAGCGATACGACCACAGGATGACGTTCCTAACCCCGTTCCCGCAACTGGGAGCGCGGATGCCGCTCGAAGAACTCCCAGATGATCGTATTGGCGTCGAGCGAGAGGGCCGAGGGGCCCAGGAAGAACGAATCCGGCCGCCGACCGGGCCAGGTATGGCCACCACCGGCGATCCGGTAGAAGACGACCTCGCCGACCTCCGCCGTCGGATTTGATCCGCTGCGGCCCCAGCGCAGACGCTCGACCGTGATCCCTTCGTCGGAGCAGGGGATGGGTTCGCGTGCATGCTCCGAATCGCACCCATTCGCGTGCACCCATTCGAGGAGACCCTCGATCACAGGCCGATGCGACACCCGGGTGATGCTTCGCCGTCCCACGCCCCCGTCCAATGGCGTGAACTGGTCGAGCGTGCCGTGGAAATGCAGCACGGGCACCGGTCGCGAGGGCGTGATCGAGGCCAGCGCCAGCGGGCCGGCCACCGGTGCGATCGACGCGATCCGGTCGGCGAGTTCCGCCCCCACACGGTAGGCCATCATCGCCCCGTTCGACATGCCCGTGGCATGCACCCGGTGCGAATCAATCGGCAGCCGGGCTACGATCGCGTCGATAATCGCGGCAACAAACCCCACGTCATCCGAGTCGTCGGCCCGCGCCTCGCCGCAGCAGTTGCCGCCGTTCCAGGTGAAGAGTCCCTCCCGGGAGCCGGTCCCGGCGGGAAAAACGACTACCGCACGACCGGAGGCTGCCAACGCGTCGAGCCCCGAAAACCGTCGCATCAGCTCCGGATGGCTCTGGCCGCCGTGAAACGCCAGCACGAGCGGCCAGCCCGCCGCCGGAGGTGGCACCACCGGCACGCAGGCCGTGGCGGTGCGCTGCCGCGACCCCACCGGGACATCGCAGGCAATCGTGCTGAACATCGGCTCTCGGTCAGTCATGGCAGTCGCTGCTGTCGCGTTTTTACGCCGTCATTCCTACACTTTCGCGACACAGAACAACAGCATGAGTACCCAAGCCGGAAGGATTCATGGAACTATCCAACCAACTCAGACGCCGCGTGGCGATCGATCGCGTGGGCCCCGATGTCGATGGCGGTCGCTTCGCCGTCAAGCGGGTCCGGGGCGACGAGGTGGTAGTCGAGGCCGACATCATCTGCGATGGCCATGAGGAACTCGACTGTCGGTTGCACGTGCGGCATGGCGAGACGGGCCAGTGGACCGTGATGCCGATGGCGTGCGAGGGCAACGATCTCTGGAAGGCATCGTTTATCGCCGATCGGATCGGACTCTGGCACTTTTTTATCACAGCCCGCATCGACACATTCGCCACATGGCTTCGCGATCTCGGCCGCCGTGAGCAGGCTGGCGACAACCTGCAGGTCGAACTCATCGCCGGCAGTCAGATCGTGGCCGCTGCGGCCCATTCCGCCCCCGCGGGGATCGCCGTAGAGATCGAGCAGTTCGCCATCAAGCTCCGCTTGCCGTCCTGGAAGGACGTCGTCCATAGCGACCGCTTGCGGGAGCTCATGACGCTCTACGCCGACCGGCGGGACGAAACGCGGCTCGACCAGCCGCGGCCCATTTGGGTCGACCGTGCCCGTGCCCGGTTCAGCAGCTGGTACGAGGTGTTTCCCAGATCATGGGGCCGCATCGCTGGAGAACATGGCACGCTCTCCGATCTGGCTGATCGTCTCGACTACATCCGCTGGCTCGGCTTCGATGTGCTCTACATGACGCCGATCCACCCGATTGGCCAGGCCTTTCGCAAGGGACGCAACAACGGCCTCGACGCCGCAAGCAACGACGTTGGCAGTCCATGGGGCATCGGCAGTGTCGACGGCGGCCACACCTCGATCCATCCACAGCTCGGCTCGTTCGAGGATTTCGAGCAGCTCCGGCAACGGGCCGAAACGTTCGGCATCGAACTGGCCCTCGACCTCGCGGTGCAGTGCTCGCCCGACCATCCATGGGTGAGGGAACACCCGGAATGGTTTCGTCACCGGGCCGACGGCACGATCCAATACGCGGAGAACCCTCCCAAGAAATACCAGGACATCGTCCCCTTCGACTTCCAGTGCGAGCAGTGGCGGCAGCTCTGGGAGGCGCTCGGGGGCGTCGTGCGGTTCTGGGTGGAAAAGGGCGTGCGGATCTTTCGCGTCGACAACCCACACACGAAGCCGTTCGCCTTCTGGGAATGGCTGATCGCCGACATTCACCGCACGCACTCCGATGTGCTCTTTCTGGCGGAAGCCTTCACGCGACCGAAGACGATGTATCGGCTCGGCAAGCTCGGCTTCACGCAGTCCTACACCTATTTCACATGGCGGACGGAGAAGCAGGAGACAGCCGACTATCTGGCCGAGGTGACCACGCCACCGATCGCGGATTTCTTCCGGCCGAATTTCTGGCCAAACACCCCCGATATCCTCCACGAGACGCTTCAGCAGGGTGGCCGCCCGATGTTTCTCGTGCGGCTGGCGCTGGCAGCGCTCTCCGTCGGCAACTGGGGCATCTACGGGCCGGCGATGGAACTGCTCGAGGCGACTCCGCGGGAGCCCGGCAGTGAGGAATATCTCGACTCCGAGAAATACGAGATCAAACGGTGGAACCTCGACAGCCCCGACAGCCTGGCCCCCTTCATCCGCTGCCTGAACGAGATCCGCCGTGCTGAGCCGAGCCTGGCTCGCGTGCGGCCGCCGCTCATTCAGGAAATCGACGACCCGCACCTCCTGGCCTGGTGCCGGCACGATCCGCTCAGCGGCAACCGCGTGCTCGTGGTGGTCAACATGCAGCCACACGAGCCGCGGCAGGCCAGACTCACGCTTGGACGCACCTCACTCGATTTCGAGGCGGTCACAGCCCTCACGGCACACGACCTGCTCGATGATACCGAGCAGGAGTGGGCGATCGACGCTATCCGGATTACGTGCACTCCCGAAGAGCCTGTGCGGGTGTTTCGGCTCTCCCCGGTGGCCACCACAACTCCAGAGACGCCAGCGGCATGACGCTCGATGACGCCACGATCGCGTCCCGCCTGACCCGGTCGCTGCCGACCGCGCGGTGGTTCGCAGACAAGGCGGCGACGATCGGGAGTGTGATCCTGCACGAGCGGGTCACGCTTACGGCTGACGGCCCGGTCCAACTGGTGCTGGCAGACGTTCATCTCGCCGACCGCGATCCAACGCCCAGGTATGTCGCGGTAATCGGTCCGGATGGAGTCGACGCCGCAGCCACGCCGGCCGCGGCAGGCCGGCTGGTAGAGATGACGATTACAGGGAGTTCGCTCGCCGGACGGAATGGGAACATCGTTGGCCATCGCGTCGGCGGCATAGAAACAAGTGCAGGGGCTTTTCCTCCCACCGATGCCCTGAACGTGATGCCGATTGGTGGTGACGCCTCCAACACGTCGTTCGTCGTGCGATCTCGTTCAGCCGGCTGGATCGTGAAGCTATTTCGCCGCTGCCGCGAGGGCATCCAGCCGGAGGTGGAACTTGGTGACTTCTTCGCCGCTGCATCGCCGTGGCCAGGCACACCCCGGCTCTGCGGCTGGCTGGAATACGTGTCCGCAGACGGCCATCGTGCTGTCGGCTCGACGGCGATTGCCACGGTGCACGAATTTAAGTCGGGCTACACGACCGGCTGGGACCGGCTCGTCGGCCTGCTCTCGAGTTCACCTTCGGTTGAAGAACAACTGGCGGGTGCAACCGGCGGTACGGTCCTCGCGATCGTCGCGGGCCTCGGCCGGGCCACGGGTCAGATGCATCGAGCACTGGCCGCACGGCCCGACATCCCGGCCTTCGCGCCAGAGTCGACGGTGCCGGCGGGCCGGCAGTCCACAGCGATGGCGATGGCTGCTCATGCAGAGCAGGTGTTTACGCTGATCGAATCACGGCTTACTCAGTTCGAGCCGGCGATCGCATCCCGACTTGCGGCAGTGCTCTCGGCGCGGTCGAGGCTGATGAGCCGCTTTGACAGTCTGCCGAGCATCGTCGGCGCCACCACCAATATCCGGGTTCACGGCGACTACCATCTGGGCCAGGTCCTCGTGGCGGAGCACGACACCCAGCATCTCGCGGCGGAGCACTCGGAGGTGCTCGTGATCGACTTCGAGGGAGAGCCGGGCCGATCGCTTACCGAACGCCGCGCCAAGACTTCCGCCGCCAAGGACGTGGCCGGCATGTGCCGGTCCTTCGACTATCTGCTGCGACACGTGGCGAAGTCGACGGGCAGGCCGTATGCCACGGACGATCTCGAGCGGCTGGAGACCTGCTACCTCGATGCCTATCGCGAGGTGGCCGCTGACCAGCCCTGGTGGCCAGCTGACCGCGCGACTGCCGACACCCTGCTGGCGGTGTTCAAGCTCGACAAAGCGATCTATGAACTCGCCTACGAATTGAACAACCGCCCCGACTGGATCGACGTGCCCCTGGCCGCCATCGAGGAGAAAATAAGAAAATGGGGACGGGACTGATTTTCCCTTTTCAACTCCCGACGTACCTTGTAACTAAACGGAAAATCAGTCCCGTCCCCATTTTCTAGGGCGGCCCGGAACCCCGGATGACCCGCGTGCCGTCCTCGTTGACCGCTACGTCGAAGATCCGCAGGGAATCGAGCCAGCGCATTACCTCATCGTTCTTGAATAGTTTCGGCACCGTCGTGCCCGCTTCGAGATGACCGTAATAGAGTTCCGCTTCGCCGTGCTCGCGATCGCCGATCCGGCTGGTCACCTTCACCACGGATCCCAGCTCTGAGAGCTCCACGATCTCGGCGAGATACTCAATCGTGTCGCCGGGCACTGCCTCGAACGCCAGCCGCATGCCCCCCACCTTGGCGAGCACGACCTGCCGCCGGTAGTCGAGGGCGTCGGCAACAAGCAGGCCTGCCGTCTGGGCCATCCCCTCCAGCACGAGTGTTGCCGGCATCATCGCCGCACCAGGGAAGTGGTCGTGCAGATGCTCCTCGGCCAAGGTCACCGCCTTGACGGCCCGGGCCCGACGGCAACGGACAAACTCGGTGTATCGATCGATCCAAAACCAACGCATGAGCGATGTCACTCCAATGTTGTGAAACCAGTGCTGTACAACCCACTGCCTGATCGGCCGACACCGCCCCGGTGCCCGCAGGCGACGGGCGGAGGAGATGAATCAACCACCAACGCGCAGTGCCTCGAATTCGCGGATATGACGGCACATGTAGAGGGCGGCGATCCGCTGTGCGGCCTCGAGCAGCCGGTCACGGATGTCGTCGGGCTCCAGCACCTCGACCATGTCGGCCAGGCCCAGCAGTT
>CANFQO010000028.1 GCA_947449135.1 Planctomycetaceae bacterium | reverse complement strand
CGGCCACAACCGCTTCGCCACGCTGGCCCGAAACATCGGCCAGCCCGGCTGCAGCGTGCCGACCTGCGGCCTCGCCTGGACCTCGCTGCCCCAGCCGGTCGTACTCGAGCACTGGCCCGTATCGCCGCCACGGCCCACCGGGGCCTTCACCGGCATCGGCGCCTGGCGAGGGCCGAACGGTCCGGTGGAGTATCACGGGCACCTCTACGGCCTACGGTGCCACGAGTTTCGGAAGTTTCTTGCGCTGCCGGGCTGCTGCCCCGGCGAAACCTTCGAGCAGGCGCTCGCGATCGATCCGGGCGACGCCAAAGACATCGCGGCTCTGCACAGCCATGGCTGGCGGCTCGTTGATCCGGTCGCCGCGGCCGGGAGCCCCCGCCTCTACCACGACTACATCGCCGGCTCCAAGGCGGAATTCATGGTGCCGAAGCAGATGTACGTCGACACGGCCAGCGGTCTGCTCAGCGACCGCAGTTGCTATTACCTGGCCACGGGCCGGCCGGTCCTCGCCCGGGACACGGGCCTCGGAAATCTCTACCCTTGTGGCGAGGGGTTGCTAACTTTTACCACGCTCGACGAGGCCGCGGCCGGCGCCTTGAGCATCGCCGCCGACTATCCGCGGCATTGCCGCGCCGCCCGCGAGATCGCTCAGGCTCATTTCGACTCCGACCGTGTCCTGACACATTTCCTTGACGACGTGCTCGCATGAACCGCAAAGCCATCGTCTCGGGACCGCTCGCCGCCAAGCCCGGCAACGCGGGGGGCGCGTGGGAGCGGTTCAGCTGGGCCGTAGGCCTGCGGCAACTCGGCTTCGACGTGCTCTTCGTCGAAGAGTGTGTCGGCGTCCCGTCGGCCGCGGCCCTCGACTGGTTTGCCGAGTGTGCACGTTTCTTCGGATTCGAGCAGAGGACAGCGATTCTCGATCGCACGAGCGACTGGACCCGTGGGCGATCATGGGACGACCTGCGGCAGTTTGCGGCGGCAAGCGACCTGCTCGTGAACCTGAGCGGCAACCTCAGCGTGCCGGAAGTCTTTGAGGCGGTCGGCACCACCGCCTACGTCGACGTCGACCCTGGCTTTACGCAGATCTGGCACGCCGATCCGGCAACACGCTACGCCGTGCCCCAACACGACCACTATTTCTCGATCGGGGAAAATATCGGCACGCCCGGATGCCCGATCCCCACAGGCGGCCTGCCGTGGAAGCCGACGCGGCAGCCGCTGCTACTCGACCTCTGGCCCGCCGCCCCGTCACCAGGCGGTCCCGCGTCGTCACTCCGCCGGTTCACCACGATCGCCAGTTGGCGGTGCGGATTCGGCGCAGTCGCCTGGGAGGGCACCACGTACGGCCTCAAGCTGCACGAATTCCGCAAGGTCTTTCACCTGCCAGAGCGCGTCCCAGCCGAGTTTGAGATCGCGCTCGACATTCACGAGGGCGACGGGCGCGACCGCGAGGCGCTTACGTCGCACGGCTGGCGGCTCGTCCCTCCCGCCGAGACCGTAAGCACTCCCCAGTCGTTCCAGAAATACATCCAGGATTCCGCCGCTGAGTTCTCCGTCGCCCAGGGCGTCTACGCCCACGCCCGGAGCGGCTGGTTCAGCGACCGCAGCACCCGCTACCTTGCCAGCAGCCGGCCTGTGCTCGTGCAGGACACGGGCCTTGTGACGATTCCCAGTGGCGAGGGGATCGTGACATTCCGCACGCCCGACGAGGCCGCCGCCGGCGCCGAGGACATTCTGGCCCGCTACGCCCAGCACTCCGCCGCGGCCCGCAATCTGGCCGCTGAGCACTTTGAGTCCAGCCGCGTTCTCAACCGTCTGCTTGGTGATGTGGGCCTTGATGCGGGTTCATCCGGAACTGGGTGAGGATGGACCATGAACAAAAAGTTCCTCTTCGTCTGTGGGTGCCCGCGGAGCGGCACGAGCTACTTCCAAGCCATCCTTGTTTGGCATCCGGCGATCGCGTTGGGCACGGAGCGGTTTAATCTGCGGCTATTCGCCCGCGCGCTCATGCCCACCGACTTTGAACGAGAGCGATTTTTCCGCATGGAAACCGGCGACACCTGGTATGACGACCTGTCGCACTTCCCCTGGCGACAGCGGCGTGCCGAGGCGCATTACGACTCGGCCGCTTACGTCGGCGACAAGGTGCCACGCGGATACGAGTGCTTCGACCACCTCGTCACCCACTTTCCGGACGTCCATTTCATCTGTCTCGTCCGCAACGTGTTCGACGTCGCGGCGAGCTACGAGTCGCGGAAACGTGACGTGGCGGACTGGAATCCTGACTGGGGTCCGCGGATAGCGGTCGAGCATTGGAACGCCTCCCTCAAGGCAATCCTCGCGTACGCCGACGTCGCGCCGATCCTACCCGTTTTCTATGAAGACCTCGTTGCCTCAGAAGCAACGGTGGACGGCGTGGCGGCGTTTCTCGGCATCGATCCAGAGCCGCTGCGAACCGGCTGGAAGAACAAGGCACGGCTGGAGAGCCAACCCAAGCCCGGTGCTGGCGCGGAGAGACTCACCGCCGAGGACGTGGCGTTCATCACGGCCGCGGCCGATCACGATGCGCTCACCCGCGTGACGCAGCTGGCTCGCCGGATCGCGGATCGACCTGTGCCGTCATTCACCAGTCGGCATTCTTCTCGTAGCCAAGCGTGACGAGAAGATCGTTGTGCCGTGCCTTGAAACGTGCGACGAGTGCAGGAGTGAAGTGGGCTTTCCAGTCGCCGGGCATTCCCTTTCGATAGTGAGCCGTCGGGTCCTCTTCGCCGGGCATGCGGCCATGCGACTTGCTGGCGAAACTGTGCCGGCACAGGATGCTGTCGAGAAGTTCGCCTGGAAGCACCGTTCCGTTCGTCGGTGAGGTTGTGTCGAGAAGCCCGAGGTGCTGGAAAATACCGCGAAACTCATCTACCGGATCAGTCGTGAGATTTTCAAACCGGACTTCCTTGATGTGCGGCTGTCCGTAGTCCCATTTCAGCATCTGATCGAATTGATGTGCTCGTCTCTCCAGCACCATCAGCAGTCCGGCTTCCGGATCGACCTCCTGGAGCGTTCGGCGATAGTCCGCCGTCAACCAACTGACTCCTGCGCTGGGGTTCGGCAGCGGATGGGAATGTTTATGGGAGAAATATGCCGACACGATGATGTCGCGAGGATCTCGAACGACATGAAATGCTCGGTATCCGGACAGAACTGAGACGTGATGCGCTACGGCATTCGGATAGCAGAGGAAGTCTGTCGGACTGGTTCGGAGCGCAGCAGGCAGGTCGTCGCCAAACTCCCGCGGGCTGTTGTAAATCGTTTGGCGGAGCCCCAGCTCCGCGCAAACATCGCGCACAATGTCCTGAATCCATTGCGTCGCGCACTTATGGTGTCCGAAGTAGGCGTATGAGAGGCACACGATCCGTCACTCCGTTTCGGTAAGCTGAGATTGCCAGGAGGATTACCAGAATGATTACCAGGAAGTTCACCCCAACAACCGCTCGGTGGTGGCGTATCTTTGCCAGTCTACCAGACGCCTCCTGGATTCCTCGCAAGAGACATGATCAGACTGGCCCGTCGTGCGTGGGCGGGACGGGCCCATGAATCACGGTACAATGCTGCCTCGTTGCACGTGGCCGCAAGCAGAACGCCAACTGCTGAATGACCGCATGGTTTTTCGATGACACCCTGAGCCATGCCCTCTGTCGTCTGCACGGAGATACGTCGATGACAACACCTGCAATCGAGGTATTTTTTGCCGACCCACCGCTTCTCCACTATTGGCCGAACCAGAAGCAGTGGAACACGGGTGGCTTCTCGGGCCCATCGCTCCGCGAGCTTCATGCGCTCGTACTCCGTGAGGCCGGCGAACGGCCGCGCATCTGCGAGACCGGCGCCGGCAACACCACGATCGCGATGCTGCTCGCCCAGCCCGCCGAACTGGTTTCGATCGCACCTCGCCAGGATTTGTTCGACCGCATCCTGGCCTATTGTGATTCTCGTGGGATTTCCACCACGTCGCTGACGCCGTGCATCGAGCGGTCGGAGGTGGCGCTGCCCCCTCTGGCCGCCCGCGAGATCGCCGCCGACACATGGTTCGACGTCGGCATCATCGACGGCGGTCACGGCTGGCCGACCGTGTTCGTCGACTTCTGCTACCTCCACGCGATCCTGAGGCCGCGCGGCCTGCTCCTGGTGGACGATATCCAGCTGCATTCGGTGGGCGAGCTGGCCCGCTTTCTTCAGGAGGATCCCGGCTTCGAACTCGTTCAGACGCTCGAGGGTGGAAAAGCCCTTGTGTTTCGCAAGCTCCGCGAGCAGCGATTCCTGCCCGACTTCGGCGGCCAGCCCTACATCCAGCGGATGAGCCGTCGCGATGCCCCACCCCGTGCCGAGGCCTGAGCCAATGGCGACTACCGGCTAGCCCTTGCCCTCGTCACCCTGACCGGCCATGGCTTCCGGTGCGACTGGCAGGGGCACGAAGTCTCGTTCAAGAATCATCCACTCCTGCAACGCGGCCTTCAGCTTGCCCTCGACCACGGCCGCGGCAGGAGTACCAGCAAGATTTTTCAGCTCCGCTGGATCGGCCTGCAGGTCGTACAGTTCGAACATGGCCCGCGTGGGCGAGAAATAGAGGCTTTCCCACCTGTCATCCAGCTTTTTATCCCTGTGGAGTTGCTTCAGTTCGGTCCAAAAATGGTCTCCCTTAAAGTCGACAGGCTGATAAGGCAACTGCCAAGTCACGTTGTAAATGAGCTTGTGAGTCGGCGATACAACAACGCGGCCCAGGTCAAACGACGCACTGCCGTTCGGCAGACTGCTGGCGTGCGCGCCGCGTTCGGCGAAGACATACTCCCGGTGCTCGTGCGCATCGCCATGCAAGAGCTTCACGAAGCTCTTGCCAGTCATATCGGGCGGCACGGGAATGCCGGCTGCTTCCAGCACTGTCGGCGCGATGTCCTCGCCACTGATCAGTTCGGCGGCGACGGAGCCGGGCTTGATCTTCGCCGGCCACCGGATCAGCAACGGCACGCGAATGCCAAACTCGTAGAGCGTGCCCTTGCCGCGCAACTGCGAGGCACCGTTGTCTCCCATGAAGACTACGATGGTGTTCTGGGCCAAGCCCCGTCTTTCCAACTCGGCCACGACATCGCCAAAGAAGACATCGAGATGCGAGACTTCGTCATAGTACCTCGCAAAGTCTTCCCGCACGAGCGGCGTGTCGGGGTAGTGCGCCGGCAACGTGATTGCGGACGGATCATGTTTCTCCGGGCCGCACTCGGCAAGCGGCCGGTGAGGGTCGGCGGAGCAAAGCTGAAGGAAGAATGGCTTTTCCCGTGGCTTCAGGTCCAGGAATTCGCGGAACTGAGTCAACGACGTGGCGTTGTCGCCAGCCTTCTTCACAAAGTCGAAGCGGTCGACGAACGTGACCATCCCATGCTTTTCGAATACGGCACGTGACTCCGGTGAATTAGGCGAGCCGTCCAAATGGTACGTGCGGCCAGCCACTCCGGTAAACCAGCCTGCCACCCGCAAAAGCTCGGGAAACGTTCGCACGTCGCGGGGCAACGGGGCTGAAAACCGCGTCATGCCGATCGACACCGGCGACCGCCCCGTGAGGATGCTGGCCCGCGACGGCACGCACTGGGGACAGGTGACGTCGGCTCTGTCGCACCGCAAACCACTGGCGGCGAACGCATTCAGATTCGGCGTTTTGATGTCAGGATTACCATAACAACCGACGTGTGCCGCGCTGTGGTCGTCGGACAATATGACAAGGACGTTGGGCCTGTCAGCCTGTGCCCCGGTGGCCCGCGGGGATGGCAGCGACGACAAGAGCAGGATGGCAACCAGCGATGCGTATCGTGTCATTTGGTTCACGGAAAGAAAGCTGTCACAAGGTCGCGGTTTCCGTGGGCTTTGCAGGCAATAGGGTGGCAAACGCCTTCGCAAAACACAATCTACTGCGCACGCCGTAGCTTCGACAATGCTGTAATATGCATCTATAGTTCCACTTCAGCAGGCCACGAATGGCCGATCTTTTCGCCGTTTTTATGCCTGCCCAACGATTATGATGTCGAGGCACTTCACGTTTTGCGGATCAGGCCATCCAGCCTGACATCATGGGCACGACAGACCGAATCTCGATCCTGATCGCCGGGATGGTCGCCGGTCAGCCCGGCCAGGGAGGCGCGGCGTGTGCCGTGCTGCAATACGTGCTCGGCCTGCGGGCGCTCGGGCACGAAGTCACGCTCGTCGAGCCTGTAAACGTGCCGGTCGAGCAGACAGACGCAGCCTTTGCGGCGTCGGATGCGGCGGCGTATTTCCGCCGGCTCGTCGCCGATTTCGGCCTGGAGGGCTCTGCCGCCCTCGTGCGGTCGGGCAGCACGGCGACGGTCGAAGTGCCACACGACGAACTGGCTCGCCGCGCCGGTCGCGCCGACATCCTGCTCAACATTTCGGGCATGCTCCGTGACCCAGCCCTGACCGATCCGGTGCCCCGGCGGGTGTTCCTCGACCTCGATCCAGCCTTCAACCAGATGTGGCAGGCGCAGGGAATCGACATGGGCTTCGACAGGCATTCCCACTTTGCCACGATCGCCTGGAACATCGGCCACCCCGGCTGCACCGTGCCCACCTGCGGCCGCCAATGGATCGTCACGCCGCAGCCGGTCGTGCTGGATCGCTGGCCCGTGGCGACCGAGATCGTGCACAACGGCCTCACCACCGTGGCCCACTGGCGGAGCTACGGCTCGGTGACGCACGACGGGATCTTCCACGGCCAGAAGGCCCACGCCTGGCGGGAGCTGATGGCGATGCCGACGCTCACCACAGAAAAGTGCCTGCCGTCGCTCGCAATCCATCCCGACGAGGTCAACGATCTGGCGGCCCTTCGCGATGCCGGCTGGCAGCTGCTTAATCCCGCCGAGCACTGTGGCACGCCGGCCGACTACCAGCGGTTCGTGCAGGGCTCAAAGGCTGAACTCGCGATCGCCAAGAGCGGCTACGTGCTCTCGCGATGCGGCTGGTTCAGCGACCGGAGTGTCTGCTACCTGGCCTCGGGCCGGCCCGTGATCGCCCATGACACCGGCTTTGGGTCGCGGCTGCCGACCGGAGCGGGACTCTTTGGCTTCGCCACCACCGACGACATTCTGGCTGCCATCGACGCCATCAACGCCGACTACCCACGGCACTGCCGCCAGGCCCGGGAGATCGCGGAGAACCACTTCGACTCCCGCCGCGTGCTGCCCCCCCTGATCGACGCGATCCTGGCGGCAGGCTAAGGGACGGCAGGACCGTCCGGCAGCCGACGATTCCGTCCGCTGCCGGTGGTAGCATGGAAGCCTCCCAGACTATGAGCGGCGATGATCATATCCAACAGCCACAAGTTCATCTTCGTCCACGTCATGAAGACGGCCGGGACGAGCGTATCGGCGGCGATTGATCCATGCTTGCGATGGAACGACGTCGCCATCGGCGGAACGCGGTTCGGCGAGCAGATTCAGCCCGCCTTCAGGGAACGCTTCGGCCTGCACAAGCACTCGACCGCCAGCGAGATTCGCGCCATGGTAGGGGCTGACGTTTGGTCATCCTATTTCACTTTTACCTTGGTCAGGCATCCCTACGACCGCATCGTGTCGCTCTACACGTGGCTCCACAAGACGCTCCGGAACGCCCCGCCAGACGCGACTGAATGGTCGTGGCCAGTGGCGACCGCTTTCCGCGAGTCGCGGGGTTTTTCGGGGTTCATCCGTCACGAGCAGTTCCGTAAGTCGCTGGGTGGCCGACCGCAGGTCGAGTGGAGCTGCGACGACGACGGCCGCTGCATCGTCGATTTCGTGGGACGTTTCGAGAATCTGGATGCGGCGAGGAGGACGATTTCCCATCGTATCGGCATCAACCTGGAGCCATTCGAGAGGCACAACGCATCGACGGTGCGGACCCGACATGCAGAGTTTCTCTCCGGCGAGGCCGACTACGACTACCTGCACAAGCTCCACGTGAAGGATTTCGAGCTGTTCGGCTACGATCCTTCACTTCGTTTCTAGCCTGCATTCCCCTGAGATTCGGTCAGGCACCACCATGCGATTGACGACGCTGCCCCGCGACGCTGGGCTGCAGCCTGGACACGTGAGACTTTCCGGACGTATCACCGGGGCCGGCAGCGCCGACGACGAGGTGCTGTGGGTCGACGTCCCGGAGGCGTTCGCGGCCGACGCAACCCAACGCCTCGACGCCTGGCTCCTCTGGCTCCTGCCGCACGCTTTCGAGACCGGCGAGGATCTCGTCCTCGAAGGGCCCGTCGACGCCGAACTACTGCGAAACGCACATGAATTGATGGAGGTGTGGGCCTGCTGGCGTCCGGGCAAGAGCCCCGTGCGAGTGACGGCCGACCCGGCAGGTGAGTCCGAGCCGCAGGGATCGCGGACGGGCCTGTTTTTCACCGCGGGCGTCGACTCCTTTTTTTCGCTGCTGCACCACGACGAGATGGCACGCCTGCATCCGGAGTGGAATCTTCGGCCGATCGACGACCTGATCTACGTCGAGGGCTACGACATTCCCCTTGGGAATCGGGGCTCGCTCGATCATAAGCGCGCGGCGCTCGAATCGGTCGCACAGGAAACGGGCAAAACGCTCATCACACTCGCTACCAACTTCCGCGACACGGGCCTCAGCCTGCGAAAAAACACCTGGGGCCCGATAGTGCACGGCCCTGCCGTGGCCGCCAGCGGTCTTCTTCTGGGGCACCGGTGGGACACGTTGCTCCTCTCCGCCGCCGTTGCCTACGACGAGTTCGATCCGTGGGGATCGACGTGCCTGACCGACCCGCTGTGCTCGACCTCAGCCACGCGGGTGTGGCACTACGGGGCGGGCAGCGACCGGCTGCGCAAGATCGAGTTCCTCGCATCGTCCGACGTGGCGATCAATCACCTCCACGTCTGCTGGCGGGATGCCTCAGAGCGAAACTGCGGTGCCTGCGAAAAGTGCTTCCGGACGCTACTCGCGCTTGACATGGCAGGGGCCCGCGAGCGCGCCCGTACCTTTCCGGCCGGCGAGTTCTCCATGGCCACCCTCCGCGACCTCTGGTCGGATCGCGAGCCAGTGAAGCGGATGTATCGGAAGATGCGGGATCGCGCCAACAATCTTGGACGGGCCGACGTGGTTTCGGTCATCGACGAATGCCTGTCGCGGCAAAGCAGCCATCAAGACCGGTCACGGTGATCTCTTGAGAATCGGCCTCACTCCCGAAGAGATAGCCGCCAGCCGACGCTTGGCGGCTACATGGCCGACGCCGGTGGCGGCGAGACCGAGGCTCTACGGCATCGGCACAGGCAAGAGCGGCACGAGCGCTCTGGCCAGCCTCTTCACTGGAGTCCCCACCGCCCATGAGCCGGAGCCGGAGCCCGTCATTCACGCGGTGCTCGACTACGCCGGAGGGCGGAGCGATTGGCGATCCCTGCAGACGCTCGTGCTCGACCGCGACCGGAGGCTGGCACTGTCGGTCGATGTCGCAAACTTCAACATTTTCCTCGTCGACCTGCTGCTGCACGTGAGCCCCGACTCACGGTTCGTCCTCACGATTCGCGACTGCTATTCGTGGCTCGACTCCCTGCTCAACCACTACCTACGGATCCCACCGACGGCCGCCTGGAGAGCGTTTGCGGACTGGCGATTTCAGAGGGGGCAGTTCTCCTACCCGACAGCAGAACAGATCCTCGAAGAGAAGGGTCTCTACACGCTGGCCGGATACCTATCGTACTGGACCGCCCATGTGTCGAAGGCGATTGCGTCGGTGCCCGCTGATCGGCTGTTGATCGTCCGTACCGACCAGATTGCAGACCGTGCCCTCGAGATTGCGGCCTTCGGTGGGTTTGGCCCTGCGCAGATCGCAACGGGCGGCATCCACGAGTATCGCAATCCCAGTAAGCAACGTATCGTGCAAGAGATCCCGGTCGCGCACCTGCAGGAGCAGGTGAACACGCATTGCGGGCCTCTCATGCAGCGATTTTTTCCCGAGATCCGTTCGCCCGCAGACGCCGGGCTGCATTGACGCGTCAGGCTCCCGATAAGCACGGTAGCACGGGAGGGTATTCTGTAGCTTTCCCGAGCATCTGCCCCCAGTGACTCTAGGACCGCCTGCGGCGACATGAAGACGCGATGAATTCCATGCATGCCGAAGCGACACGCATCCTGACAAACACCGTGGCCAGCCTGCTGCCACGGGGCACTCGCTGCGGCCTGGTGATGTACCCCGACCATTGGAACACGGGGGATTCGGCGATCTGGTGGGGCACACGCATGCTTCTCGATCGGTTGGGCGTCGTCGTCGACTACGCCTGCGATCCCTGGAGCTACGATCCCCGTCGGCTGCGGACGGCCCTGCCCGAGGGACCGATCCTGCTGCTCGGGGGCGGAAACTTTGGCGATGCCTACGGCCGAGAGCAGGGACTGCGGCTGCGAGTCTTGGAAGACTTCCCTGACCGGAAGATCGTTCAATTGCCGCAGAGCATCTGGTTTCGATCACCGGCGGCCCTCGATGACATGTCTTCGCTCCTGGCCTACCGGCGCGACTTCACGCTCCTCGTCCGCGATAAGGCGAGCCTCGCGCTGGCCCAGGAGCATTTCCCGTCGACGGCAACCTCACTCTGCCCCGACGCCGCACTGGCTCTGGAGCTGCCGGCCGTCGATCGAACGGCCGACGTGCCGGTGATGGCGCTCTGGAGGAACGACGCGGAATCATCGGCCGTTCTTTCCCCACTTCCCGACGGCTGGATCTCGCGTGACTGGACGCTGCAGGGCGGCGTCCTGCCGGCCGAGGAGGCTCGTCAGCTCACCACCGCCGCCAGATCTTTTAAGGAATGGGTTGGCAAGCCGCCGGCCAGCGGCGAGCCGTGCCCACTCAGGCGACGTCTGGCCTGGCGGCACATGCCATGGCTCTGGGACCAGCTGGCTGAAGACCGCACACTGCGTGGCTGCCGCATCCTCGCCCGCGGCCGCGTCGTGATCACCAACCGGCTGCACGCGCACCTGCTCTGCACGATGATGGGGCTGCCGCATGTGGTCTGCGACACCTCCAATGGCAAGGTCTTCGCCTACCGCGATACCTGGATTCGTCCACCGGAAAGCCACGAAACGCAGCTCGTTCGGTTCGCGAACACGCCTGCCGAGGCGATTGACATTGCCACGGACATGCTCGCGGGGCTGTCGCCGCAGTGTCGACCTGAGTGATGGCTCTGGGCATCGGGCCTCGCAACAGCCCACACCCTAGACTGCCTTAAAACTCACCGCCGGAAACAACCTTGCCGTCGCGGATATTGCCGAGCGCATTGAAGACCGCGGCATCGATGCCGTACGACAGTCCGTGCACGGAGCCGTCCACGAAGACGGAATTGAACGTGCTGGGATGCGACGACCCAAACTTGTCGCCGCCGTCGTCATCGCCGACATAGTCGCGCTCGGGCGTGTTCCTGGTGTCCCGGACGGTGTCTTCGTCCCAGCCGGCGGTGTAGCCCTCGTTGTCGTCCTGCTGCTTCTGCCCCAGATACCGGAGGTTCAACCGCTTCTCGGCCACGGCAAGCGTGCTTGAGCTGCCGTCGGCTACATCACTAAACCGGCGTGGCGCTATGAGCAGATCACTCCCCGAGCGCACGAGCACGCCCGTGCCCTCGAGATTACAGCCGGCATAGTCCATCAGGCCATGGGTGAGTTCGCCGCTGAGCGAATACGTCGGAGCGATGTACGCGGTCGACGAGGTGTATTTGACCGTCTGCGGCCCGCGGCGGCTCGGGCAGAAATAGGTGGGAATCATTGCAGCGATCGCCGAGATCGACCGGCTCTGGTCGTCGCTGCCCACGCCCTTCCAGATGGCGTCTGCCTCGATGTAGGGCAGGATCTGGAACGCCCAACTCGCATCCTGCTGTCGCCCCGTTGCGGGCTGTCCTCCTCTATAGGTCGGCGGCGTCCACCACTCGTTGCCCCCCGACGGGAAGAATGAGAGGGCGTCGTGGTGCCGCTGAAACGCAAGCCCCGTCTGCCGAACCTGGTTCTTACAGCTGTTGTTTCGCGACGATTCACGCGCCGACTGCACCGCCGGCAGGAGCAGCCCGATCAGCCCGCCGATGATCGCGATCACGACGAGCAGTTCCACCAGCGTAAATGCCGCCCGCTGCCGCTGCTGAATCATCGATAAACCCCACATCGTGCGGGCGCCTGCTGGGGAGTCGCCGATTGGCGTGAAACACAGTGGTTGATTATAAGTTCTGCTACTGTCCTGGGTCAACGATTTGGTGGCTGCTGTCTTCGGCTGGAGGTCTGTTTACATGCCCGATTGGCTCTCTCCTATGACCGATTCGGGCGTCAGCTGGCAAGTGCTGGTGATTAGGCTCATCTTGGCCGCGTTCTTCGGTGGTCTGGTGGGCGCGATCCACCGTGGCACCCGCGACATGGCTCGCGTGTCGCATTCCTTCCCCGGCACGCTGGCGTTGCTGTGCGTGCTGATCGCGATGGTCACGCAGGTGATCGGCACGAACGTTGCGCTGGCATTCAGCCTCGTGGGCGCCCTCTCGATTGTCCGCTTTCGAACGGCCGTGCAGGACACGCGTGACACCGCTTTCGTGATCTTTGCCGTGGTCGATGGCATGGCCATCGGCGCCGGGCAGCCGGCCGTCGCCGTGGTGGGCACCATCGTGGTTGGCTGTGCGGCCTGGCTGCTTCGGGATCCGCCACCCCATCGCACTACCACGAGGAGGCGAACCTACGATCTCGACATTCGTCTCGGCTGGTCTCCTGAAGCAGAGTCGCTGCTGCGACAGGCGATTCTGCGACTTGACCCGGAAGCGGATATTGTCGGAGGAGGGACTGCCAAGAAGGGCGCGTTCTTGAGCCTCACCTACAGGCTACGACTCCCGCGGGATTCAAAGCTCTCCGCAGTGATTGCCGAACTGAGAGGGATCGAGTCGGTGCAGAACGTGGAACTTCACCAGCCACGGCGTGACGCATGAAATACCCGGCAACCCGCCTTTGCACACTGACGCTCGTCCTGCTGACGCTGACGCTATCGGGCTGCAGCGGAACGAAGAAGGAGTCCGCGGCAGCGGCCCCACCTCCGGGGTTTCCGGTTGTCCGCATCGACACCACGAGCGCAGCCCCGATCACCGACACGGAGACCTACGTGGGCGGCCGCATCTCGCTATCACGCAACGGCTACGTCGACCCATTCGATCGCCCCTGCAATGACCTGTCGAGCACGCCCGTGAAGGTACGGGGCCGCGGCAACACCACCTGGGACTACCCCAAGAAACCGCTGCGTCTCAAGTTCAATGATGCCATCGACATGCTCGGTATGGGAGGCGACAAGGACTGGGTGCTGCTGGCCGACTACATCGACCCCACGGGCCTGCGGAACGTGCTCGCCTTCGAAATCGGCCGCCGGCTCGGCGTGCCGTTCACCCACGAGGCACGGCACGTCAATCTCGTGCTCAACGGCACCTATCAGGGCCTTTACTTGCTGACGGAGCACACGGAGATGGCCTCCAGCCGGGTCGTCACCGATCCCCGTGAGGGTTATCTCGTCGAGTTTGACGACTATCCCAGCGAGGAGATTTTCTCGACGCAGACTCTCGATCTGCCGCTGAAGATCAAGTATCCCGAGGTGGAGTCGCTCGAGGGCGAGGCCCGCGCGGCGGCGATCGAACGGGTGATGGGCGTGTTCAACACCTTCGAGGCGACGATCGCGGCCGCCGACGGCCCCGGCGACTATGCGGCGCAAGTCGACGTCGATTCGCTCATCGACTGGTTTCTGGTGCACGAGATCACCCACAACTACGAGCCCCAGCATCCCAAGAGTTGTTTCTTCCACCGCGGCGTGGACGGACGCATCACCGCCGGCCCGCTCTGGGATTTTGACTATGCATACGACTACGAGCCCCCCGCCACCGACGTCCTCTTTCTCAAGGACCGGTTCTGGTTCAAGCATCTGTTCAAAGACCCCGCCTTCCGCGAGCGGCTCAAGGCCCGCTGGGCGGCGATCAAGGCTCCCCACGTCGACACGCTGCCCGCCTATCTCGACACGGTCGCCGCCAGCATCCATGACTCCGTGGAGCAGGACCTCCGAAGGTTCCCCACCGACGAGGACATGCGGCTACCGGCCGACAGCAGCAGGCTGCGCAACTGGCTCATGCAGCGAATCGCCGCCTTGGATGAAGCCATTCGCGGGTTGTAAACGCACTATCTGTGCCTTACTCCATCCGCCAGCCGTCGACGGCAGCCACCCAGCGGCCGTCTGGAATTTGAAGCGGATCGACGTGGTGCATGCCACCCGCATTCCAGCCGGCCCGAGCGGGCCCAAGGATAGGCCCCGCGCCCAGCGGCTGCTCGGCAAACTCGGACGTGGTCAGCCGCACGATCTCCCGCACTCGCACGTCGGTGCCGTAGGCGGGCCTGCAGTTCTGGGCGAAGCGGAGCAGACGACCACCGGCTGCGACGATCCGGCCAGCCGGCCGGGCGTTTTCCGCGTCACCCTGAATCACGGGGCTCTGCGGGTGCTCCTGCCAGGGGCCAGCGAGGGCGTCGGCATGATAGAGCCGGAGCGTGTCGTTGCGGTCGCCACTCGTCTCCGCGAACAGCCACCAGCGGCCCTGATGCCGGACGACCGACGCATCGGCAAACGGAAGGCCCTGGAGCAGGTCGCCAACGTATTCCCACTCCGTCGGGAATCGTGTGGCCCGATAAAGCCGCACCGCTTCAGCCTGCGAAGTCTCCGGGATCATATAGATGGAGTCGTCGGCCTCGAACACATAGGGATACGAGAGGTGAAAGGGCTCGGTCAGCACGATCTGCTCGTAGCGCCAGGCAAGACCGTCGCCGCTCGTGGCCAGGCCGATTTCGCCCTTCCACGTCCACCAGTTCACCACCTCAAAGAACATGAACCAGCGACCGTCCCTGAAGAGAAGAAATGGATCGGCAACCGATGTCGCCGGCACATCGGTGACGCTCGCCGCGGTGAGCACCGGGTTTTCCTGTGGCCGATCCGATAACGACCACGGCGCATCTCCCTCGTGGATGCCAATGCTCCAGACAGGCTCTGGCCGCGGCCGGTTGATATAGACATGGCGCAACTGCCCTTCCAACGGATCGTCATCGACAACGAGCCTCGCCAGTTCCAGTTCGCCACACTCATCCTCCGCCTGGCCACGCTCCTCGTCAGACAATCCGGCCAGCGACACGCTGCCCAGCCAGCGGTAGTCGTCGGCATCCTCGGCTGCCAGCCAGTCGGGCAGCGGGCGACCCGCCAGCGGCGTGGCCTCGCTCCAGAGCCGGCGCAGGTCGTGCGGCCCTTCGGGAATGCGGCAGTGCCTCGCCTGCTTCACGCCGACTCGTCTCCCGTGGAGGACGGTCGCCGCGGCGTCTGCCAATCGGTCTGGTCCTTGAATTCGTCTGGGAGCTGATGGGAGATCGCGATCGCCTTCTCGTAGACGGCCACCACACGCTGGATGTATTGCTCCATGCAGAAGTAGTCGGCGACGCGACGGAGGCCGGCCTCGCTCATCCGCTGGCGGAGCGCTGGGTCGCCCAGAATCGCGTCGAGCGCCCGCACCGTCGCTGGCACGTCGTTGGGAGGCACGAGCAGGCCGGTCACGCCGTCGTCGATCGCCTCGCTGCCACCGCCCGAGGTGCTGGCAACGACCGGACAGCCGCAGGCCAACGCCTCGGTGTAGACCTGCCCGAAGCCTTCGTATTCGGCTGGCGAGCAGAAGACGTGGGCCTGGCGGTAGTAGTCGGGCAGGCGATCGAGCTCGACAAAGCCAAGCAACTCGATGTTGGCCTCGGCAGCCTCCTCCCGCGCCCGGGCCTCGATCATGAGCGGGATGTCGGTGCCAGTGCCGATGAACTGCAGGCGGATGTCCGGATACTTCTGCCTCAGTGCCAGGACCGCCTCGGTGACGACGAGCGGCCCCTTGTTTTTCACCATTTTTCCGACGAACAGCACCGTGGGCCGATCGGCGAGCGGGCTGCCGGCCGCCGCGGGCGAGAAGAGTGCGGTGTCGACGCCGCAGTGGACCACGTCGATCGCGTTCCGATCGAGGCCGTAGGCCTGGCTGGCCACGTCGGCCACGCCGCCGCTGCAGGCCATGATCGCGTCGGCATTTTGGAGTGAGAATTCCTCCATGAACATGCCCAGCTTGTGCAGCCGGCTGCCCCGCTCCGGCCAGCCGAGCAGGTCGAGAAACATCGTCATGGGGCCGTGTAGCTGCACGACGACCGGCACCCAGTTCCACCGCGTGCGGTCGATCTGATAGGCGAAGCCCTCCCCGCCGAACTCTGGAAAATCGAGTACGTCGAACCTGTGCTGCTCCATCAATGTATGCAGCGCGGTAACGACCCCCCACGTGTAGCCGAGCAGCCACAGCGGCTTGCCGTAGATCGGGAATTCGTAGCCCGGCGGGTGGATGCGATGCACGGTGACGCCGTCGTGGATCTCGGTCCGCAGATCAGGCTGACCGTCCGCCGAACAGGTGAGGACATGCACCTCGTGCCCCTGGCGAGAAAGCGCCCGCGCCTTAACCCATGTCTGCGTGCCGACCCCTCCCCAGGCGGTTTCCGGCGGATACTCCTGCGATACCAGGCAGATTCTCATGCCGCAAAGATACCCTCAATCGCGACAATGCGACACGCACGCAGCCGCCGGAACCGCGTCGCCTCGCCGGCCCGTTGCAGGGAGGCGACCGGAATCCCTACGCTTACAAGGCTCCGCCGTCCAATGGTCCACAAGGACCCGCGGCTGGCTGGCAGGAAACCCCACGTTTCAGAGGTCGTAATCGCCGGTGGAAGCTCCGCTCTCAGACTCGGTTACCAAACCTTCCCGGCAATCGCTCTCTCGCGGGCTCTCGCAGGTCTTTTCTACGGAGATCGCTACCCGCGGGCCGCTGCGTGTCAGGCACCGTCGCACCAGCCCACGCCTGAGCACATATCCAGCGGACGTGATCCGCGTGGAGTTCGCCGATGGCTCCCGCGAACATCTGCTCTGCAAGTATGGCCATGGGGTCGAGCGTCTCCCGTTTTCACCGCATCAGGGTTTGGCTCACGAGGCAAGGGTCTACGAGTCTCTCGTCAGGCATGACTCCGTATTGCTGCCGCGGTATTGGGGGAGTTTCACGGACGATGAGACCGGCGACTTCGCATTCGTGATGAGGTTCTACTCTGGCGGAATGACCGCCGCGCAGGCCTGCGAGCAGGGCGGGCTGACCGAATTGATCCGCTGGATGGGAGCGTTTCACGCCTGGGGAGAGTCCCAGGTGGCCGAGCCGAGTTGGGGATTCCTGACGCGGTACGACGAGGCGTACTACGCCCATTGGCTCGACCTTACCTGCGCACTGGCCCGCCCAATGGCACACGAGTTTCCGTGGCTGGACCAGGTCGCCACGGCCTACCGAGAACGCATTCCGCTCCTCACGAGGCAGCGGCAGACAATCATTCACGGCGAATTGACCACTCGCAACACCCTGTGGGCGGACGGTCGTATCATGGTGATCGACTGGGAGACCGCTGCAGTGGGCCCGGCGGAGATCGACCTCGCGTTGTTCACGTTCGATTGGGACCTTGAGGATGTGCGGTCCCTGGAAGCGTCATACGTGCAGGCACGCTGGCAGGGCTCTCCTCCTTTAGGATTTGCCGATGTCATGCTGGCCGCGCGACTCTACGTGGCGTACCACTGGATTTTCAGCAGCCCCGATGGTCGCGATGAGGCCCGCGTACGCAGCCACCTAGAAACCGTGCAGCGGAAAGCCGCCCGCTGGGGAATCATTCCCGCCTGTTATTTGATCCCCTGACGGATCGGTGCGAGGATGGCACTTCCATGCAACATCGCTTCCAACTCCTGCACTGTCTGATCGTAGGCTTCGCGGCCGCCGCACTCTGGTCGGCCGGCGGATGCAGCCGAAAGACGGATTTGCCCGATCTCCAGACTCAGATCGACCGGCTTCAGGGCGAGTCGATCGACGACCAATACAAGGCCTTGAGCAACCTGCAGGAACTGGAGACTCAGGCCGCCGCAGCCGTCCCAGCACTACGATCCCTGCTCACAAAGACGAAGGACGACACCCTGCGGGCAGAGATCGCCAAGACGCTCGGCTCCATCGGCCCTGCGGCCGGAGAGGCCGCCCCCGACCTGATTCCGCTGCTCGACGCCAAGGAGATGTGGCCTCGGTACGCCGCAGCCCGGGCGATGGGCACGCTGGGAAAAGCCGCGTTGCCAGCCCTGCCGAAGCTGATCACACTGACGAAGGACAGAGACCGCGACGTCGCCGCCGTCGCCAAGGAATCTGCCCGCCGGCTCAGCAAGCTCCAAAAGCAGAAATGAGCGGGAACGCATGACTGCGTCCCGACGTGATCGACCGTGAACCTTCTCTTTCGCTCCCTCTATCTGCTGCGGCCCCACTGGTGGTCAGCCTGCCTGATGATGGCGCTGATCCTGATCAACAGCGCCCTGGGGCTGCTCGCGCCCTGGCCCTTCAAGTTTCTCATCGACTACGCGCTCTCCGACCGCAAGCCGCCCGCGTGGCTCTTGGCCTGGATCGGCCCTGACAACTTCCGCCTGCGGCTGCTCTATGCGTGCGCAGGCACCGAGATCGCGATCATCTTCCTGCACCAACTCCTGATGGTGTGGCAGACCTATTTGGAAACGCGGATCGAGCAGTGCATCGACCGGGATTTCCGGAGCCGTTTGTTCGCGCACGCGATGGACCTCTCGCTCGCCTATCACGACAACCGCCGCTCCGGCATGCTGATCTACATCATCAATAGCCAGGGTGGGGCGGTGGCATCGCTCCTGATGACGCTGCCCGCGCTCCTGGAAAGCGTGATCATGCTCATCGGCATGCTGATCGTGCTCTTCATGATGCACTGGACCCTGGCGGCGGTGTCGTTCTTCGTAATCCCGACACTCTTCTTCGCGTCGCGATACTACGCCACGAAAATGAAGGAGCGGATCGGCCGCACGAAGGAGATGGAGGGACAGTCGCTCTCGGTGATCCACGAAGCGATGTCGATGATGCGGGTGATCGTCGCATTCTGCCGCCAGAAGCTCGAGCATCAGCGGTACATCAATTCCGCCCAGCGGGCGATCGACGCCCGGCTTGGCGTCACGGTGCGTCAGACCCTGTTTTCGCTGGTGATTCGCATGTCGACCGGCATTGGCCGCGCGGTGGCCTGGACGTTTGGCGGGCTGCTGGCACTGGCTGGAAAGCTGACCGTGGGCGACCTGACGATCGTGCTCACCTACATCGAAAAGGTCTACGACCCGCTGGAGGCGATCGCCTACACCTACAGCGGCTGGCAGGACCAGTTTGCAAACCTTCGTGCATCGTTCGGGCTGCTCGACACAAAGCCCGACATCGCCGAGAAGCCCGACCCGATCACGGTAGACGAGTGCCGCGGGCACATCGAATTCCAGCACGTCGATTTCGCCTACGAGGGCCGCACCGACACGCTCAAAGACGTGACGTTCAACGCGAAGCCCGGGCAGGTCACGGCGATCGTCGGGCCGACTGGCGCCGGCAAAACCACTCTCATCAGCCTCATTCCCCGGTTCTACGACGCCGTAGCCGGCACGATCCTGCTCGACGGCGTCGATATCAAGGAACTCGGCCTCGATTCGCTGCGGCAGCATGTCAGCATCGTGCTGCAGGAGCCGCTGCTGTTTTCCATGACGATCAAGGACAACATCCGCTACGGCCGCCTTGACGCCACCGACGACGAGATCATCGCGGCCGCCCGCGCGGCCAACGCCCACGACTTCATCACAAGATTACCGCAGGGCTACGACACGCCACTGGGGGAACGCGGATCCCGGCTGTCTGGCGGCGAACGCCAGCGGGTCTGCGTGGCCAGGGCGTTCCTACGGGATTCACCGATCCTGATCCTCGATGAGCCTACTTCGTCGATCGACTCGAAGACCGAGGCGGTGATCCTCGATTCCCTCGACCGGCTGATGGAAGGGCGGACCACGTTCATGATCGCGCACCGCCTGTCGACGATCCGCCGTGCTGACTGGATTCTCGTCATGGACCAGGGCAGGGTGGTGGAGCAGGGCACCCACGACGAACTCCTTGCCAGCAACGGCCTCTACCGGCAGCTGTTCGAGCTGCAAAACAAGCAGGCCGAGCGAAAGGCCGCCGCCCGCGCAATCTGGAGCGAGGCATGAGCGCCGGCCACCCGGCCGGAGGCGACGCGAACCATCCAATCACGGTCCGCGAGCTTTCCTTTGACGACCCGGCCCTGCCCGCAGTGTGGGAAAGGCTCTTGGATGCGAGCGACACGCGAGCAGTGTCGCAGACATTCGAATGGCAGCGGCTATGGTACGACACCTTCTGCCGCGGGCGTCTCATCCTTCTGGCCGCGGACCGTAATGAATCGCCCGTTGGCATCGCGCCGTTCTTCACGGAAGCGGGAATGGTCTATTTCCTGGGCGTCGGAGAGGCAGACCAGCACAATTTCCTTGGTGACAGCCATGACCCCGATATCCTGGCCGCGCTGATGCGAGCGGCAATGGATCGCGCCCCGGGTTTCCTCGGATTCGAACTGCATTTTGTTCCCGAGTGCTCCCAGACTGGCCCGGCACTCGCTCTCGCTGCACAACACATCGGCCTCAATATCGTCGAGATGAATAGCATCGATTCCGTCAGGGTCGACATCTCCGCCGATCCCGCCGCAGTGCGACAGGCCGTCAGCCGCTCGATGCGGAAAGCAGAAAACCAATTCCGGCAGCGTGGCGATCTCGTCATCCAGCGTCTCACGACGGCGAAGGACGTTCTGCCGCTTTTGCCTGAATTCTACGACATGCACATCGCCCGTTGGCGGCTCAAAGGAATCGAGAGCGGCTTCCTGAGACCGGAGGTTCGCCAGTTTCTGGAGCGCTGGGTCGCGGTCTCGGCAGACCGCGGCTGGCTGCGGTTCATCCGCCTGGAATGGAACGGCGCCACACTCGGCATGGACATGAACTGGCATTACCGATCGACCCAATTCTCCGGCCTATGGGTGTTTGCTCTCGAGCACGCCAAGCAATCGCCCGGCCAGGTTCTCCTGCGGCAATCGACGCTCCTGGCACTGGACGCAGGGATGCACACCTACGACCTTGGGCTGGGCGATCAGGCGTACAAGTTTCGGCTGCCGAGCGAGAAGGCCACCTGCATCACGTGGGGCCTCTATCCACCGTAAACGCCGGCACTGTGGCCTTGTACGTCCCTCAGATGATCCCGAGTGATTGGCCTGTGCGTTCGAGCATGGCCAGCGAGTGCCGAAGCGACTCGCCGCCCGCGTTGCCAGCCGCATTGCCGCGTGGTCCGTCGAAGTCGGGCAGCCACCGGAGCGCGGTGAAGAGCGTAGCCGCATCCCATGCCGCCGCAAACGAGTCGGGCCGGGCTTCGCCGCGCGCCTGCCAATAGGTTGCAATGCAGCGGTCGACGATATTGTTCGGCCAGTTGAAGAGCAGGGCGGCCAGATCGATTTCACCTGGGCCGATCGCCGCCGATTCCCAATCGATCGGGTAGATGACGCCCTCCTGCCAGAGCACATTCTGCGGCCCGAACTCACCGTGGATGGTGGTCACGGGGCTATCAGCAAGGAACTCGCACCGCTTCTCGAAAGCGATGCAGAGCCGCGTGAGCCAGTCGGGCGTGCCACCGGTAGCAGTCGCGATCGCCATCGCCCGCGTGGCCCAGGCCCGGTAATGCGCTCGGTCGTATCGCACGAGAAATTGCAGTGATTCATCCTGCCGGACCGTCTCGCCGAAGCGATGAAACAGTCCGCACCATTCGGCCGCCGCGATAATGCCCGACTCTTCCGGCGCCTCGCTGACCCGGAGACAGGGCGAGAGGTGATCGATGACGAGCCCTGCGACGGGCGGATCACCCACAAGGATCATTCCCCATGCGGTGATGTGCGAGATTGGCAGGCGGGCCACAAGCTGGCGGTAGACCCTGTCGCAGTATTCGATCCCCTGCCGACAGCGTGGCTCGGGATCGGGCATCTCGCGAGCATACTTCACGAGCAGTTCGCGGCATGTCCCCGAGGGCGGGCGGACCGTGACGATCTCGCTTTGGGACGAGCTCGTGTATTCATTTCGCCTGCGGGACACGATCTCGAGGCCATGGCCTGTGGGCAGGGCCTCCGGGAAGACCAGTGGCTGCAGGGCAACCAGCAGTTCGAGGTCCGACGGGGCGGGGGCAGCAGCGTGGCGGCGACCATCCATACTGCCCTAGAAATACCCGCGTACCGGGGATCCGCCCTATTTGCGTGGAAAGATTGAAACGCGGCACCAGACGGCCTTTTTCAGTCGACAATCAGAGCGGAGGGCATGGGACTCGAACCCACAACCGGTTTCCCGGCACGACATTTCCAGTGTCGCCGCTAGCCATTCGCTTACCCTCCAAACGCGGACAAAACAGCACTTTTTCGAGCAAGAACCCGTTTTGGGTTACAACAGGGATACATCTCGCTCTGAAAATCCGTCAAACCCGTTGAAGAAGTATAACCACGGTCCACGGATGAGCGACCCCGTGTTTTCGGCTATTTC
The DNA here is from genome assembly GCA_947449135.1 of Planctomycetaceae bacterium. Taxonomy (GTDB): domain Bacteria; phylum Planctomycetota; class Planctomycetia; order Pirellulales; family UBA1268; genus CAMCQY01. Next base: position 14,371 of record CANFQO010000028.1, on the reverse strand, counting down.
CCGCAGGAATTTTGAGCAGGGTAGGGGACAGCCGTCCCAACCGTTGCTGCCCTGAAGCCCACGGTTTAGGTCAGCCGCCTCCCACGGTCCCGACACCCCGCCCCCGCCAGTCTCCAGCACCACCAGAGACGAAAGCCGCTCCAGCCTATGTCGGGGGTGACCTGCCGCCAGCGGGCAGCGGCACCGAGTGGGCATGACGTGGCTCGATCGTCACCCCGGATTGAGCAACGGCTTCACCCCGAAGACCAGCCCCTCGCGGCACTCCTTCTCGTGATCCGGAAGCGCCTCGCGGCGGCGGCTCATCGACTCGACGGCGGCGGCCCTTTTCGAGTCATACCACCGTTTGAATTGCGCCCTTTTCAGTTGGAGCCTGCGATCCTTTTTCTCTGGCGGTGCGGATGCCAGGAGTTCCTTTTCCCTGGCGTGGTTTTTTAAGCCGCGGAGCCGTCGCTCCTCCCGCGTGAGAGAGTGGTATCTCGCGAGGGCCTTCTCGCTGGCCTTTGCGTCGTCGATCGCCTTTTGTTCGGGGGTTCGCCGGGCCCTGGCCGCCCGCGCTGCGAGACGTTTCTTTTCGCGGTGGGCCGCGAGCTCGTCCGCCGTCATGTTCGCTACAAGTATCTGTCCCATACACGCAGCCTACGTAGGCACCCGCGAAAAGGTTCTGGAGCGACAACTTCGCAGGAAACTCGCGGCTTCCCTGACGGCATCCCGGAGCATTGTTTTGCTCGCCCGGCAGCCCGGCGAACCCTCTGACGGGTGGGGCCGTAGCAAGGGCGGTCTGGGGATTGCCCAACTACCAACCGGAGGGTTGCCATGAAAACAAAGCTGTTGGCCTCGATGATTCTTGCGAGCGTGTGCGGGGCGGCCGGGGGCGCAGAGCCTGAACAACGGTTTGCCTATAAGCAAGAGATAGACGCGATCAGCGGCCGCGAGGTTCGCTCTGTAGTGGTTGTCTCCTCGGATAATCTGGGCTCCATTTTCCTGCGTGTGGATCAAGGACAAAAGCCGGTGTTGGGTATTGTGCCGGCTGTCGTGATCAGGCCCGACAAGACGAATGACGACGAGATGATGGTTCGAATCACGCACCGGTCGACGAACATTGAAAAGCCATCCTCAAACATCTGGCGCATGAGGTGGATGAACTATAAATCCGCGACGATCCCAGCATCCGGCCGGGGTTGCGTCGAAGTATTCGAAGGCGATTCTGTCACGTTCCAGATCGAAACGATCGGCAAACGGATGACGGTCCCCACGCGCGGCGAGGGGTGCGAAGGCTTGCAAGACGCGGTTGCAAAGGTGCTTGAGATTGCCGCGCCCGACCCCGCACCCGCCGCCGCCCAGTCGCCCGCAAGCAAGCCACATAACCACGCGAGCGATGACGGCCGGCGGGCAGGAAACACCGCGGTCCAGAAGGCCGGTGTTCACGCCAGTCAGTTTGGTGATCGGGAAGTCATGCGGCGAGCCAAAGCCGCCGCGAAGTCCGGCAAGCTCGACGGCGAGGATGCCGATGCGTTTGTCGTCGGCTATGTGTCGGCCTTCAAGGCGGCGCATTGATTGCCAGACGGCGCCCAGGAGCATCGACTAACAGGGGCGCCGGCTCGGCGGTCTTGTTGAGAAGATCCAGCGGGCCGGTTCCGGGGCGAACCCGTTCGGGCAGGCTGACGTGCCACTGTCGCGCATGCCCATCCGGTGGAGCGAGTCGGACAGCGCCCACGTCACGCGGACCTCCGCGGCTCGGGCCTCCACGAGAAATTGGGGACGGGAACGAATTCAATCCCGTGACCAGGAATCACTCGTAGTGCAATTCGCTCCCGTCCCCATTTCTCCCCCGTCGGCACAGCCTCGACCGGCGTTCACATGCGATCTTGAAGCAAGACGCATGAGCCGCTGACGCACACCCTCAAGATCCCGGCCTGAATTGGCTGCGCGTGGTAGGATGTTGCTAGGCGGATCGAACTCGAGAGGCAGCACCATGAACCGAAGATCCGCCTGCGTTTATTTACTCGTCGCCCTGAAGACGTCTCTCCTATCTTCATTCGCTCTGGCCGCCCAAGAAGCCGCCAGAACTGTCTCGAGAATCGGCGGACCTCGCTGGAACGTGAACGGCGACTGGACCCCCACGATCGAGGAGATCCAAAGCCATCTGCGTGACGCGCATGGCATTGATCCGAGCGGCCGGGATATCGAAGACCTCCTCACCCTGCACGACAACGACCACAATCGTAGGGGAGTTACCGGCACCAACCACGGCCACAAGAAGAGCACGAAGAGCCCCACAAAGGGCTACGCCAAGCACTGAGCGACGCCATGAAGGCCTGGCGGCTGGGATTTTCTCTACGAGGTGCTGTGAACTTCGACGAGCAGGCACACCGATGAGGCAGCCGTCGATGCCTGCCACTCTGATATGGCTCAACGAACCGCCCCAGAGCGGCTTCTCGTCGCCATCGCCAAGAACACAGCCAGTACCGGCACCAGCAACAGGCTCGCGTAGTGCTCCGGCGGATGATGTCCTGTGGGGCTGGGCTTCGTCACCCAAGCAGCCACCGACATGAAGAGCCGTTCAAGCAGACCAAGCCCCAGAAACAGGGATACAAGCGGCCGGTACCAGAACGCCACGGCTAATATCCCGAGCCCATAGGCGATCTGTAGGGCTCCCATCCACGCAAAGACGCCGATGATCGTGTGTTTGTTCGCGGTAAGGTCTAGGCCGGCAATCACTCCGGCACCACCGTCGGGTAGGAAGTAATGCACGCAGCCGGTACCGAGTTCCAGCAGGCCGTACAGTCCGAGGAACCATACGCTGGCCGGAGAGCCCTTGTAGAGTTGGTTCACACTGGGTGGAAGCAGGTTCATTCGTGCTCTCCCTCAATCCGGGCTTCGCCGTCTGGGTCTATTTCTACGTGGAGAGTCATTGAGTGGCAGGAGACAGGGCAGTCCTCGACGCAGTCTCGTGAGCGTCCCCAGAGACATCCACTGGGATCACGGCCTCTTCGCCGCACGAATCGCAGATAGAGGCGGCCTCACGCTCTGCGGCTCGCTTTCTATGGTGGCGTTTGGGGCGTTTCTTGGCTATGGCACGCATATCCCGACACGCCTCACGGGTTCTACGCCGATTACAGACGGTCATCTAGAAAAAGACAGGTAGACGACGGGTGGAAGAACCTGCAGGAGTGTTTCAAGGAGCACGGTGCCGGGTGAGCGAGCAACAGGGCACCCCCAGGTGTTTTTCGCGCAATAATCGCGGCCGATTTCTGCGACCTAAGCTTGTCCAGATCCGTAAATATCTCTGGTAGTGCGGGGTCTGGGGTTTCTCACTGAAAGGGCCGATCTGATGGTCGCTGCAAACAAGTACCTGCTCAAGGAAGTCAGGCGGCTGGCCATCAAGGACGAAGTCTTGGCGATGCGGCTCCGTGGCAGGCTGGTGGTGCCGCTGGTCGCTATTCAGCCGGCCAAGAAGAAGCCCACTGGCACGGGCTGACCCAGGGGCTTTTTCGCCCAAGCGTCGTGCTGCCAACTCGCGATCCAAGCCAACTTCTTTTGGCTGTCGGCGATGGCTGTCCATATCGTTCTCCCGGAGCTCTTACCGCCGAGCCAGCACCGGAGGCCCCATCATGCCTGCCACCAAGACGCTCGTGATCTGCAAGTCGGTGCATCACAACAATACCGCCCGGGTAGCCCACACAATCGCGAACGTTCTCGGAGCCGTTGTTGTGACGCCTGAAGAAGTGCCGTACACCAGCCTCGATGACTACGACCTGATTGGCTTTGGATCAGGGGTCTATTATGGCTCGTTCCATGAAGCCCTCTGGAGTTGGGTTCGCGGCCTACCTGTCCAACGATTATCCCAAAAGCCCGCGTTCGTGTTCTCGACCTCGGGGCTGCCATGTCTCTGGAAGCTCTGGCATGGCCCCTTCAAGCACGAACTGAACCGAAAAGGCTTCGACATCTTTGGCGAGTTTCATTGCCGCGGCTTTGATGCTTGGGGGCCTCTGTGGCTGGTTGGTGGAATGAACAGGCGGCACCCAGACGAGCGCGATCTAAGCCGAGCTGCTGAGTTTGCCCGTCGAATACGAGCAGCGACGCAGGCTGAACCTAAGCTGGCTGATCCGGCCGCACAGGGCTGGTCTGTTGGAGAACAAAACCGTGACTTAGAAACTGGCTTCGCTCATGGGGGCAAGTCACTATGACGACCGTGATTCAGCCAGACTCCTTGGCTCTGCGGCATTTTTCGCTGCAGTACCGCACTTGATCCCAGCACCGCTCCCATTTCTTCCGCCACACGAACGGGCGCTGGCACACAGTGCAGAGTTTCGTTGGCAGGTCGGGCTTCATGTGGGGCATCAGGGTTCACCTTCGACGCACATCGGGCATTTCGTCCTCAAACGCTCGAGAACTGAGCAGGCTGGCTATCCCCGAGGCGTTCAAGGCGTTGCTGCAGGTGTGATTTTCACCCATTCGACTTCCAGTTTGAACGGCCCGGGTTTCTTGTCGCTCAGCATGAAACCGAGGCTATTGATCTGTTCAGGCTCGACTGGACCCATGCCCTGAACCCGATTACCGAACGACGTGGGGATGAACTCGTCCAGCGGCACCGACACCTCCGTCCACTCGTCTTTCATGGTCGGCAATGCTGTCCGGTAGGAAAAAGCCATCCGGCGGCTCTTCGTGTAGATGTTCAGGACGTATTCCCGCCCGTCGCCTTTCAGCCGCACCACGAGAGTGTCGCCAGCGTGGATGTTGTAGTTCGTCGGCTTGGTTCGGACAGACGCGAAGCCGCCGTTATTTTCCAGCGACAGCCGCCCGGAGAACTCCAAGGTTTTGTCGTTTGTGATCTTGAACCGCCCCTCAGAAACGCCGCCCATCACGCCATCGTTCACGGCCTGCCACTTCTGGGCCGCATCAGTGCCGGCGAAGTCCAACAGTGGCTGGAGTGCTTTTTCAGCCACCGCCTGCATGAGAAATACAGCCAGCAGCAGTGGGAGTCTGGTCGCGAGCATGGCGTGTCCTCGGGGAAGAATCTCGGTCGCTTCATGGGCCAGCAATGATTCTCGCTGTCTGGCTCCGAACTGACGAGTGCTAAAGGAGAAATTGGGGACGGGAGCGAATTCAATCCCGTGACCAAAGAATCACTCGTAGTGAAATTCACTCCCGTCCCCATTTTTCCGGGGCTGGCCCGATTGACTTTCGACTCAAGACACCCCACGATAGCAGTAACTTACAGATTTCCAGGGGAGGTGATGCCATGACCGATAGCAGGAAACATGACGCCAGCGCACAGGGCCAACCTTTGGTCAATCTCGCCGGCAAGTGTGCCGTCGTGGTGGCTGACTTCAATCACGCGAGAATCTACGCGATCGACGGTTCCGCCGGGACGTCGCCTGAGAAGGTTGTCGCGCCAGACCCCCGCGGTGTGAACCACAACATCTACCATCACCACGGTAACCCGGCCGGCGGCTTCGACATCGACAAGCCCGAGACGCTCGAATACCTCAAAACCCTCTCCCACGCTCTGGTGCCAGCCGACCGAATCCTGCTGCTCGGACACGGCGGTGGCAAGGCCAACTTCAGCCACATGCTGGAGTCGTATCTGGAGAAGCATCACCGAGACGTGGCTGCCAGGATCGTGGCGAATGTTCGGGCCGACATCGATGACCTCACCGATGCGGAAGTCGTGCGGATTGCCGAAACATCCTTCGGTATTTCCGGGCCAAAGCGTAGTTTTCCGCCAACTCGCTAGCCGGGATTGTGCGACGCCATGCGTCGCCGTAGACGAAGTGTCCTAGCTGCACGGTTCAGCCCACCTCACGTGTGGAGCAGTGGGTTGGTCATGGTGAAACCTCCGAGTGGCTCAAAGGCTCCCTGTCTTATCAGCCGACCGCTTTCCACATCGCTGCCGCCGAATTACGCTCATTGCGGCGGCGAATGACTCTTGGGCTACTTGCCATCGCCATTGCTGCACTGGGCGGCATCGACAGGGTGTGTGAGACGACTCAGGCCCTCAGGAGGCTCGAGCGGTAGGTGTCAGGGCAGAGACCGATGTCGACCTTGGATACGCTCCGGCTGATCCTGTTCACGCTTGTCTGGATGGTTGTCTGGCTCGCTCCGTTGCCCAAGCTTGGCAGGTGGGCAGAACTCGTCGCGGGGCTTGTCCCGTTCGCAGCGTTTGGGCTGAGGGTCTTCGCCGGGTTCTTCGTGGGCGTGCCAGACGATGATCCAGTTCGGTCAGCGGTGAGCCCCCTGCTGAACTGGATCAACGGCAGGGCAGGGTTCCCGCCGTATGGTTGGGTGTTGGATGCCACGATTGCATCGGGGCTGGTGTGGCTTGCCTCCGCGTTCGACATTCCTCGCCGATCCCGAATCGCCACGGTCTGGATCATGCCAGCGGTCGCCGCGATGGCCTTGGTGAGCCTCGGGGCATATGGGCTGCCGATCGAGCGGTTTTTGGCGGCGAGAGTCCCAGCCCCACTGCTCGGCCTGGCAGCGGGCAGTGCCATCGGAGCGGTCATACGCTGGACGCCGTCGCCGATCGCCAGCACGGCGAGGCAAAGGGCCGGCAGCATGGCGATCCTGACTGTTCCGCTAGCCGTGGTCGTTGGCCTCGCGATGCTGCGAATGGTGAGCGGCCTGCCTCCTGAACACACTTCGCAGGTCGAGTCGATAGCGGCACTCACGGCAGGCTTCGGGGCGGCGTTCGCGGGTTTGCGGCTCTGCGGCTTCGAGCGTCTACGGAGTCGTTGGCTCTTCGCGATGGTAGTTGGGGTGGCAGCTGGAGCAGTGGTATCGCTCTACGCGTGACAAACTATCGGGGAAGACCTCTTCCCACCCCAGCCATCCACGTTCACTGGCCAAGCACGCTCGTGTCGTACGTCATCCCATCGCTTGGGTTCACGACCAACGGGACGATCGTGGCACTGATGCCCTGGCTCACGGACTGCACGCTGCCGTCGAACATGCCCATCATGCACACCCCGGGATGCTCGGAGAAGGGCTCGGAGTTGGAGCCAACATTGACCTTCGTAAATGAATACGCATTGCCAAGGATCGTCATTCCGTCCTTGACCTGATTGTTGATCATCGGCTGGCTGCGTGTGGCGACCGTTGATTCAGCCGGGTGGCCATTCCAGCCCCCACCCGAGTCGCCATCCGCCCAGCGGCCAGCACAACTGCCGACCGCCGAAGTACTGCCTTGCTTGTAGGGCATGTCGGGGTAGGTCCCGTCGATCCAGTTCGGGGCATTGGATGCGATGACTATTGGCACGCCTCCCTTCAAGGCATACCAGTCCGTGTTGCCGGACTGCGTGGTCGCATCCCGCGTGCCTCCATACCAACCGGCCCGGCTGGCGTCTTCGCAGAACGCGATGGTTTTGGAGGTGCCGTCCTTGATGCTTGCCGACGACTTCTTGATGGAACTGGAAAGCCCGCTCTCGACATAGCTATTGGACACCAACGTACCGCCAGTAACGGCCGCCGGGTTTTGCTGGCCATTAGCTGGATTGATGTCGCAGCAAGCAAACGGCATGTAGTCGGTCACGCCAAAGGTCCCCCCTTGGCTGTTCGTGCCGCCGCCGCTTTCGGCTTGCCGGCTGCTGGGGCAACGAAAGAGCGGGATGTTGGTGGCAGCCAGCTTGCAGTTGTTGTTGCCGGCCGTTGACCAGTAGGGCGCGCTGGTATTCCACTGCGATGAGATGACGGTGTTCTCGGTAAAGGACAGAAGCTGCTGAAAGAACGACTGAACGAACAATCGCTCACGTCCACTCGAGAAATCCACCGTTTCACCCGACGTGGGGTAATACCGTGAAGCACTTTCGTATTGGGCAATACCGAGCCCGATGTTCTTGACGTTGTTTCCACATGACATCCGGCGAGCCGCTTCGCGGGCCGACTGGACGGCGGGCAACAGCAGGCCGACGAGCGTGCCGATGATTGCGATGACGACGAGCAGTTCAACGAGCGTGAAACCGTCGCGCCTTGCCGACAATCGAGTGGAACAACGCATGGGATGACTCCTTAGAAGAGCAACTCCGACAGGTGCCAGTGTGCTATCTCACTCGCTTCTTTACCAGTGCTTATGAAGGATTTGGTGAGGATGTCGCTGCCGCCGGCAGTCAGCAGCAACGGGCCGTAGGGACACACCAATCCCTGCAAAAACAGGCGTTCGCAGCAAGTCGAACGGCATCGCCCGTGATGCTCCCGAGGATGTGCGATCCTTTCGCGCGTAGTATTCCAGCGGACATCACTCCACTCGCTCACTCTTGGGAGGTCGCCATGGTCACTGTCAACACTTTTTCTCCGGCCGAACTGCTGAAGAGGCTGTCGTTGGTTGCCAGCTCCCACGGTGGAACTCCTTCCATGCCCGATGACAACACGGTCAAGAGCACACTCACGGCGATCAAGGCCAAGTGGTTGCTCGGCGGCCGCACAGTCACGAGCAACTTCACCTGCGTTCTCGATCCATCCACCCACGAGGCTCACTTCCGGGAATCAGCCGTCGAGAATTCATGGGGCCTGCCGCCGCCGACTTTCACCGTCCAGAGCACATCTCAATATGGTTCCCGAGTGAAGGAAACCCGCGTGCAGAAGGGCGTGGGCGGAGGCGGAACTCTCGAATTTGGCGCGTTTCGTGAGAGCGTCGAGCGGACAGTGAAAGATGCCGGCTGGGAGTTTCTCTACGAGGTGCTGTGACTCCGACGGGCATGCTACCGTCGCTGGAGGAGCAGAAGGGCACGCGACGAGAACCGTGATGGCAGAGGACTGGCTCATCAGTCCCGGCTCCGGAGCTTCGCCAGCAGCCTGAGGATCTCCATGTAGAGCCAGACGAGGGTCACCATCAGGGCGAATGCACCGTACCACTCGAGATACTTGGGTGCCCCACGCTCGGCTGCCTGCTCGATGAAGTCGAAGTCGAGCACGAGATTCAAGGCGGCGATCACAACCACAACCAGACTGAATCCGATCCCGATCGGCCCGGCGGAATGGATGAATGGGATTGGAAATCCAAAAAAGCTTCCGATCAGCGAAATCAAATAGACGAGGCAGATCCCGCCAGTCGCTGCCACGATCCCCAGTTTGAAGTTCTCGGTCGCCCTGATGAGCCCCGACTGGTAGGCGAGCAATAACCCCGCCAGCGTGCCAAACGTGCCACCGACCGACTGAATCACGATCCCGGGATACTGGGCCTCGAAGCTGGCCGACACGCCGCCTAGAAACAGTCCCTCGGCCAGTGCGTAAACCGGGGCCAGGGCAGGGGCCCACGTGTGCTTGAAGCAGATCGCGAGGGCAGTGATCAGCCCAACGATTGCCCCGCCAAAAGCCCATGGCATCGCCGCGGCTGGATTGGCCTCGAGCCCCGCGAACGTCTTCGACCACGTGAAGCAGGCCGATCCCATGGCCAAGAGCAGCAGGAACATCGTCTTCTGGGCAGTCCCGTTGATGGTCATGGTGCCGGCAGGGGACTGCTCGGCGGCCAGATCACGTCGGTAGACCCCGAAATTCTCAAACGTCTTGTCATTGAGGGCTGGGTTGCCGGTTCGCATTGATTGGCTCCGGGGTAACTCGAACGGGACTGACCTTCAGGATAACACAGCTCGGCGGTGCTCATTGTGAGCGGTGTTCACCGGGACGGACACGTTTGGGGGCGCACGAGCGTCTGTGAAGCCCCAAAGCGGCTTGAAGGTCTCGGATTGCAACCTGACCCGAGGCAGCCACGAGTAGCACACCGTCACTTATCACGGTCATCCGCAGGTCGTCCGTGACCCAGATCAGCCACCTTTCTGGCTCCCTCGACGTGCCTGGGCTCGTAGGGACAGTGGCGGCAGCCTGAGCCGCAGCAAGAGCCTCGTTTCAGGTGATAGGCCGCCGTGTAAACCAGCAGGCCGTTCTCGAAATAGAAGTCAGGTTCAGACAGGGATGGTCGGGGCTTCTCGTTGGACATCTGATCTGGCCTCACACCCACAGCGAGCAGAGAAAGACAGCCCGTAGCATAAGAAACATTGCCTCTAAACAGTCTTCGGGACTTCCGGAAAGACGAGAAGATGCCAGTTGAGGCCTCGCGTGACGCCGGTCATGGCACGTGAACCATCCAATCCAGCTTTGTAGCGAGACCCTCAAAGCCGCTATCCTCATGGCCGGGCCAACGCCCTCGTACTCGCCCTACAAAGACTTCGGGCAACCTTCGACCGTGCTCTTGTGAGGCATCATGGACCGTGCCCGGGCCTTTCTTTGCGATGCGCTCGCCTCGGCGAGATGCCACGACTCTTGCCATGCCAACATTGGCATGCCGCCATCCGCTCACTCATCCAGCGTGTTTCTCACCTATTTCGTCGCGAGAGCACTTGCTGCCAGCGGCGGCATCGATGCAGGAGCACGATCCGTGCTCCTGTCCTACCTACAACAGGCGAGGAAGGGGGCATCGTACAGCTACGACACGCTTGCGCCGATTGATGCAGACGACACCGCATTCGCACTACGGACGCTGAGTCTGCTGGGAAGTGCCCCCTCCTCGAACGACGTCCTGTCTGCTCTCGCTCCTTTCGAAAGCCAGCTTTCCTGGCAGACATTCTGCGGCCCCACGCCGCCGCAGTTCATGTGGACGACCGATTACATCAACGACATGTCCGTCTTCGGTTTTCATCCTGAAGTCCATCTGAATGTGTCCCTGCTGCTGCACGAAACAGGACACTCCCCGAGACCATACCTTCCTTTTCCCTTGAGAAACGGTCTGCCTGCCAACTATCACTATCCCTCGAACAACTACTCTAGCTGGCTGATCTGCGAGCTTCAGTCCGCACAGCAAGAGGCAGCCGCGGGCGTTGAGTCCGCTCTGCTCGCCCGGCAACTCCCCGATGGCCGATGGCCCGCCGTGACCGAAGGATTCACGGCATCGCAAGAGACAGCGTTGGCGTTGCTATCGCTTTCTGATGCCGCCTATGCCGGGGCCGCTGGCCGGAACGGCATTGAGTTCCTGCTCTCCCAGCAACGGGCGGACGGCAGTTGGCCCGGAGGAACGCTCTGGACGTTCCGAGTTCCGGAAACCGGCGGCCGCGTGATCTGGAGTGCCATCGATTCAATGTCGATTTTTGCCACAAGCCTCGGGGTCATGGCACTTACACGCGAACGGGCGACTCCGTCGCCAGGGTTCCAATGAAGCGATCCTTCACTTCATTGAAGTTCCGCATCGAATAGAGGTGGAGATAGATCAATTCGAGCTCGTCGGTCTTCGCGAGCGTCGCCAGGGCCTCTCCGCCAAGCGCCCGGAGCCTGTCGCGTGACACGCCCAGAAAACCACCGAGTTTGACGTTCTCACCCGCGGGCGTCGTGACCTGTGCCTGCATCGGCTCGAGCAGATCGAGTTCCTTCAGCCGTTTTCCGAAAGCCCGTGTGCGTTCGAAGTGCGCCTGGTATTCCTTCAGAAACGTCAGCACCTGTTCCACGTAGGCCGTGGGCTTCCCATCGTCGGTCAGCAACCGCTGGCCGCGGCCCTCCTCATTGAAACCGGGATGCGTCTCGTCAATACACAGGGTGAGCGTTGTTTTGTCGGCGCTGACCGAGAAAACGAACGGGTAGCGACGAATGAACGCAGGCACGTATTTTGCCTGCCACTTGGAGTCGGAGGAGAGGTAAAGATTCTGCTCGGCACGCACTCCGAGCACCGCCGCCGGCATCACGTCGTCACCGGCCTCGGTAAAGACAATCGCATATTCAGTGGCCGCGGGAACAATTTCGACAGCCATCACGGGCACCGCATTGATGCCGGCGCTGAACGCGTAGTCCTGCGTTGGATCAAAACAGACCTTGCCGTGCTTGACGGCGGTGACCGGTACCGCGGACTCATAAATCAGCAACTGCTTGGCCATCGTTCGTTTCCTTGGTTGTCAAGGGAATCCTTACCATCGGCTCACGACGACGTCGTGCCAGCCGTCAGACTTTCTTCCACATCTTCCTGCTGTCGTTCCACGTGATTGTGCCATTGGACACCACCCCGACCGTGCCGTTCCAGTCAGTCACCAGTATCTTCCCGGGGGCGATCCACTTTCCATACGCGGCCTTTCCGGAGGCTTCCACGAAGGAGAGGTCACCGTTCGCAGTTTCAAACATCTGCACACGAGCGCCACGAGAGTCGGTATAGAAGGCGGTGCTCTCAAATCGCTTGCCAAGTGTGCCAGACGCCCAATGGATGTCGAAGATGGTGCCGCTCAGCAGGCCGCTGGATGCCCTGGGAGTGATAACGCCGTTCGCATCGATGGTGCCCGAACCGTAATCGCCGCTGTCGCTCCACACCCGCAGCAATCGCCCCTGTTGCTGAACGTGGAACAGGGTTCCATCCTTCTCGTAGGTGCCCGTGACGGCAACACGCTGCCATGCGGCCTTGCCCTTGTTCCAGGTGATCACGCCGCCCTTGATCTCGCCGTTCATCCCTTCCGATAGCACGTTGATGAACCGAGTGCCGACGAGCAGTCCCGTTGCGGTATGTCCGTCGGGAAAGGTCAACGAGATGTCCTGGCCGTTCTGCGTGATGTACGCCGTTCGGCCATTGACCTGCCAGAATCCCGTCAGTTCCTTCGCGCTCGATACGTTGGTCAGGAAACGACCCGTGGCTTTTCCCGTCACATCAAATTTGGTGACAGCTGGATCCACGCCAATCGTGCTGCGGTATGCGGCGATCGTCTCGTCACGGCCATCGCCGTTCAAGTCGAAGGTAACTGCCGTCTCGTCGTTGGCACGCTGCCGGCTGGCAATCGTGGCGAATTCGTTCCCCAAAGGCGTCCCCAGCCTCGTCCCATCGAACACCCGCTGCCTGCCGTAGGCATCATTGGGCCGGCTCACAATAAGGTCCTGCACGCCGTCGGCGTTCGAGTCAACGACCGCCATCCGCGGCGTCCCCCGCCCACTGTTGCCGAATGGCTGGAACCTACCGCCGGGTGCCGCCACCCAGGAATTATTGACGGCGAGGCTGAACGACTGGACGGTCGCGATCCCGTTCACGGCTGAGCCAACGAAGACCCGGCCTCGATTCGCCGGCCCGTTGAGATCCTGATCTGCGACGACGATCGTGAACTCTGCCGCTGCCGAGCTGCCCATCGGCCACAGATCCGGGCCGACCTTCTCCAGGAAGTGCCCCGGCTCGCCGCTGAAGACACGGATCGGCGCCCGCATGGGGCCCGCGGGCGAGACAACGATGTCATTCCATCCGTCACCGTTGACATCGCCGACCGCGACGTTGATTCCGCCCACGTGATTACGGAGGTCGCCATAGGGACGCAGATCCGCCACAAGATGACCATCTTGGCCGTCAAAGACTCGTACAAAGGCGTTGGGCACACCCTTGTTCGGGCCCACAATCAGATCGCCAAAGCCGTCCCCGGTGACGTCGCCCATCACGGCCCGCACGCCCACAATGCTCGTAGTGCCAAACAACCGCTCCGCGGGAACCTCGAACTTCAGCAGGCCGGATGCGGCATCGAACACCTTCACGCCATACGTGCTGCCGACCCCCATGTCGGACACCACAGCCAACGCCGAGTCGTTGAACATTTCGATGCTCTTGAACCGGACGGGCAACGCATCGCCGAACGCCCAGATGCCCGACCCCGGCACGCCCGGCGTCAACTTCAGGAACGAGTCCGAAACGGCCGTCAGGTCGATCAGAAGTTTGTCGCCGGAGCGAGGTGGCACCGTGCCGGGCGCCGGCAGGTTGCCGTTGATGTCGAAGGTTGTCGCCTGGCTGGGTACGACGGCGAACGTATTGGCGACGTTCGTGCCCGCCAGGGACAGCCGCTCGGTCGCTCCGTCGAATGTCAGGCCGGCGAAGGCCCGCGCCAGCGATCCCGTCCGAAGCGTGGACGTGACCGATGACGGCGTGACGCGATAGTTGACGCTCTTCTTATTGTCAGTCGCCCCGTCGTCCACGTAGACACGATCATTGCCGTCGCCGCTCGTCACGGCCACTACACCTTGCAGCGGGTCGAGGTCGCCGTTTCCGACGTTGACCACGTCGTCTCCTTCACCGGCGTTCACCGTCGTGGCGCCGCTCGTCGCCAACAGGTACACCGTATCCGCTCCATCGTTGGCGTTCAGCACGGTCGTGCCAGCGTGGGTGCTGGCCACGGTAAACGTGTCGCCGCCGCTGCCGAGACCGATCGTCAGGGCTTCGAGCGTGCCGTAGACGATCTTGCCGGTCATGCCCAGGCCGTTGATCTCCGTGGCAGAGAGCGTGCCGGTGTTGCCGAGCGTGTCGCCGGTGTCGTCGACGTTCAGCGTGTCGCTACCGCCGTCGCCATTGATCGTGAGCACCGCACCGATCGAGTTGACATTGCCACCAGCGGTCGGGGCCTTGCTGCCCACGTTGACCGTATCGGCGTCGTCGCCCGTGTTG
>CANFQO010000027.1 GCA_947449135.1 Planctomycetaceae bacterium | reverse complement strand
TTTTCAGGTTACTGCCGCCCCCTGGTTGCCCGACGGGCACAGTGATTGCCCCGGGGGACATGAGGGGCTATCGGCGGCTGGGGGAAAGCGGCTTGAGCGACACCCAAGTATTTTTCAAGACACGACTTGTGGCGTGTTATGGGCAAGAAATGCCGTGTGTTCCGCGGGTGCAGCCTGTGCGGCGCGGAGCCATACAACCGGCACAGATTCAACAGAGTCTTCTTCGCAACCGGCACACTTTCACACAGTTCGCTTGCGTGTGTGAAAGTGTGCCGATTGGTACGCCACGCGCGTTACAGCTTGACAGTGGTGTCACGACCGATAGACTCCGCGGTTGAATCTGGTGACCTGCAGATCGCTGCTGCGATCGACGGGCAAACAGGGAACTCCGGTGCGATTCCGGGACGGCCCCGCCGCTGTATCCAGGCGTTCGAGGTCGGCTGTTATCAGGCCATTGCGACCCAAACGGTACAACCGTGCGGCTTGCGAGAAGGCATGCAGTCGGCTGAGCTTGGGAGTCAGAAGACCTACCAGCTTTCATGAGGCGCACGGGCAGACTGCGAGGGCGGTCGCTCGGGCACGGTCTGCGTGTGCAGACCGTTGGTCTGTCAGGAATTCGGTCTGTCTGCCTGTCGCCTGTCGGCGGATCCCCTGGGGTGCGCCGCGCGTGGAGTCTGTGCAGAGGGACCGCATGGAGGTTGTCATGCAGGCATGCAATGGACGCCCAGGTGCAGCAACGCGCCGGCCCGGGTTCACGCTGGTTGAACTACTCGTCTCGATCGCGATCATCGGTATGTTGGTGGGCCTGCTGTTGCCGGCCGTGCAGTCGGCCCGGGAAATGGCCCGCAGCACAACGTGCGGCAGCAACATTCGGCAGTTGGGCATCGCACTGCAAAACTACGTCAGCGCCAACGGCGGCAGACTCCTGCCGCTGAAGGTGGACGACGCGACACGGATCGCCGGCACGATCGCCGATCCCGACCAGAATCCCTACCCGGGCAAGAGCCGCTACTGGTTCGCCGAAATTGACGAGAGCCGCCCGGTGGAGTCTGGCAAGATCGATTTCACGCTGGGAACGCTCTCCCCGTTCATGGAGGGCAACGTCGCCGCCTACCAGTGTCCGAACTTCGGCCTCCAAGCGGTCGACATCGTACGGTTCGGGAAGATGGCCACTGGGTTTGACTACAACGCCTCGCTGGGGGCCGGCACAGAGTATGACTGGGACAACTACCCGACCGTGACGCAGAAGCCCACCCGCACCTACACGATCGGCCAGGTACGGGAAACCCAGCGCACGATCGCGTTTGCCGAAAGCGCTATCGTTTACTTCCTCCCCCCATACCCGCTGCGGGAGAATCTCGGGGGGCTCCTGCTGCCGAGCACCGCCGATCCGTCCGTTCACTTTAGGCACGCTGGTCAACGGGCAAACGTGGCCTTTCTGGATGGTCACGTGGAGACTTACACGCGGAAGTTCCGTGCGGGCCCGTGGACGGATCCGGCGCAACTCAAGCCGATGGAATTTTACGGGATCGGGATCGTGTGTGACGGCGATCCCAACGACGACACCCAATGCGATGCCCTCTACGACCGAGAATGACCCAGAGGACACCATGTTCAAGGATGCTCGTTTCTGGACTGCCGTCGTCGCCCTGAGTGTCGCGGGGCGGCTGATCGCCCCCTTCGTGATCCCGGCACGGGCTCCCGTAGTGGCCGAGGAGTCCATTTCGGAAGTCAGGTATGTCTGCACGGAGACGGGTGAACTGTTCACCCGTCGGTTGACGGCGGCGACACTGCCTCACCCGACGACAGGAAAACCAACGCTCGTGCCGGCCGTCTACGATGCCAAACGCAAAAAGTGGAAGCCGGGGCCGTCGCTTGAGGTCATGCAGCGGCAGGGGCTCCTGCGGCCGGCGTCATGAACCCACGGGACGACGAGCGATCTCGTGAAGGCGTGCTGTGCCACAACGCCCGCGCGTGGGATCGGCTGGCGGCTGCTCACGCCGCGCTTGCGCGGCCCGCGGCAGATGGTGCGTTCGCCGATCCGCGGACGTGGCTCGGCAGCGGTGGACCGGCGGGCCGCAGCTGGCTGCCCCAGCGGCTCGACGGTTTGGAGGTGCTCTGCCTTGCCGCGGGCGGCGGCAAGCACGGGCCGCTCTATGCGGCGGCGGGCGCGAAGGTCACCGTCGTCGATCTCTCGCCGGCCATGCTCGCCCTCGATCGCGAGGTGGCCCGCGAACGCCGGATCGACCTGGAGATTCTCCAGGGGTCGATGGACGACCTCTCCATGCTGATGCCTGCTCGCTACGACCTCGTGATCCATCCCGTGAGCACCTGCTACGTCCCCGATGTCCGCCGCGTGTTCGAGGAGGTGGCCCGGGTCACGAAGCCCGGCGGCTGCTACGTCAGCCAGCACAAGTCGCCCACCAGCCTGCAGGCATCGGTCGATTCGGGAGCCACCGGACGCTACGAGCTTGTGCATCCACAGACGGGCGGCGGGCCGTTGCCGCCGGAGCCGCCGTCACGGCTCCGCGAGACCGGCACGCAGGAGTTCGTCCACTCGCTCACGGCGTTGCTTGGCGGCCTCTGCGCGGCGGGCTTCACGATCGAGGATGTCTGCGAGCCTGACCACACGCTCTCCGGGGCAGCGGTCGGATCGTTCGCCCACCGTGCCGCCTTCGTGCCGCCCTACCTCCGCATTCTTGCCCGGCGGTCGGCCGTTCTGACGGGGGCCGGTGCGGCTATCTCACGAGGGCCGATCGTATTGGTAGAGTAGCGGGGATACTGTTGCCCGTCCGGCCCCAACGCCCCTCGGAACCATGAGCCATGATCTGCGTGAACGTACTCCTGCTGGCCAAGGATCCTGCCGATGCGCCGATGATCCGCGAGCATCTTGCCCGGGCAATGCGGATGAGCCGTGCGGAACCCGGCTGTCTGCGGTTCGATGTCTACCACTCGAACACCGAGCCGCGGAGGTTCGTGCTCGTGGAGCATTGGGCCTCGCAGGAGGCGCTCGACCAGCATCGGCTGGCCGAGGCCTACACCACGATCTACAAACCCCACGTGATGCCGCTCATCGACCGCGAAGGACATCCCGCCACATTGCTCGAATGATCGCGTCGTGGACGGTTTCTGCCCATCGGCCGCTCCGCCGGCGGGGCTCATGCTCGCCGCCGGCGGACTTTGACGATATTCACTCCACGGGCGTGCTCCACCAACACTGACAGTCAAAGTTCACCGTCGTCTGCGCGTGCCCCCGACCGGCTTCGCTCCGTCTTTATACGTTTGGCTTTCCACTCCCGGCTTTCCGCTTCCAATGATCCTCCTCATCGATAATTACGATTCGTTCACCTGGAATCTCGTCCAGCGGCTCGGTGAAATCTGCCCAGAGATTCCAGTCGAGGTGCATCGCAATGACGAGATCACAGGCGACGAGATTGCCGCCAAGTCTCCCAGCCACATCGTGATCTCGCCGGGACCATGCACGCCCGATGAGGCCGGCATCTCCTGCGAGACGGTGCGACGGTTCGCGGGGCGGATGCCGATCCTCGGTGTCTGTCTCGGCCACCAGTCGATCGGGCAGGTGTTCGGCGGCACGATCGTGAGGGCGCAACGGCTGATGCATGGCAAGGTCGACAGGATCGAGCATGCTGGACGGGGGCTCTTCGCTGGGTTGCCAAGCCCGATCGAGGCGACCCGGTATCACAGCCTCGTCATCGATCCGCCCACGCTGCCGCGCGACTTTGAGGTGGACGCATGGTCGACCGCACCCGACGGCAGCCGCGAGATCATGGCGATCCGCCACCGCACGCTGCCCGTCTACGGCGTGCAGTTTCATCCGGAGAGTTTTCTGACGCCGGCAGGCTACGACCTCCTACGGGCCTTCCTGAAGACGGGCACGGTGCCGGCATGATCGACCTGCCGGAGGCGATTGCACGCATCGAGCGGGCCGCTGCCCCCCTGCCGCGGCGGCGGATGTCTTTGCTCGATGCCTGCGGACGCGCTCTGGCGGCGCCGGTCGTGTCGGATGTCGATTCGCCCCCCTGGGATCGGGCGATGATGGATGGCTTCGCCGTGCGGGGTGACGATTTTTCCGCCGGTTCAGCCGAGGTCGTCGAACTCGACGTGGCGGTCGATCTCGCGGCCGGCGATGTGACGTCGCTGACGATCGCCCGCGGTGCCTGCGGCCGGATCATGACCGGGGCGCCTGTGCCCGCGGGCGCCGACGCGATCGTGCCGGTGGAGGCGGCCGTGGATGACACGGCCCGCGTCCATGCCGGCGGCAGGGTTCGCCTACGGGACGACCAGTTTCGCGCCGGCCAACACATCGCCAGGCAGGGAGCGGCATTTCGCCGTGGTCAGGAGGTACTGGCAGTGGGCATGACGCTCGGCAGCGCCGAGATCGGTCTGGCGGCAGAGGCTGGGGCCACGCATGTGACCGCCATGCCTCGGGTTCGCGTGGCGATCCTCTCCACCGGCAGCGAGCTCGTGCCGCCCGCCGCCGTGCCGGCCTTCGGACAGACCCGTAACTCCAACGGCCCGATGATCGCCGCCGCCGTGCACCTACTCGGGGCCGAGCCGATTCCGCTGGGCATCGCGGCCGATCGGCCGGAGGCGATCCGCGCCGCCGTCGCTCAGGGGCTGGCGGCCGATGTGCTCGTCTTGTCGGGGGGCGTGTCGGCGGGCGACCTCGACCTCGTGCCGGAGATCTTCCGACAGTGCGGCGTCGAGAAGATCTTTCACAAGGTGCGGCTGAAGCCGGGCAAGCCCGTCTGGTTCGGCATGCTCCAGCGTGAGGGCGCTACGCCAACACTCGTCTTCGGACTGCCGGGCAACCCAGCGAGCAGTCTCGTCTGCTTCGAGCTCTTCGCGCGGCCCGCAATCGCGATCCTCGCTGGCCGGCCCCGCGAGGCCTGGCATCTTCCTCGCCGCCCGGCCCGCCTCACCGGTCCGGCCAAGGCTGCGGCGGACCGGCCGGTCTATCTTCCCTGCCGGCTCGATGCGTCAGGCGATGCACTGGCTGCAACACCGCTGCCGTGGTCGGGCTCATCTGATCTGCTGGGCTTGGCCGGCGCGGCCGGCCTGCTCGCTCTCCCAGCCGGCGGCCGGCGGTATGAGGCAGGCGAAGAGGTCGAGGTCGTCCTGCGGTAGCGGACGCGCGTGATGAAGCATGTCGCTTGAATAAAAGCCCCTGGCGGGAGCCGTGGGACAGTGGGTCTGCTGCGGCGACCGGTTGCGATTTCAGTCGGTTGCCGCGTATGCGCGTGGCAACCGAGGCGGTGTTCATGAGTGGAGTCCCGTCGCTTCCGCTCCGGGCTTTTATTCGTGGGTGGCACGGCCGTGTGCGGTAGCTTGTCGCTTGAATAAAAGCCCCCGGCGGAAGCCGGGGGACACCGCGTTTGCAGCGGCTACCGGTTTCCATTTCAGTCGGTTTTCGAGCGCGGGGGAGGGCAGTTGGCCGTAAGGGCGTGGCAACCGAGGTGGTGTTCATCCCCGGAGTCCCATCGCTTCCGCTCCGGGCTTTTATTCCATGGTGGGGTGACGTGACCAAACAAGGTGGCCGACCGGTTGAATAAAAGCCCCCGGCGGAAGCCGGGGGACACCGGGTTCGCAGCGGAGAGCGGTTTCCGTCTCGTTGCGATCAGGGTACGACGGTGCTTCGGTGGCAAGCGTCTGGAGTGAACCCGCCCACGCCTGCGTCGCAGGATGCGATGTTTCGCGTTAAGACGGCAGCACGTGTTCGGAGCGAACCCGCCCACATCTGCGTCGCATGGATGCGACGCGCAGTACCAGCAAACTGCGTTTGCCAAGCGAAAATCGCAGGATGCGATGTTTCGCGTTAAGACGGCAGGCTGCGGTGGAAGTGGACGTGCTTCCAATGGCCGCCCTGCTTCTGCCAGATCCGCGTCTCCTCGGAGCTTCGGGTTACCGGCTTGCCGGCGTCGTCGAGGGTCTGCGTGAGACGGACATAGGCCACGAGCGCCACATCTGCAGCGAGGAGTTTGACCGTGGGGCTGGTCATCGTCGTCGTCACCGGCTTGGCGGGAGGAGGCGACTTCGCATCGCTGGCCGGTGTGGGGAGCTTGAAATAAAACTCGTGGAAGGGGAGTCCTTCCACGAGATGCCCGCGGGCCTCTGGCTCGAAGCAGGTGATGTCCTCTGCCACGAGCTGACAATAGGTTTTCCAGTCACCCGAGGCGACGGCCGTCAGCAGGCGGCGGTTGAGTTCGAGCACGTCTTCAGCGGCGGATGCCATATGGATGCAACTCCCAAGGTAACAACAGAGACGAGGGCACGAGCGATACGATCAAACGGCACGAAGCGGGGGCGTTCTGGAGCGGTCGGATCAGGCAGATGCGGTGGGGCGGACGAGGCCAAGGTCGATGAGCTTGGCCAGGCATTCGTCCCGTTCGCGGCAGCGTTCCAAGGCGACCCATGACGGATCCTGGGCTGCCAGGAAGTCGGCGTGACTGACGGGCAGTCCATGCTTTGCGGAGGCCGCGAGCCGTTGGATGACATCGCGGTCGAGCTTCGTGAGCCGCATGGCCTCCAGCCGGTAGTCGACGAATGCCTCCCACACGGCCGGGAAGAGCGGCTGCACGATCTGCTGGCCGATCGTCTCGGCGTAGCGGCGGATCTCGAGTTGCGCGTGGGGATCCATTCGCAGCGCGAGGAAATGCAGCAGATTGTGGAGGTCGATCTTCCAATAGGCCTCGGTGTAGGTGGAGAGCGGCAGATCCTTCCGGGCCTGCTCCCGCGCCGTGCCTGCCGCCAGCCGTTCCTCATAGACCCGCCGCGCCAGGCTCTGCAGTTCCTGCTCCGCGGCTGTGAGGTTGTGCCCCGCCGCTCGCGGCAGCATGCCGGCCGAGCCCTGGCGGTTGTTGGCCGCCTGCGTTCGCCACTCGTCGTCGTGGGTCGACTGCATCGAGTCGATCGCCAGCGAATACCGGGTCGAGTATTCGTTGACGCTGGCCGTGCGGTGGCGGATCCACTGCCGCCAGCAGTCCATCGGCACTCGGACCACGAACTTCAGCTCCGCCATCTCGAAGGGGGTGGTGTGGGCGTGCCGCAGGAGATAGCGGATCAGTTGGCGATCGTCGCTGACCTTGCGGGTGCCTTCGCCGTAGCTGACCCGTGCGGCCTGCACGACGGAGCCGTCGTCGCCCATGCAGTCCACCAGTGCCACAAACCCGTCGTCGAGGACGGGAAACTTCTTCCAGCGCAGGGAGCGAAGCAGGGCGGTGCGTTCTGCGGCTGGTTCAGTCGTGCTCATCGCTCGGCTCCCGGAGGGTGGAAGCCCCACAGGATGCGGCACGGCAGCCGTGTGGTCAATCCTTCGCCAACAGTTCCTGCAGGATCTTGGCGAGTTGGCGGGCGTCGTCCGATTTCACGATCGTCGCGATGCGGCTTTTGGGCACCTCCAGCTTGGTCAGCGACTTCTCGATCGTTTCCCAGAGTTTTGCCCGTTTTTTCCCTTCGGCGAGGTAGAGATCGGTCACCTGCTCGCCCAGCCGCTGGAGCAGGGCGGTATCGAGGTTGTCGTAGTAATTCTTGACGATCGATTGCTGGTATTTTGAGAGTTCAGCCATGGCCCCCAATTCCGGTCTGCTGGAAGGACTTTCCTGCGCTGGCTACAGTATCGGACAACCCACCCCACTCAAGCGAGAGAATTCCGATGCCCACCATCACGTTCACGAACGAAAAGAAGGAAATCCAGGTTCCCGCCGGGGCCAACCTCCGCAAGGAGGCGCTCTCCGCCGGCGTCGCCCTCTACCCGGGAATCCACAAGATCGCGAATTGCCACGGTTTTGGGTCGTGCGGAAGCTGCCGGGTGCTCGTCACCAAGGGGATGGAAAACACCAGCCCCCGGGGCATCATTGAAGCGGCCCGTATGGCGGTTTCCCTTGCCTACATCGGCAACGAGGGCACCATGCGGCTGGCCTGCCAGACGAAGGTGAACGGTGACATCAGCGTTACGACCTGTCCGCCGCTGAACCTCTTTGGCGACAACTTCTTCAGTTAGGCGTTTCTGGAGACGTTGATTGGCCCAAACCGCCGGGGGCGGTGCAAGCCTCCGACTCGAGGGCAGGATAGCCCGACTCGCTCCGGCTTGCCCCGACCCCCGGCTCCTGAAATAGCGACGCGACACTGCATGACAGGATGCCGTGCGCAGCACCAGCTGGCCACATGATCCCATGAAAGAAGTGATTGCCATCGTGAAGCCCTTCCTCGCGGAGCGGGTGCTCGAGGCGCTCAAGTTCGCGCCGCTGGAGGCCTGCACGGTGCGGGAGGTCAAGGGTTTCGGCAGGCAGAAGAGCTACCTCGACCAATACGGCGAGAGCGACTACGCCCTTGCCTTTTTGCCAAAGGTGGAGATTCAGCTGTGGGTGGACGACGCCAGAGTCGACGAGGTGGTCGACCGCATCGTTGCAGTGGCTCGCACGGGCCGGATGGGGGACGGCAAGATTTTCGTCTTGCCAGCAACCGAGCGGGCGATGATCTGACGAACGCCCCGAAGTCCTACCGCATGAAGATGCCCGTGGCGTACCAGATGCCGTTGGAACCGCGGCGGATGTCGTAGCCGTAGGCCGCCTGGGGGCTGCGGACCGCGTTCCAATGGCCTGACGACTGTCGCCAGCTCGCGACGCAATCGACACAGGAATCGATCAGATCCTGGTTCTCCCAGCTCTCGGCACAGACCTCTGAGGCGCCGCCGCCGATCCGCTGTGAGCGCGTCTGCCAGTTGTGATGGCCCTGCTTGCGGATGCTGGCCTGATGGGCAGAGTGGGCGGCGGCTTCCTGGCAGAGCCGCGGATCGCATGTGCCCTGGGTGCTCTGCGGGTTTTCCGGGTGCATCCGGACGGCGAGGATCAGCGACCGCTGTGTGAGCGTGCCAGCTGGTAGAGAAGCGAGTGCATCGAGATGGGACGGGCTGAACCGGTAATACTTGCCGGGCGTCCGGGGCAGGACCGAGACGATCCTGCCGGTGAACTCTCCGTGCGCGTAGTCGACCACGAACACGCCCGGTCCGCGACGCATTTCCACGAGGCCTGGATCGCCCACGATGCCGGCACCGGTGTCCTGCATGCTGACGCGGCAGAACACCCAGGGCATGCCGCTGGTGGCGAACTGCTGTTGCACGTCGGGGCTCTCCAGATGCTGGCCGGCGATGTCAGCGGGGTTGCCAGCTGTAGGCTCAACCGACACCAGGAGCATGGCCTGCGACTGCCGGGCGGCCTCCGTGGCGGCCGCATAGTCGTCGATCCGCTGGACCAGTCCTTCGGCGGCATTGCGAGTGAATGACGGCGGAGCAGGAGTCGCAGCAAGCGTGGCTGGTGGCGCAGCCTGGCTGGCGGAGCTGATGGGCACCAGGCTGATAGCCGATGCCATCAGCCAGCGGCAGAGGTGGGCAGACCGCTGCGAGAGAGAAGCGTGTTTTGGAATGTGCGTGAGCACCGTGCAGGTGTTGATGGTCATTGGGTCACCCTCTCCATGGTTTCAGCCGAGGCTTCGCTGCGGAACAAGCCGCGATTGAATGGCCGGGTCGAGGCTCTGGCAAGCACTGCTGGTTGCGCAGACACGGGGGGAGGCGGTGTCTTTGCTTGACTTGCGGCCTGGGCAATCTGCTTCAAGTGCCGTGGCTGCCGCCAGTTGTGGCCGATCTGGGAAAATCTGTTTTTCCCGGCGACAAAAGGGGGGATACCGGCAGCTGACAGCCGCTGTGGAGGGGAATCTGGCAACAGACTACACTCCCGGCTCGTGTTCCCAGCCCCCCAACGACAGGCTTTGGCCCATGGCTTCCAGCACCCCTGACCGCGCACCGATGCCCCGACACCCCTTTGGCCGGCAGGCGGGCTGCGGTCTCCGGCGGTATCCGCGGAGTGGCAGTGCGGTCGCCATCGGGCTGCTTCTGGTCTGGGCGGTCGGCGTGCCTCAGGCCTCGGCCCAACTGCCGTCAGAGCGGCTCGAGGAGTTGGCCACCAGTGCCCTGCAGGCCACGGAAACCTTCCAGCCGGCCAGCGACACGGCCCTCGATGCGGCGGCGTCCGGACTTCGGCAGGCCCTCACGCCGCTCGAAACACTGCTTCGCCGCAGCCCGAGCGGGGATGCCTGGCGGACCTATCTCGACTGGCCGAGTCTTTCTGCACAGGCCGCTTCCGGCACGGCAGCCGACCCTGCCACGCTGCGGCGATTGGAGCAGCTTTTGAACGCCACCGAGACAGGGCTCGACATGCCCGAGTTCGTCCGGGTCAGGAAGGCGGTGACACGCTATGCCGAGGTGGCCGATGCCGCCCGGGGCAATGGTGCCAACCGGATGAGCCAGCGGCTCGGAGCCCTCGCCTCGTCGCTGCTCTCCGCCTCCGCCACCGGCAGCGCCGAGAGCCTCGCACCGGTTCCGCCGATCCTGGAACGGCTCGTGGAGGCCGGCCAGGCTCCCGGGATCGTGGCCGCCATCCGCGGCGTCAACTCAAAGCCGAACATCCTGCTCGAAGTGCACGAGAACCTGCTCGCAGCGGCCGTGAATCGTCCGGTCGATCAGGTGATGCCTGTGGACGAGGTCGTGTTGGGCACCAGGGTACGGGGCACCGGCCATACCCAGGGCAACGTCCGGCTCGATTTCGTGCCGTCGCCCAATCGGGCCGCATTCGATCTCGTGCTCGTCGCCACCAACATCGCCAACACCCGCGGCTCGCAGGGGCCGGTTACCGTCAACAGCCGCGGCGTGACGGCTATGACCGCTCGCCGCCGGATCTTCCTCGATGAATACACCGCATCGGCGTCGCCCGTGCAGGCGTCGGCGTCGACCGATTCCACCATCACCGGCCTGGCAATCAGTTCGCGGTTCGGGAAGCGGATGATCCAGAAGATCGCCAACCGCAAGATTGCTGAGACCAAGCCCCAGGCCGAGGCCATCGCCGAGGGCCGGGCCCGGGAGCGACTCCGCCGGCAATTCCAGCAGGAGACGGAACCGGCCCTCACGCAGTTCCGGGATCAGTTTCAGCACAAGGTTCGCGGACCGCTGGAGAAGCAGGGGCTCTATCCCGAAATGCTCCACATGAACACGACCGACACCACGCTTGCCATCACGGCCCGCAAGGCCGCCGCCAGTCAACTCGCAGCGGCGAGCCTGCCGCCCGCCGCCGACGCCGAAAACATGATCTCCGCCCGCGTGCATGAGTCGGCGATCAACAACATGCTGGAAGAAAAGCTGGGCGGCCGGGTGGTCACGCAGGCCGATGTCGACCGGATGGCTCGCGAGGGCAAGGCAAAGATGCCCGAGTCGCTCGGCAGCGATCCCGATCAGAAACCGTGGGCGGTCACGTTCGCAAAGCACCGGCCGGTCACCGTGGCAGTCGACGACGGCCGCGTGAAGCTGATGGTGCGAGGTGACAAGTTCGTGTCAGGAGACCGGAGTTTCCCGGGCATGGACATCTGGGCCACGTACGCGATTGCGACCTCGTCTCAGGGCATGCATCTGATCCGCGAGGGCGACGTGCAGATCTACCCGCCCGGGTTCAAGCCGGGCGGCACCGAGAAGCTCTCGATGGCGGAGACATCGCTGCGGCGAATTCTGCAGAAGCGATTCGACAAGCTCTGGAAGCAGGTGATCGACATTCCAGACCTGCCGCTGCAGGGTGAACTGGCCGCGGCCGGTCCACTGCCGATGCAGCAACTCATCGCTCGCAAGGATGGCTGGGTGGCGGCCGGCTGGCGCCGTCGCGACGCGGGCAGCCGCATCATCGAGGGCTCGATCGACACCGTTCCTGGCGAGACTGTCATCCAGCAGGAGATCATGTCGGGCACGGTGGTGCCGGCGGAGGTCCTGTCGGAGAGCACGGTGCCGTCTGACATGCGGCTGGCGGCAAGACAATAGTCGTTCGGCAGCAGATGTCATCGATGCAAAACGAACTTGTGCGGGCGATCGATCTGGCCCTCGATGACCAGTGGGACGAGGCCCACGAGATTGCGCAGCGGTATGAGTCGGATGCGACGGCCCAGTGGATCCACGCCGTCTTGCACAAGATCGAAGGCGATCTCGGCAACAGCCGCTACTGGTATCGGCAGGCCGGCAGATTGGAGTGGGTCGAGAAGGAGCCGCTCGAGGAACTGCGGTCGATCCGGGCCGAGCTTACGGGCTGACGGGGGCGTCTTGCTCGCTTTGGCGTGGTGGCCTTCGTGAGCGAATCGACTCCGTGATCGCCCGCGCCTTGGCATCCGCCTCGTCGATTGGCAGGCCAGCAGGGAGGCCCGGTCGGAGGTGGCCCGCCGCGGCCAGGTAGGCGTCACGGAGCAACTGCAGGCGGGCAGTCACTTCGGGGAGCAACGCGGCGAATGCCGCCGGCGTCGCTGCCTCGGAGGCTGTGCTGTCGCCAAGGCCTGCGATGACCGCCCGTGCCATCGCCCAGTGTCCATCATCGTTGGGATGAACGGTGTCGGGGGCGAAGACGGCCGCGGGATCCTTTGCCCGTGCGGAGGCGAGCAGCGCCTTCATCGGCCCGTGCACGTCGATGACGAGCCAGCCATCGGCTTGCTTTGAGAGCAGCCACGTCGAATAGGCCTCGAGAACGGAGTCGTAATCGGCGTTCCCAGCAGGGCCGGCCTGATCGGGCCGCTTGTCGTAGACAGGCGGCGTGACGTGGAGGATTTTCGCGCCGGACTGCTCCACAGTGGCGTGCAGTTGTGCCATGCCGGCCTTGAACTTCGCGAAGCGAATGTCGTCGAGCGGCTGGTAGATGCCACAGTTCATGCCGTAGCAGGCGATGACGAGATCGGGCCGCGCGACGCGGAGCACGCGGTCGAGTCGTTCGGCCAGGTCGGGTCGAGGGAATTGACCGCCGGCATGCCCGTCCTCAGACAGTCCCGACACGGTCTCGCTTGGCAGGCCGACGTCGATGACCTCCGCGGTGATGCCACGGGACTCCATCCAGGAGGCCAGCATGGCAACCCAGCGGCCGTCATGCGTGATCGAATCCCCCAGCACCACAATCCGCTTCGCATCCTTGACGAGCGCGAGCGACGACGCGGACGGTTCAGCAGACATGGTCACGGCCGGCAGCATGCTGGTCGCTCCAGCAACGAGGCCGACGGCCACCACCAACCTCACCCATCGTGAAGACGAAGCGGCCGAAAAAAATCGCGTCATGGCTGGGTGGCCTCTGGCACTGCCGGAGCAGCGGAAGGAGATGGAACCTGGTTGGGGCCGACCGGAAACGTCAGCGTGTCGTCGTACTCGCGGCGTTCCCAGGTCACAATCGATCCTGGCTTTTCAGGGTCGAGGACGGGGAAAACATAGACCGGAGTGATCGTCACCGTGAAACCGCTGGCGGTGTCGCGGCCTGCGGTGCTGCTGGCGGTCTCGGTGTCGGTCTCTGCCTTCTCCTGCCGCCGGACATCGATCTCGATGTGGCCGTAATGCTTTCCGCCCTGGAGAAGCACGTTGCCGTCCCAGTGCTCGGGAGCATGGTCGTGGGCGAGGAAGATCTGTCGTTCGTTGACCACGCCGTCCTGCGGTCCCAGAAGGCTGTCGCCGCCGATGCCGATGTCATAGTAGTGAACCCCCTCAACGATCGAGTGCTCGTACATCCCGTCGTGTCCCGAGAACACGGCCCGCACGTTGTGTTCCCGCAGAAGCGGCGACAGGGCTCGGAGGGGCTGGCCGGAATGCTCATCCTTCCCCGATCCCGTACCGGAAGGCCGCCCGTGGGGGCCAACCGAGAACGGGGCGTGGTGAAACTGCACCAACGTGATCGCGCCGCGGAGCTCGGCGGCGGCCAGTTCCTGTTCCAGCCAGCGGTACTGTTCGGAGCCGGCCGCGTAGTCGGGAATGTGTGGGGCCTTCAGGCGGTCGAGCAACTGGTTGGTGTCGCTGTCGGTGCCGTCAATTCCTCCGTTGGTCGAATCGAGGGTGAGGAGCGTCACTGGACCGAAGTCGACGCGATGGTAGCGGCCGACGTGCCGCGTGTCGGCCGCCCCATTGTCGGGATGTTCGAAATAGGTGAGGAACTTTCTCGATCCCAGCAGCGATGCCGGACCCGAGTAGCCGCCGAGATCAGTCAGCAGGTCCTTGGAGGTTGGCCCGCCGCACATCTCCTGATCGCCCAGCGCCGCCACAATCGGCACTCGTGAGCCGAGGGTGCCGAAGGCGCCGGCGTTATGCCGCCAGAATTCGTCCCAATCCCGCTGCTCGCCGCCATTGGCCACCATGTCGCCCACGATGCTCGCGAGCACCGGGTTGCCGGCACGGAGGCTCTCCGCGGCCCGGCTGGCGATGAGCGCGAGGTTCATCCGGTAGCCGGTGGTCTCGTCGGCCAGATATTGGTCGCGGACCCAGCGGGGTCGCGGTCCCCCGGGCATGGACGTCGAGGGCGGCCAGTCCGCACGGCTATCCCGTGACTCGGGTTGCGCATCGCTGTCGGCATAGAGAAAGAGCCGCACCCCGCCCCCTTTGCCGACCTCACCGGGCCGCGGTGCGGTGGTGAGAATCGCCGTGATCGTCTCGCCGTTCTGCTCGACGCTGTAGGGATAGCTCGTCGACGGCGTCAGGCCTGTCACGCGGACAGAATGCAGATAGGGCGGTGATTCATACCGCCGGTCAGCCACTTCGGCTCCCTGGTAGTCGAGTTCATTGCGCAGGGCGGGCTCGGAGGCGAGTGTTCTCCCATCGATGGTGACCGTGCCTGCCGCCGCAGTTTGCGAACACCAGCGGATCGTCATCGCATCGGACGCTGGGTTTTGCAGATAGGGCCGCACGCGAAATGCGGTCTGCTGCTCGGCTTGTTCAGCAGACAGAGCCAGACCCGACGCAAAGCCGAGCACGATCAGCAGGCAGAATCGGGCAGCCATGATGTGTCCAGCGAATCCAAGCCACTCGGATCAGGGCACTCTTATTTGGTGGTCGGGGCGGCTACCGAAGCGGATGGCTTCGCACCTTCCCGAATCGCAAACAGGTGGCTCTTGTTGGCGATGTAGAGCGTGTCTCCCGCCACGATTGGCGTGGAGTAGACGCTGTTGCCCATGTTGATCTCACCGATCAGTTCCTTCTCCTTCGCCAGATTGAAGATCGAGATGTCGCCATCCTCGTCACCGATGTAGACCTTGCCGTCGGCGATCAGCGGGGAGCCCCAACTGGCGGCCAGCATGTCGTGCGTCCAATGAGGCTTGCCCGTCTTGAGGTCGAGGCAGTGAAACAGACCGCTGAAGTCGGCGACGAAAAGCAGCCCGTCTTTGATGGCCACCGTACCGCAGGTGCGGTGCATCGTCTCCTCGAAGTCGAGCTTGCCGTTGCCGTCGGCATCGAAGCCGGGATAGTGCCAGATGGCAGCCGAGTTGGGATTGGGCCGGGCCACCTCGCCCTGCTCCTTGATGACCGCCTGATTGCGGCGGTGGGGCAGGGGAGTGTCGGGGGCCTTGAGGCTCACGGCCAGTTCGGGGCTCGTGTCGCCACGCTTGGTGGGGTCGATGCACCAGAGGTGCCCGACACCTTCGCCATGCTCTGGATCCTCGCCGACGGCGATGTAGACGAGACCCTCATGCACGACCGGTGTGCCGATGATGTGGTTGCGGTCGGCACGGCCGCCGAGAGTGTATTTCGATTCCTTTGGGTTACAGTCGAACTGCCAGAGGAGTTTTGCTTTGCCGTTGTCGCCCCGGGCGTCGAACGAATAGAGCCAGCCGTCACCGCCGCCGAAGAGCACCTGCGGCACGCCGCCGAGTTCTGCATACGACGGGCTCGACCACTGTCCGTGCAGCACGTTGGCGCCCGGAGATCCGTCGGCCCAGAGCACCTGGCCGTCGCGCTTGTCGAGGCAGAGGAAGCTGGGAGCATCGGTGTTTGGCAGATTGATGTGCCCCTCGTCCACGCCGTTGCTCGTGTTCACGAAGAGCAGGTCACCGGCGGCCGTCACGCTGCATGAGCACATGTTGTGCTGCGACACGCCGAGTTTCTTCATCATGTCGAGCGACCAGACGACATCGGCTTCATCGTCAGCTTTCACCGCTTCCGTCGTGAACGGGCCGTCGTTCTCGCCGTCGCGGAAGCCCTCAGTATCGAGGCACTTCACCTCGCCACGGCTGGTGACGTACCAGAGACGGTCTCCCTCCACGAGGGGCGCACAGCAGATGCCCTGCAGGGGCCAGTCGTGCACGCGGCCGGTGGGCAGCTTCTCGCTGGAGTCCTGCCAGAGGAACGACCCGTCCTTGCTGTCAAAGGCGAGCAGGCAGCCGAGGTCGGTCGCGGCGGGATACCGCGTCAGCCAGCCCTTGCCATTGTTCGTGCCGACATAGGCCTTGCCGCCGGCCACCACCGGATTGCCGTAGCTCTGGCTGCCGAGTTCGGCGACCCAGGCGACGTTCTCGCTTGTCTCCGGCTTCCACTTGCCTGTCTCGGCATCGAAGTCGCCGGGCGTCCACGTGTCGGGAACGTTGGCAGCGTCGGAGACGTTGTTGCGCACCGGCGTGCCGCCCCACTGATTCCAGTCGCCGGCGGAGGCAACGGTGCTCACCGCGCAGGCGAGCATGAAAGCGACAAACCTCGACATGATGCACCTCATAGAGTCACTGTTGAGTCACTGCGTTGACAGACACGTTATCGATGGAGATCTCAGAGTCCTTGGAATTCCCGAAAAATCCAGGGCTGCCCTGAAGGTTGCCGGCCTCGTGAACGGCTTCGACCGTCCACTCCGCAGGCTCGGCCTCGCCCCGCGGCCAGACCTTTCCGCGGAGCACGGCGGCAGCGGCCTTGCCACCGGTCGCCGCGCGGGTGCGGGCCTCGAACTTGATGGTGTACCAGCGGCCTGCCTCCCAGGCGAAGGGAATCGTCTTCGAGAAGTGCGTCGCCACCTGCGGCGGCCAACTCCGCACCTGCAACTGCTGGCTGGCTCCCATCAGGTCGAGCGTGTAACGCTGCGCGATCAGGCCCATGTCGGGCAGGCGGGCCTTTTCGAGAGCGGCGGGATTGCCAAACTTCTTCGCGAATGCATCAGCATCCGACGTGGGTGCGGCAGCAGGAGCGGATGGCTGCGTGTCTGAAGCTGGCGAACTGGCCGGTGTGTCTGTAGTCCGCTTTTCGACACCGGTCTCCTGGGCGCGGAAGTCGGCCTGGATTGAGTAGTCGTGCAGGCCGATCGGACCGATCCAGCCTTGGCTCCTGGTGCCCTTGGGGATCGTCGTCACCTTCACGAGACACTTTGATCCGTCCACGGTGCGGACGACGTGCCGATATCGCATGCCGACCCAGGGCAACGGCGGCTCGCCGCGCGGCGGGCCCCCCTTGGGATTCGGCTCGAGCGCGACGTCCTCAAAGTCGAATTTCCACGGCAGCGGCGGCATCGACCGGATCCGTGCCTTGCCCTCGAGCAATCCCACATTTACCGTGAGGACTGCGGCGGCATGGGCTCCTGCTGGTGCGGTGTAACGACCGTCGCCAGAGACGGTGCCCTCGGTGGTCGTGAACTTGGCCGTGTCCGCTAATTCCCCGCAGAACCTGCCGGCGGCATCGAACAGCCTCACCTTCAGCGGCAGCGTTGCCCCGGCTGCGATCTGCGCCTCGGCCGGCACGACCTGTACCCAGGCGGGTTCGCCAACGGGCGACTTCGTCGCACCTGAGACCTGCTGCGACCGTGTCGGTTCGGCGACACTCGCGGCGGACGAGGCCGCCGCTGACTTGTCACCGAGGCAATAGAGCCTGGCGCCCGTCGTCAGATAGAGCCGCCCGTTCGCGGCGATCGGCGAGGCGGTGACCTCATCCTCCTCGCCGAGCCGCATCCGGTTGACGAACTTCAGCCCATCCTTGGTCGGCTCCAGCACGTGCCAGCCACCTGTGGAGCAGACATAGAGCAGTCCGCCTGCCACGAGCGGACTGCCGCGGACGATCGTGCCCAGCAGTTTCTGGGGCTTTCCCACCGGCTCGCCCGTCTTCTTGTCGAAGGCATAGACCTTCGCACCGTCGTCGATGAAGTAGACGCGGTCGCCGAGCACCACGGGCATCGCCCGGCCATCCATCACGCCCTTGCGTTGCCAGATGGTGTTTGTGCCGGTGATGTCACCCGCGCCGGTAGCCTTGAAGGCGGTGGCGGAGCCCATCGTGGTGTTGTCGAGGTTTTCCTCGGCCTGCGAGATCAGGACTGTTCCATCATCGACCAGCGGCGCGACATTCAAGCCCCGTCGTGACAATTTGAAATTCCAGACGGCCTTGCCCGTCCGCGGCTGAAAGTTCCAGACGCTGCCGTCGCTCGACCCGAAGATGAGCGCTGCCTGCCCGCCCACGTTCGCCAGCGACGGCGTGCTGTAGGTGGTGTCTTCGGGCAGTTCCTTCGTGCCGTTCATCCAGCGGACCTCGCCGGTCCTCACGTCCATGCCGAGAAAGCGGTGGGCGGGCCGGGCCGTGTCTCCCCAGCCGGTGACGACGGCGCTGGCGATGACGAGATCCTCGAAGACGACCGGAATGTTGGTGCGGCCGCCGTAGGTGGAGAGAAATCCGAACTCCTCGTGGAGCGAACGCTGCCAGCGTGTCTGGCCCGTGGTGGCATCGATCGCCGTGAACACGCCGCAGACGCCGTGGGCAAACACGGTGTTGGTCACTGGGTCAGCGACGACAGCGGACCAGCCGACCCGCTCCGCCGGCACGTCGGAGAGATAGACGTTAAACACGTTCTCCCAGATTTTTCGACCCGTCGCGGCATCGAGACAGAGCACCTTCTCGGCCTCTTCGGTCGTGCCGGGCTTGTGCCGCACGAGGGTGTAGAGCTTGTCGCCCATGATCACCGGCGTGGAGATGCCCCCTGCCTCGTCGCTCTTCCAGAGGATGTTCGTGCCCTTCTCTGGATCGAACGATGTCACCAGCGGCCTGTCGCCGGCAACACTCCTGTTTTCACGCGGACCGCGCCAGTCGGGCCACTCGGCGGCCAGTGTAGCGCACGGGGGCAGAAGAACCGCCAGCAGAGTCAGCGCACGTACGAT
Source organism: Planctomycetaceae bacterium (assembly GCA_947449135.1). Lineage (GTDB taxonomy): Bacteria > Planctomycetota > Planctomycetia > Pirellulales > UBA1268 > CAMCQY01. The sequence continues at coordinate 18,825 of CANFQO010000027.1, read as the reverse complement.
CATTGGGTGTCCTCGTTAGTTCGTGATGCCTTTGGCCTTCAGGTCAGCCGGCAATTGTGGATCGACCAGACCGCGGGCGCCTCGGCCCTGCATCAGACGGTCGGAGGTGTCGGCGCGGATGCTGTCGACGTCGGCATCGCCAAAGCGCCGTCTCTCGGCGAGGCTTGGGACGGCCAGTGGCCGCACGAGCCGCATGCCCACTCCAAGGGCCGGCTCTTCCGTATACCACCAAGGGCTCTTGGGCAGATTGGGGTCGACATCCTTCCAGGGAAGATCTTCCGAGCCGCGGCGGGCGGCAGAGCGGCACTGCGACGGCTCGTCGTAGTAGCTGCCGCCGCGGACAACGCGGGGCGACAGAGTGGTTGGCCAGACGGTTGCGTCGGCCTGCGACACCGGCTGCTTGATCGCTGCCTGTCGGGCGTAGCCATCGGCCGCCAACTGGTCGAGCACCCACTCAGCCACGTTGCCATGCATGTCGTACAGTCCCCAGGCATTGGGCTCTTTCTCACCGACCGGGTGTGTGGTCTCGTCGGAATTGTCGGCGAACCAAGCGGTCGCCTCGAGCGTGTCCGAAGTGTCGCCACAGTTCCATGGCGTCGAGGTGCCGGCCCGGCAGGCGTATTCCCATTCGCTCTCCAGCGGTAGCCGGTAGAACCGCGAGGTCAGGCCGCTGAGCCATTTTGTGTATTGCCGAGCAGCGAACTGTGTCATGGTCACGGCCGGCTGCTGGGGATTCTCGCCGTTGGTGAATGTCGTCGTGGGATCGTAGAGGTTGGAAGGTGCCGTGACCGCGTCGGCTTCGTTGTCGGCGGTGACCACGCGGACTCCGGCCGACTCCATCGCCTTGAAGAGGTCGCAGGCCGACATGTAGGCCTTGTATTCAGCCCACGTCAGCTCGCAGCGAGCGATCCAAAAGGGCTCGATCGCCACGTCGTATTGCGGACCCTCATCGGCCTCGCGGTCGGCCTCGTCATCCGGACTGCCCATGTGGAGCGTGCCGCCAGGAACGGGGATCATCCGGAACGTCACGTCGGTGCCGGGGATGGTCTCGTCATAGGCGACCATCCAGCCGCCAGGCACCTTGATCGCCGGGCCATCTCCTGCAGGTCGCTGTTCCCCCGCCACGAATCCGGCGGGGTCGTCGGCAACGGCAGAGCCGCCGTCAGCCGCACGGCAGCAGGTGAGCGAGCCACTCACAGTCAGGGCCAGTTGCAGCGACAGGCTCATCGCGAGAGACAGAAGGCATCTCAGTGCGATCATCACTGCAGTGGGACGACAGGCAATCGGAAGTTCAAGCCTCTGCATGAACGGTGCACTTTCCTGATCGGGAAGGGAGTTCGTGGGCGGGAAACGCCGGTGGCGGTCGTGGGGCCTAAGATTCAGCGGCGGGAGAACGATAAAGTGTAATCTGTTGGAAACCCCCTGCCCACCAACGGGCATCCTTCAACGAGCCCTTGTCCCGTGGCCGCACCTAAGCCAACCCAGCCGACCGGCAAATCCTCCAAGCCAGCGGGCAAGGCGAAGGGGAAGGCCGACGACAAGCCGGCCGAGAAAGTGGTGTCGGAAAACCGCCGGGCGCGTCATGACTACGAGATCATCGACACGCTCGAATGCGGGATCGCGCTGGTGGGCAGCGAGGTGAAGAGCCTGCGCGGCGGGCGGATGTCGCTTGACGAAGCCTACGGCCGTGTCGATGGCCGCGAGGTCTGGCTGCTGGGCTGCGACATTCCGGAGTACGACAAGGCCAACCAACTCAACCACGTGCCGAAGCGGCCGCGGAAACTGCTGATGCACCGCCGCGAAATTGGCAAGTTCGCGGATCGGGCCCTCGAAAAAGGGCTCACGCTCGTGCCGCTCAAGATGTATTTCAAGAACGGTCGCGTGAAACTGCTGATGGGAATCGGCCGCGGTCGGCAGGCCCACGACAAGCGGCAGAAGCTGAAGGCCGACACCGCCAAGCGTGATATCGAAATCGCCCTTCGCGGCCGCACGGGCCGCGAAGGGCGATCGAAGGACTAAGGCGAAGCTGGCCTCGCAATGTGGGTCGACTCGACGAGGCTTCGCCGTGACGACGTCTGCTTAGACGTGCTCGGCAACCAGCGTGGCCGTGCTCGAATCGGTCGAGTCTTCCGGGTGCCACAGAGGCATGCCCCGCTGAATGCGCTCGGCCAGAATGTCGATCTTCTGCTTCGAACCGGCCGGCGCTGCCGTGGGGATGAATTCCGTGGTGGCGTGCGGTTCGAAATTTTCGTCGTGTCCGTACAGTTCAATAATTTCAAAAACGTTGCGAATCCGGGCCATCGGCGTGAAACGACTCCTTGTTTGGTTCAACATGATGTGTGTACTAGCGAAGACTCGAGAGGGGCGTGACGAACACGAAAATCCGCGGCGTGCAACCCGGAATGACGGGCGGCCGAAGCTGCCGCGACGGGCAACCGTGAACGTAAGGGACGTCGCCATTATGGGCCCGCCCTTGCGCGAGTCAAACTTTTTCCGGGCGATGATTTGAATCGCAGAAAAATTCGGTTTAGCGACCGAAGTGACCGTCACGATCGCTGCGGTTTACCAGTGACTTTGCCGGTCACTTGGGCGTCCCTTCAAGGGGACGGGCCGCCTGGCGGCAGTGCGATCTCGATATCAGCCGGCGGGGGCGGGGCCGGTTGGGTGGTTGGCGACGATGTGGCCGCGGGATCGAACTTTGGCGTGTCGGTGCCGGTGTGAGCCTCGAGATCCGCTGTGAGCATCAGGTGCTCGCCCCCCCCGACGGGCTGCAGTTCCAGCCGCGTCACAGTCCACTCCTGACCGAGTTTTTTCCCCTCGACGATCACGGTGCCGCGACCCTTTGCGCCGATTGCCTCGAACTCCATCGCGGCGATGCCGTCGGTCTCGTTCGCCCGGCCTGTGACGGTCGAACTGCATTCGATCGTCCCTCCGGGGCCCGCGAGCAGTTCCAGTACCCGTGGATTGCGAGTGACCTCTTTTTTGGCGCCCACGACCACCGGATGGCTGGACAACCGGCCGCATCCGGCGCCGCAGAGGAGCAGGGCGCAGGCCATCAAGAACGGCATGACGGTCCGTCGCATCGAGAGTCCCTCCTGGACGCTTTGGAAACTGAAGCCTGTGGAAAACGTGTCTGAATCAGCCGGTGGCGTCGTGTTGGCGGCACCAGGCAATTTTCTCAGCCGTGGTCGTGGGGAGCGCACCACCACTGGCAGCTTGCTTCTTGGCGGCAGCCGGCTTGGCAGGGGCCGCCACTGGTTCAGCTTCCGCGTCGGCCGATTCCTGAGCAGGCGGCTCCGAAGTGGCTGGCTCGGCAGCGGCTGACTTGGCCGCCCGGGCCCGGGCGAGGATGTCAGCGGTCGAGAGCTTGCCGCCGGAAGTCACGGGCTTCTTCTCGCCAGGCGTGGCTGCAGGTGCCGCGGGCTTGGCTGCCGAGGGGGAGGCCGCACCGCCGGCCTTGGCCCGTGCCGCCGCGAGGATGTCGGCTGTCGACGGCTTGCCGGCGACGGCTGCTTTGGCGGCTGTGGGCTTTGCTGGAGCCGCAGGCTTGGCGGCAGCAGCAGGCTTGGGAGCCTCTTTTTCGACCGGCTTCGGCAACGGTTGCGGTACGATCTTCAGGGCGGCGGGATCAATGTCGTACCAGCCGATGTTGTTGAACTGGTCAAACTCGACCAGGCAGCGGCCGTTCATGTTGACGGTCCGAACGGTTCCCGTCGCGTGGGCGAAGCGGGCCAGTTCGGGGGCCGACGAATTGATCACGACATACTTGTCGGTCCATTCTGACTTCAGTCGCTCGATGACGTCGAACATGTGGGCGTTCCGGCGGGCGGCAGAAATTGAGTGCGTGGGTTCGCACGGTCAGCCCCCAGAATCTGATCGATCCGCAGGCGGATCGCAAGGCGTCGTCCGCAAAAACGGCATCGGTGGCCGGTTTCACTGACCGGGCCGGCAACGCGTCAGGCGGGCCTAGTGGCGACCGCGGCCCCACGCACTCCAAAAATGCCCTGTGGCCCGATGGAATAGGCCCAGACGACCGTCCGTGGCAGCGTCGCCATATCGTCCTCAGCAGTCAGTTGAAAGAGTTGCCCTCCCGCTCGATAGGTTGATCCCAGCCAGAGTGGAGATTCGTGAAGCCGGCAGGCGATTTCAAACCGAATCGCATCGGCCACCTCGGGGTCGGGGGCGATGCTGGCCGAGAAATGCGAACGGCCGGCCAGTCCAACGCCGACAACGGCTGATTCGCCGGCCGCAGCGGCCCGCGGCAGGTCCACTCGCGACAGTTCGACTCGCGACAGTTCGACAAGGACCGGCGAGGCCGGCCAGCGGGGATCGTCGGCGGGAGAGGGCCCGTCGAGTGACGTCCAGCCGTCGGCTTCGCCACCGCCGGTTGTGATCCGATGTGCCCAGCGGTCGCCTGTCCAGGTAAACACGGCGGCGGTGGGGCCGGCGGCAAGGTGCATCGGCGGCCGGTTGATCGGTGAGCGTGTGTCGTGTGGCTGCATGGTGATTGGTAGCATACTTCGGCCGCCCGACCGTTTATGCCCAGATGTGGCCAGGACCACAGCCAGCCGAGGCTATTGCGAGGCTCTTGATGGAACCGCGTCGTTCGCTCCGCTGGCCAATCCTGCTGGGTGTCGTGCTGATCGGCTCGATCCTGACGCTGGGCGTCGGTTGGGTGCTCGTCAGCATCGCTGCGGCGCTGGGTTCTCAGAACCGCAATGAAAACGCGGCATTCTACTGGACGATCCTGGGCATCGGCGTGGCGCTGCTCGTGCTGGTGCTTGTGGGCGTGATCATCTACCTGGCCCTCACGCTCAAGGCCATCGCCCTCTCCCAGCGGCAGAGCAACTTCATCGATAGCGTCACGCACGAACTCAAAAGCCCGCTGGCATCGCTCAAGCTCTACCTGCAGACACTTACCCGCCGCAGCGTGCCGCCGGAACAGCAGGCCGATTTCCACCGCTTCATGCTCAAGGACGTGGAGCGACTCGATACGCTCATCGACCACCTGCTCGACGCCGCCAAAACACTGCAGCGTCGGGCCCGCCGAGGCACCGATGCAACGGCCATCGAGCCGGTCCTCCAGCGGGCCTGCGAGGCCGCGGTGCACCGCTACGGCGTGCCGACCGAGAGCGTGCGGCTCGAGATCGTGGGCGTGGGGATGGGCGTGGCCGGCTCGCCCGCCACGGGAGGCGTCCTGCGGGTGTGTGGCCGCGAGGCCGACGTGGAGATCGTGTTCCGCAACCTCGTCGACAATGCGGTGAAGTATTCGCTGCCCGCTCCCGAGGTGGAGGTGACGGCATCGGCGTTGCCACGGGGGAAGGTGCTCGTGCGGGTGGCGGACAATGGGCCGGGCATCCCGGCGGCAGAACGGCAAAACGTGTTTCAGCGGTTCGTGCGGCTGGGGAGCGAACTGGAGCGGTCGACGCCCGGCACGGGACTCGGACTGTTTCTCGTGCATGCGATCGTGAAACAGCTGCGGGGCAGGGTGGTGGCGAAGGGCCGCCTGCCACAGAAGGGCACGATCATGGAAGTGGAGTTGCCGGCGGCGCCGTGATGGGCCTGTGCGGAACGCAATGGTTCGCCGGCTGCGGCATGCTCGTCGCCGGCGGATTCTGCTACGGGAGGCTCTCGGACGATGGTGAGCCACTTGTGAGTCGCAGAATTCACCAGCTCCTGCGCGTGCCTCCGACCGGCTCTTCAGCATCGGGCCTGCCCATGCCCCGTCGCCGGACGTTCGCTACGGCCATCCTGGCCTTCGCTCACTCGATGCTGACTACGCTCCGGCATCCTGCCTGCGCTTGTCAGCAACGCCGGCTCTCAGGGCATGGACAGGCCCGAACCATTGCCTGTATTCCGCTTTTTGGCTGCAGCCTTTAGCCCGCGTTATGATTGAGGGTTTTCAGCCCCTTCCAGCCACGGCAGAGCCGCGCCCAGCCATGAGCCTTCCCATCCTGCGTGCCTCCGAGCACCTGCACGACGTCAAGTACGAGATTCGCGGAGCCTTGGCCCGCCGCGCGGAGCAGTTGGAGCGCGAAGGGCACGAGATCGTCAAGCTCAACATCGGCAATCCCGGCGCCTTCGGCTTCCGCATGCCTGGATCGATGCGGGTGGCCATCGTGGAGAACCTCCATCAGGCCGATCCCTACTCGCATCAGAAGGGGATCTTTCCGGCCCGCGAGGCGGTGGTGATGCAGCAGCAAAACCGCGGCGTCATGGATGTCACTGCCGACGACGTCTTCATGGGCAACGGCGTCTCCGAACTGATCATGCTCGCCATGCGGGCGTTGCTCAATCCGGGTGACGAGGTGCTGGTGCCGAGCCCCGACTATCCCCTCTGGACGGCGTCGGTCGTGATTCACGGCGCGAAGGCGGTGCACTATCCCTGCCGGCCCGAGAACGGCTTCGTGCCTGATCCGGCCGAGGTGGAATCGCTCGTCACAGACCGCACGCGGGCCCTGGTGGTCATCAACCCCAATAATCCCACCGGCGCTGTCTACCCGAGGGAGACGCTTGCGGCGCTGGCCGGCATCGCTGAGCGACGGCACCTGGTCTTCTGCGCCGACGAGATCTACGACGAGATGCTCTACGACGATGCGGAGTTCGTGCCGGCAGCGACGCTGGCGAAAAACACGCTCTGCCTCACGTTTGGCGGACTCAGCAAGATCTACCGCGCCTGCGGGCTCCGCGTGGGCTGGCTCGTATGCTCCGGCGAACGGGAGCATGCCCGGGACTACATTCAGGCGGTGGAATTGCTCGCGTCGCTCCGCCTCTGTTCAAACGTGCCGGGCCAATACGCCGTGCAGACGGCGCTTGGCGGACGCCAGTCGATCTTCGATCTCACGCGGGCGGGCGGCCGACTGCATGCCACCCGTGCTGCGGTGCTGGATGCGGCGGCACGGAGCAGGTATCTGTCGGTGGTGACGCCGCAGGGGGCGATGTATGCCTTCGTGCGCGTGCATGCCGACCGCCTGCCGGGTGGCGAGAAGGCCTTCAATGACCAGGCGTTTGCGCTTGATCTGCTGGAGCGGAAGCACGTGCTGGTGGCGCCGGGATCGAGCTTCAACGTGCCCTACCGCGACCACTTCCGGGTCACCCTCCTGCCCGATGCGGAGCAGATGGCTGATGTCTTCGCCCGGATCGAGTCCCTGCTCGACGAATACGCCGCGGCGTGACGCCCCCTTTTCGATCGTGGCAGGAGTGGTCTAATCGACGGCATGAATCCAACACATGCCCATGCTTCTCAGGCGGCCAACACGCCCGCTGTTGATGTCGTTCCCATCCGTCGCGTGCTGGTGAGCGTGTTCGACAAGACCGGCCTCGGCCGCCTGGCTGCCGGCTTGAAGGCGGCGGGCGTCCGCGTCGTGAGCACCGGCGGCACGAGCGCGGCGCTCGTCAGCCACGGACTCGAGGTCGAGGACGTTTCGGCCATCACGTCCTTCCCCGAGATTCTCGACGGTCGCGTCAAGACGCTCCACCCGCGGATCTTTGCGGGGGTGCTCGCCCGCCACGACCGCGCCGATGACCGGGCCGTCCTCGCCGACCACGGCATCGACATGTTCGACGCCGTGATCGTCAACCTCTACGCGTTCGAAGCGGCTGTCTCCCGGCCCGATTGCACCGCCGGCGAGGCGATCGAACTGATCGATGTCGGCGGTCCCAGCCTCGTGCGGGCCGCGGCCAAGAACCATGCATTCACCGCCGTGGTGACCAGCCCCGATCAGTACGACGATTTTCTCGCCGCGCTCGGCAGCGGCGGCACCACGCTGGCCCAGCGTAGGCGGTTGGCTGCCCGCGCCTTCGAGCGGACGGCCGTCTACGACACGGCCATCGCGGCCTGGATGGCCCGCCACGCCGATCTTCATGCCACCTCGAGCCAGCCCACGGCCGTGGCCACCATCGAGAAAGACGATGGCGACGAACCGCCGCTCCCCAGCAGGCTCTCCCTGGATCTGGAACGGCGGCTGCCGCTGCGATATGGAGAAAACCCGCACCAGTCGGCGGCGCTCTTTGCTCCGGTGGGGACACACCTTGGGCTGGCGGGGCTCAAGCAACTCTCCGGCAAGGAACTCTCCTACAACAACCTGCTCGATCTCGACGGAGCCACGCGGCTGGCCGGCTTGCTTGCCGAACCGGCGGCCGTGGTCGTGAAGCACACGAATCCGTGCGGTGCAGCTGCCGGTGCAACAGCCGCCGAAGCGCTGGCCACCGCGATGGCGGCAGATCCCACCAGTGCTTTCGGCTCGATCGTGGCCGTCAATCGGACGTTCGACCGCGGCTGCGCCGAGGTGCTCCTTGCCCCGGGGTTGTTTGTGGAGGTGATCGCCGCGCCAGCCTTCGAGCCGGAAGCGGTTGAGTTGATCACCACGCGGCCCACCTGGAAGGGCAGCGTGCGACTGGTGGAGGTGCCGGCAGGCGACCCCTGGGAGGCGACGGGAGGCCTGGAACTGCGGAGCATCGCCGGCGCGCTGTTGGCCCAGCGTCCCGACACTGCCTGCGATGATCCCGCGACCTGGCGGGTGGTCACGAAGGCGGCGCCTGCGCCTGCGCTGACCCAGTCGCTCGACTTTGCCTTCACGATCGTGCGTCGCCTCACGAGTAACGCGATCGCGGTCTGTAAGGGAACGAGCCTGGTGGGGGCTGGACTGGGCCAGACCAGCCGTGTGGACGCCGTGCGGATCGCGCTGGAGAAGGCGGGGGATCGGGTGCGGGGCAGCGTTCTGGCGTCCGATGCCTTCTTCCCGTTCCCAGATTCGATCGACCTGATCGCGCGGGCTGGCATCGCGGCCGTGATTCAGCCGGGCGGCTCGAAGCGTGACGCCGAGGTGATCGCTGCCGCCGACACGGCCGGCATCCCGATGGTGTTCACATCACGGCGTCACTTCCGGCATTGATTGACAGGGAATTGGCCATCCCGCGGCCCCTTCGATTCAGAGGGCCGCGTGAAATCTCCAGATGCTGAGGAGACGGTCGGAGGCACGTGCAGGAGCCGGTGCACTTTGCCTGCAACGCAGGACGCACCAGGGCCCACGAGCATGCAACGGCAAAGTCCGCCGGCGACGAGCATGCCGCAGACCGGCGAACCAATACGGCCCGTTCCCTTCTGCTCAAACCCTCCAGCACAGTGCTACACTCTCGTGTATCAGGAACTCAAAGCGACGGGAGAGGGACCTGATTTTCCAAAAGGAGCTTGAAGTGATGCGAGCAGCCACGAAGACCGTCGGCCTTGTTTTTGTTCTGACCATCGGATTGTCGCTGGCCGCACAGGCCGCACTGGCTCAGGCCAATGCCGGGGCGAAGGCCGGCGGCCAGTACAACTTCTACGGGAGCAGTGCCCACAGTTCGTTCCACAGCGCCCGCCAGAACGTCGATCACTACAGCCAGTATCTCAGCAGCGTGCAGACCCCGGTGGCCCAGCCGGCTGCCGCTTCGCCGACAGTCGCAGCGAGTGCCGCGGCTGTGGCGACGCCGGCCGGCGTGGTCGATCGAGAAGTGGCCGAGGAGGCGAGTGACACGATCGGGAACTACATCGAAAAGCTGGGCCGCTATCTCGGCAAGATGCGAAAGCACGCGGCAGCGATCAAGGACACCGAGTCGCTTGAACTCATCGACGACGTCGAACGGAACCTCGCCGAGGCCAAGGCCCACCATGAAGCCCTGGACGAACACCACTCGGGCGAGAAGATCGACGCGAAGACCGCACAGCAGCACTGCCAGAAGATCAACGCGGCGCTCGCGAAAGCCCAGGCAGAACACGACAAGCTGATGAAGAGGCTTGGCGACGGCGACACGAAGTGAGCGCTTGGAAGTAAGCCCTTGGAAGTGGCTGGGAGGTTTGCATGCGAGCCCACCCTTTCGCCAACTGCCAGCCATGCGGAGTCCGGTGGATTCGATGTGCGTTCGCCGCCTGCTTGTCGCTGATGGCGGCAGGCCCGAGTGGAACGGCCTCGGCTGCCGATGATGCCCACGCGGCGTTTGCTCTACGGGTTGGACCGCTCCTGATCCGGTATTGCCACGACTGCCATGCCGGTGGCGTCGTCGAGGGCGACGTCGACTTGGCGTCGTTCGACACGCTTGCCGACATGCGAGCGCGGATGAATATGTGGCAGCGTGTGGCCGAGGTTGTCGCCGACGGACAGATGCCGCCGCCCGACGCCGATCAGCCGACTGAGGCCGAACGGGAATCGTTGCGGCAGGGGCTGCGGGCGTTTCTCGCCGCTGAAGCGGTTGTGCATGCCGGCGACCCAGGCCGTGTCGTGCTCCGGCGGCTCAACAACGCGGAATACACCTGGACGATCCGCGACCTCACCGGTGTCAGCACGCTCGATCCCGCAGACGAGTTTCCCGCTGATGGCGGGGCTGGCGAAGGCTTTACGAACACGGGGCAGTCGCTGGTGATGTCGCCGGCGCTTGTGACCAAGTATCTCGACGCCGCGAAGGCAGTGGCCGATCACGCCGTGTTGCTGCCCGATGGCCTCCGGTTTTCCAAAGGAGACTCCCGCCGCGACTGGACCGACGAGGCACTTGCCCGACTGCGTGACTTCTACGGGCGATTCACACAGCCGCTCGATACTGCCGCCGCCGCGGCGCAGACGACCGTCGAGCAGGGGATCAGGCTCGACACGGGCCACGAGGGATTTTTGCCGACAGAAAAATACCTGCACACGACCCTTGCCGAACGGGAACGGCTGAAGCAACGGGCCGATGCGGTTGCGGACGTGGCGCGTAACCAGGGTTTGAATCCAAAATATCTGGCCGCGCTGTGGCTGGCGCTGACTCGGCCAACTGCCGGACCTTCATTGATCCTCGACTCGCTGCGGGCTCGCTGGAGCACCGCAACTCCTGAAACCTCCGCCGATGTCACCGCATTCGTCGCACGGTGGCAGGACGCTGTCTGGAAATTCAACCACGTCGGCCAGATCGCCAGGCAGTTTGGCCGGCCCGATGGTCCGGCTTCGTGGATGGAGGCGGTCACGCCGCTGGTGGAGCGGCAGGAGTTTCGAGTGAAACTCGCGGTGCCGGAGGGTGTGAAAGAGATCACGCTGTTTCTCACCACCACCGATGCCGGTGACGGCTGCGACCAGGACTTCTTCGTGTGGGAAAACCCACGGCTCGTGGCCCCCGGTCGGGCCGACCTGCCGCTGCGGCTCGTGCGGCCGATGGTGTCCGCGCTTGCCTCGCAGCGGAAGCGGGTCGCTGCGACCGCCTCGCAGTGCCTTGCGGCCGCGGCCGAGGCCGCGGCGATCGAGCCGCCGATCAAACCCAACGGCGCCGACAACGCTGAGAGAGCCGAGGCCGTGATTGCGGAACTGTCGCAGAAGCACGCCGTCGATCCGCGAGTGCTTTCCGGCTGGCTCACGTACCTCCGTGTCGTCGCACCAGAGGCCGATGCACCGCACACCGTCTGGACTGTTCCCGACGGATCGCTGCTGGCCCGTTGGATGGCGGCAGCCGAGTTGGGGGACCGAGGTCTGCTGGCCTCCGAAATCGAAAGTCTGTTGAGAGGAAGCGAAGCGGATCTGCCGAAGGACTCGCCCGATGTCGATCTTCGCCGCACCCTTCTCTCCGCCACCGGGCCGCTGCTGGCCCGCATCGATCTGCACGCCGATGCGGAGGGAGGAGACGCTGGCGACGGCGGTGGCGAGACCGTGGGCATCGATCCCAAGCTCTTTGGTCGGCATCCAGAGGGGCTGCCGGTTGCTTCCACAGATCTCTGCGGGAAGGCCCCCGCTGCTTTCAGAGTCACGATTCCGGCTGAACTCGCCGTGGGCTACGAGTTGGTGACGGCGGGCTCAATCCATCCGCAGGCCGGGACCGAAGCTGACGTGCAACTGCAGGCCGGCGTCCTTGCCGGCGACGACCTGCCTGCAAGGGAAGACGCTGTGAGTCCGTCCGAGCCGGTGGTGGCCCGCAAAGACTCCGCCGCCTGGCGACGCTTCGAGTCTGCATGCGACGACTTCCGCGGTCTCTTCCCGAAGGCCCTCTGTTACGCCCGGATCGTGCCGGTCGACGAGGTCATCACGTTCAACCTCTTCTACCGGGAGGATGATCAGCTGCGAAGGCTCATGCTCGACGAACCACAGGGACAAGAGCTCGACAGGCTCTGGGACGAGTTGCTCTTCATCAGCCAGGAGCCGGTGGAGCTGGTCGATGCGTACGAGCAGCTCTTGGGCTACGCGTCGCAGGATCGCAACGACATCGTCAATTCGTTCACATCGTTGCGACCGGCGCTCGAGGCCCGAGCCGCGGCCTTCCTGCAACGAATGTCCGCTGCTGAGCCACTCCATCTTGAGAGGCTCGTCGACTTCGCGGCACGGGCCTACCGAAGGCCGCTTCATCCGAAAGAGATGCGGGAACTCCGCGATCTGTATGCCGAACTCCGCCGCGATGATCTCCCGCACGAGCAGGCCTTCGCCCTGACGCTCGCCCGCGTGCTCGTGTCCCCGGCCTTCCTCTACAAGGCGGAGTCGCCGGGGCTGGGGGCTGGGCCTCAGCCGGTGAGCGATGCCGAGCTGGCGACGCGGCTGAGTTATTTCCTTTGGTCGTCGCTGCCCGACCCGGAGCTTTTGCAGATGGCCGCGGCTGGGCGGTTGCACGAGCCCGAGACCCTTCTCGCCCAGACGCGGCGGATGCTTCATGACGGGAAGTCGCGGCGGCTCGCTGAGGAATTCGGCACGCAGTGGCTCCACGTCCACGGCTTCGCCGAGCACGACGAGAAGAGTGAGGAGGTGTTCCCCACGTTCGCGGCCCTGCGCGGGGCCATGCAGGAGGAGACGATCCTATTCCTCGCCGACTTCTTCCAGAACGATCGCTCGATCCTGTCGCTGGTCGACGCTGACCACACGTTCCTGAACGAAGACCTTGCGAAGCACTATTCCATCGTTGGAGTTGCGGGCCCGCAGTGGCGGCGAGTCGACGGGGTGCGACAGCATGGCCGCGGTGGCATCCTCGGACTCGCCACCACGCTCGCGACGCAGGCGGGGGCATCGCGGACCAGCCCGATCCTGCGAGGCAACTGGCTCAGCGAGGTGATCCTGGGCGAGAAGCTGCCCAAGCCACCCAAGAACGTGCCGCTGTTGGCGGAGACTGTGCCCGAGGGTCTCACCGAGCGACAGCTGATCGCAAGGCATTCGAGTGATGCCGCGTGCGCAAAGTGCCACATGCGGATCGATCCATTTGGATTCGCGCTCGAGACATACGACGCCATCGGGAGGTTCCGCACGCAGGACGCTGCTGGCCATCCGATCGACGCCGCCACGACGCTCATGGACGGCACGCCGATCGAAGGCCCCGAGGGGCTCCGCAGCTACCTGCTCAACGACCGCCGCGACGCATTCGAGCGGCAGTTCTGCCGCAAGCTTTTGGGCTACGCTCTGGGCCGATCGGTGCAACTCTCCGATGAGCCGCTGCTCGACGAGATTCAGGCGACGCTGGCGGCCAATGGCCACCGCGTCCACGTGGCGATCGAGGCGATCGTATCGAGCCGGCAATTTCGCGAGATCCGCGGGCAGGACGCCGCACACGCTGACGAACTCACGACCGAGTAGAATGCTGCGCTGGAGCCGCGATGACGGCCATCATGGGAGGGACCACGTATGACCAACCACCGTTTCACGCGACGCGCGATGCTCCGCGGGCTGGGTGTCACCATCGCGCTGCCCTGGATGGAGTCGCTCGCCGTCTGGGGTGACGAGGCAAAGCCGGGGGCCGTTGGAAGCGAGCCGCCGGTGCGGTTGGCCGTTCTCTTTGCGGGCAACGGCTTCCATTCGAAGGAATGGTGGGCCGAGGGATCGGGGGCCGACATGAAGCTCGGCAAGGTGCTCGAGCCAATCGCCGGCTTCCGCGAGAAGCTGCTCTTCGTGAAGGGGCTCTACAACGAGCAGGCGAGAAAGGGCAACATCCACAGCTCGCAGACGGGCAACCTCCTCTCCGGCGCACCACTGGCCTCCGGCGGCGACATCCGCTCCGGCACGAGTTTCGACCAATTGATCGCCCAGTCATACGGCCGTTCGACGAAGGTGCCGAGCCTCGTGCTCGGCTGCGAGAAGTCGAACCCCTCAGTGCACAAAAACTACTCGATGCTCTACAGCTCCCACATCTCGTGGAGTTCGCCGACGACGCCGACGCCGCTGGAGCTCTATCCGGCCCTCGCCTTCGACCGGCTCTTCAAGGAGGGCACGGAGAAGGGGGACGAAAGTGTCCTTGACGCCGTCATCGAGGAGGCCGGAGATCTGCGACGGCGAATCAGCGCCGCCGATCGCCGCAAACTCGACGAATACCTCGAGAGCGTCCGCGATGTCGAACAGCGGATAGCCACCGCAGGAGAGCGGGGGGAGCTCCAGGGTTGGAAGCCGACGCTGAACAAGCCAGACATGCCCAGGCCTGCCGATGGCATCCCACAGGACATTGCTGAGCACATGCGGCTGATGTGCGACATCCTCGTGCTCGCCTTCCAGACCGATACCACGCGGATCGTCACACTCAAGCTCAACAACGACCATTCGGCCCTGCGGTTCCCGAACCTGCCGCGTGCCGACGATCCCGCGCAAGGCATCGACTACATGATCCACCACCTGCTTTCGCACTCCGACAACGACGACTGGCTGAAAGTCAACCAATTCTTCATGGAGCAATTGGCCCACGTCGCCCGCAGGCTTGATGCGATCGACGAGGGGGGCCGGACGGCGCTCGACAACTCGATGGTCATGATCTGCTCGAGCATGATGGCCGGCTCCAAGCACGATAACGACCAGTTGCCGGTTGCGGTGCTCGGCAGCGCTGGCGGTCGGATCAATTCGGGCCGCGTGCTCGACTACTCGAAGGCTGAGAATCGACAACTGTGCCGGCTCTACCTCTCGATGATGGACACCATGGGCCGCCGCGAACAATCGTTTGGCGATGCGACGGAGCCGCTGGCGGAGGTGTGAATGGGTGAGGGCGATGATAGAATCAGGCCGACCAACACATCCCCTTTCACTGCCGGAAACCGCTGTCCCGATGTCGACCCTGCTCGAAAAGATCGTGGCCCGAAAGCATCGTGAGGTCGAATTCGCACGCGAACGCGTGCCGACAGCGGCCCTCGAGGGCCGACTGGCGGTGGCGCCGCCGGTCCGCGACTTCTTCGCGGCGGTCGCTGCTCCTGGGGCGATCAGACTCATCGCCGAATTCAAGCGAAAGAGTCCGTCCGCCGGGGAGCTTCGTCCTGACGCCACGATCGAGGAGATCGTCCGCGGGTATGCGGCCGCCGGGGCCGCGGCGCTCTCCGTGCTCACGGATGCCGTCGGGTTTGGTGGCAGCCTGGTCGATCTCGAGTCGGCTCGCGTGGCCGTGCCACTGCCCGTGTTGCGGAAGGAGTTTGTCGTCGACCGCTATCAGGTGCTTGAGGCGCGGGCGCACGGGGCCGATGCGGTGCTCCTCATCGCCGAGTGCCTCGACGACTGCCACCTGCGGAGCCTCTACCGCGACATTCTCGATCTGGGCATGACACCGCTGGTGGAACTGCACTCGGAGGAGCATCTCGACCGCGTGCTGGACATCGGCGCTACCCTCATCGGTATCAACAATCGTGATCTGCATACGATGAAGACCGACCTCGACCACGTCCTCCGACTCTGCGACCGTGTGCCGGCCGACTGTGTCGTCGTGGCGGAGAGTGGCATCCGCAATCGGGCCGACGTGGAGCGGTTGGAGCAGGCAGGCATCGGCGCGATGCTCGTCGGCGAATCACTCCTGCGGAGCCCCGACCCCGGCATCGCCGCCGCCGCGCTCCTGGGCAGGTAAGACCGGCTTGCCTTTCACGAACCGGTAGCCCATGCCACGGACCGAGAGGAAGTGCACCGGCCGGGCCGGATCGGCCTCGAAATACTTGCGGAGGTTGAGCATGAACGTGTCGACCGTCCGCGTGGCGGGCGCACGGGCCATGCCCCAGACCTTTTTGAGGAGGTCGCTGCGGGACGATACCGTGCCCTCGTGCTCGACCAGATACCTCAGCAATTTCATCTCCAGATTCGTAAGCCGTACCGGCTTGTCGCCACTGCTTGCCTCCCAGGTGTCGAAGTTCACCGCGGCATCGCCGAAGCGATAGACCGCTCCGCCCACAGCCGCACTCACTTTCTCGTCGTCATCCCCCTGGGCTGCGACTGGCGGCCGACCATGGCGGACCTGTCGGCCGAGCAGGTTGCGAACGATCGACAGCAGTTCATCGAGATCGAACGGCTTCTGCAGATAGACATCCGTGCCGGCATCAAAACCGCGGATCCGGTCCTCCACGAGCGTCCGTGCGGTCAGCATCACGACTGGCGTATCGCGACCCTGGTCACGGATCGCCTCGCAGACGGCGTAGCCGCTCATGCCCGGCAGCATCAGATCGAGCACGACGAGATCGACCGGAGCATCCGCTGTCGTGATTGCGGCCAGCGCCGCTTGGCCGTTCCCAACGGTGGTCACCTTGAAGCCCTCTGCTTCAAGGTTGTATTTGATGCCGATGGCCAGATGCTCTTCGTCTTCAACAACGAGAATATGCGGCATGGGAGTGCTCGCGGCTGTGTCGCGACCGGTAGACACTGGGAGTAAACCAGTGACAATCGTACCGCGGGCAGCGGCTATCGCGCCAGCGCCGTCCGCGGCCGGAGGGCCCGCACATAGCCGTGGCCCAGGAACCAGTCCCAGGCGTCTTGTGCCGCCGCCTCGAAGGGCCGTCTCGCGTAGCCTAATTCGGCCTCGGCACGCGCACAGGAGAAGTTGTGGGGCAGCATCGACATGCCGGTGGCCGCCGAATTCACCTGCAGTTCGCGGTGCGACAGCATGCCGGCGAGATCGCCGCACCAGCCGGCCACGTGCACGAATGGCCAGGGAGCGATGCCTAATGGCTGCATGCGGCCCGAGACGCGGGCAAAGATCCGCCAGGCGTCGAGGTAGGAGAGCGGCTGGCCACCCAGGATGTAGCGACGGCCGGTCTGTCCACGGGTCATTGCCGCGAGGATGCCCTGCGCGACGTCGCGGACATCGACGAAGTCGTTGGAGCCCGGAGGGGCGAACAGGCCACGGCCCGCCCCCACCTCCAGAAGCATCCGGCCGCTTGACGGCTTCCAGTCCCACGGCCCGATCATGTAGACAGGATTGACGATCACGGCATCGAGTCCCTTCTCGATCTCCGCGAGCACGGCAGCCTCTGCCTCACGCTTCGTCACGACGTAGGGGCAAGCGAGCATGCCGCCGGGGGGAGTCTCCTCGTTGGCCGGTTCACCATCGCCGCGCAGTCCGAGGGCATCGACACTGGAAACGTGGATCAGTCTCGCGCCGGCACGCCGGGCTGCCTGCGCCACCACCCGAGTGCCCTCGACGTTGACGTGCCGCATCTCATCGAGGTGCCGCCAGCCGACGTGGACCATCGCCGCGGAATGAACAACGACCCTCGCACCATCGACGGCGCGTTGCATCGCGGCCTCGTCGTGAAGGGCGGCCGCGACCGCATCGACCGGGAGGGCCGCGAACGCTCCGCCGCCAATGCCCTGCCTGGTCGATCCGCTGGATTCCCGCGGTTGGCCGGGCCTGACAAGCACTCGCACGCTTTGATTGCGGTCGACCAGCAGGCGGACGACGTTGTTGCCGACCAATCCGGTGGCGCCCGTGACCAGACAGTCGGCAGTCGATGCCGTGGACGGATGAAGATGCGAGGAGGCGATCATCGGCGGACAACTCCCGAACAATCCGGATCCTGCCGGGTTGTCGTTCCGTCCGTGGATGAACGTGCAAACCAGCCTGAAGTATACCATCGGACGCCGCGGTTTCAGACTTTCAGGGGCGGCGATGCTGTCGGCGTTGACGACCCTAACGGCTGGGCAGATGATGCAGTCGCACGCTGGAAATTACTGCAAGGGCAGGGTTTCCAGCCGATGCAGCAACGGCATACCCCCGACATGGAGCCTGCCTTGGCGGAAGTCATCGTTCGACCGGTGGACACCCGCGCGGAGCGGGCGCGGTTCATCCAACTGCCGTGGCGGATCTACCGCGACGACCCGTGCTGGATGCCGCCGCTCGTCATGTCCCAGGAGGAACTGCTCGGGTTCCGGCCGCACCCATTCTATGAGCGGTCGAAAAGCCGCTCGTTCCTGGCAACGCGGGGTGGCCGCGATGTGGGGCGGATCACGGCGATCGTGAATGCCGGCCACATCGAACGGTACAAGGAGCAGCGGGGCTTCTTCGGCTTCTTCGAATGCGATGACGACGAGGCAGCGGCTCGCGGCCTGTTCGATGCGGCAAAGGATTGGCTGCATGGACAGGGCATGACGACGATCCGTGGGCCGGCCAATCCCTCGCTGAACTACGAGTGCGGACTGCTCATCGAGGGCTTTGAAACGCCCCCCTTCTTCATGATGACGCACAACCGGCCCTGGTACGGAAAGCTGGTCGAGGCCAACGGCTTCGGGAAGATCGAGGATCTCTACGCCTTCTGGGGCGAGATCTCGATGCTCAACAACCTCGACTCCAAGCTGGCGACGATGGTGGAGGGAGTGAAAGATCGGTTCGGCGTAAAGGTCCGACCGCTCGATCGCAGTCGTTTCGACGAAGAGGTGCGGATGTTTCTCGACATCTACAACTCAAGCCTGGGCGGAACGTGGGGCTTCGTCCCGCTCTCGTCGGGTGAGGTCAAGCACATGGCCGAGAGTCTGCGGCACCTGATCGTGCCGGAGTTGGCGCTCGTGGCCGAAGTGAACGGCAAACCGATCGGCACCGTCTTCTGCCTGCTCGACTACAACCCACGGATCAAGGCGATCAACGGCCGGCTGTTTCCCTTCGGCTTCCTGCGGCTGCTCTGGAACAAGA